>NZ_JAUZVK010000003.1:0-355982 GCF_031844505.1 Gordonia sp. AC31
GGCGTTTCAACACAATCAGGAAAGCACAACCTGACCAAAATAAACCTAGCAAAATGTGACACCCAGGACGGGGCCCGAACGCCACACAAAAAACAAACATCTACATCCACAAAGATGCACGATGCCACATTGGCATCAGACAATTCATCATCACACTATCGAGTTCTCAAAGAACACACACCCACCAGCTACCCACCCCAAATCAGGGCTCCCACCAGCAGACTTCGCATTCAACCTTGCCAGCCACCCCGTCTCCGGGGAAACTCTTCCAGCCTACCAGACCCCACCCGCAGCCCGCAACCCCGAAGAATTCCGAACCACTGAGAGACCCAGCAACCCCAAACACTCTACCCGAGCCACAACGACTCAAGCCAAAATATTCAGGGGCGGCCAGCCAAGAAACCCGGTCTCCACTCCCCACCATCAGACCCTTCCAGGCCCTTCCGGGGCGGCGCCGTGGCTCGCTGACTTGAAGAAAGTTACGCAAGCGGATCGCTGGGGTCAAATCGCCTGCTCGCCGCCCGCCAGTACAGCCATCGTCGCAGGTCATCGCTTTCCCATCGGAGTCGAATCCCGCTGCTGCGCGCGGATTTCGGTGAATCACATCGATGTGACGTGCGTCGCAGACCGTCCTTTCGGACAGGTCATCACCCCCGGTCGGTCAGTTATGCGCAGGTCAGAGGGTTCATACGGTCGAAACATGACCGCGACCGAACTGGCCACGACCCCGACGACCGCGCCCATCGGCGCATCGCCGGTACCCGGACTCCCACCGCGGGTTGTCTCGTCCGCGCTTGTCCCCGAGGGGTTCACGCGTTGCGGTCTCCTCTCCTGGCGCCGACAGGCGGGCGTCCTGCACATCGCCCATCCCTTCGACGAGCACAGCATCTCCGACGCCGTGGTCGTCGACGGACTCGTCGCTCTCGTCGAGGCCGGCGTGTTGGCCGGGCAGTCGCAGTTCGAATCCGCCGCGATGGGGATCATCCGCACCTCGGCGAGTAGGTCCACCGACGCGTGGGCGGCTTTCTACGACAACTCGCTTCGCGAACTACGCACGGGCGCATCGGCATTCGCGCCCGTCCACAAACGCGCGCGGAGACTCGTCTCGGGCGGGGCCGTCCTCGAGGTGGGATCGTGCTTCGGCTTCTTCGCTCTCGCCTGCGCCCTGGACGGTCTCCAGGTCGCGGCCTGCGACATCTCGCCCGGAGCGGTGTCGTTGCTCTCCGACGCCGCTCACCGACTCCGACTGCCCGTCGTCGCAACCGTCGGGAACGCGATCGCTCTCCCCTACGCCGACGACTCGGCCGACACCGTCACGCTCATCCATCTCCTCGAACACCTCGATCCCGCGGGGGCGCACGCCGCGATCGGCGAGGCCCTCCGGGTCGCCCGGCAGCGCGTGGTCATCGGCGTGCCGTTCGAAGACGAGCCGAGCCCGCACTTCGGCCACCTCGTCCGGCTCACCGAGAACGACCTGTGCGGCTGGGCTCGAGCCGTCCCGCATGCCGGCGCCGAGGTCCTCGTCGATCACGGCGGATGGCTCGTCCTCACCCCCGGGTCCTGATTCCTCGAGTCCGGCCGCGGTACCGAGCGACCGCGTCATATCAGCCCGCGTTTGCTGGCGATGTACACCGCGTCGGTCCGCTTGGACACCCCGAGCTTGCGAATGATGTTGCGAATGTGGAACTTCACGGTTGACTCCGAGATGTAGAGCGTCTCGCCGATCCGCTTGTTCGACAGCCCGTCGGCGAGGAGCCGCAAGACCTCGCGCTCCCGGTCGCTGAGTGCCTCGGACTTCTCGTTCTCGCCGGACACCGCGCGGAGGACGACGGCCGCGCTGCGCGGGTCGAAGGCGCTGCCGCCGCCGGACACCGCCTGGATCGCGCGCACGAGTTCGGTCGTGTCGACATCCTTGACCACGTACCCCCGGGCTCCCGCCCGCACGGCGCGCACGACCAGATCGTCGTCGAGGAACGTGGTCAGCACCAGCGCGGCGACCTCCGGGTGGCGCTGCGCGATCTGCTCGATGAGCCGCAGCCCCTCGTACTCGGTGCCCGCCGACAGCTTGAGGTCGACCACGACGACATCGGGGTGTCGGGCGTTCACCTCGGCCAGCGCGGCGTCGGCCGATCCCGCCTCGCCGACCACGTCCACGACGTCCTCGCGCTCCAGCAGCGACCGCATCCCCTGGCGCAGGAGGGCGTGGTCGTCGACGAGAAGGGTCCGGATGGGGCGCCTGATGTCGTTGTCACTCAACCGAACTCCTTCGTTCTGAGCGGGTCGTCGGGCGTCGCGGTGCCGGCCGTGCCGATCGGCAGCACCACCGCGACGCGGATACCGCCGATGCGCGACCGGCGGATCCGCAGTTCGCCTCCGAGCTCGGCGGCGCGCGAGGACATGTTGGCCAGGCCGCGGTGCCGTCCGGCCGTGAGATCGCCGAGCGACGCAGTGCGCATCACCCGGCGCAGATGTTCGGGATCACCGACGCCGTCGTCGTCGACCGACAGTGCGACGGTGTCCATGGCGTAGGTGAGGGTCACCGTGACCTGGTGGGCACGCGAGTGTACGGCGGTGTTGAAGAGGGCCTCGCCGGCGATCCGCAGCAGGGCGTGCTGGACCTCATCGGCAAGATCGCGCTCCCGGCCGCGCATGTGGACCGCCGTGCGCAGGTCCGGCGGCATGTGCAACGAGCACAGCTCGGTCAGGACGTCGCGCACACTCGGCGACGGCGCGTTCGTGGCGTTGTTGAGCGCGTAGATGAACGACCGCAACTGCTCCACGGCCTCCTTGGTCAGCCGGCCCGCCATCTCCAGGCGATCGAGTGCGGGACCTTCGACGATGCCGCGACACAGTTCGATCTGCACCCCCGCCGACAGCACCGACTGGGTGACCGAGTCGTGGAGCTCGCGGGCGATCCGTCCGCGCTCCTCGTTGAGCACGGTCGCCCGCATCGCCGCCGACAGTTCGCGCTGGGTACGTTCCAGTTCGGTGTTGCGCTCGGCGAGTTCCATTGCGTGGCGGTCGGTCTCGGAGAACAGCTCGGCGTTGAGCAGTGCGACGATCGCCTGGCTGGCCAGGATGCGCAGCACGACGAGATCGGTGGGATCGACCATGCGACCGACCGGTGTCCAGGCCGACAGTCCCCCGACGACGTTGCCGTCGAGTTCGACGGGGACGTGGACGTGGTCCTCCTGGAGGATCGCGCCGTGCAGGACGGTCTCGTGTCCGCGGAGGATGTCGTTGAGCCGGTTGAGCACCTCGTCGGGCAGGTCGTCGGGTGTGGCGGCCCGCTCGGACCCTTCGAAGGCGTAGAGCCGACCACCGCTCGCGCTGATCAGGTGGCGCGGGGCCGACTGCTCGAGTCGGCCGTCCGCGAGCGCGAAGACGACCCAGTCCGCGCCCAGATGGTCCCGTGCCGCCTCGACGACCGCGATGACCAGGGCCTCGGGCCCCTCAGCCGTACGGACGAGCGCGCGCGAAATCCGTTCCAGCGCATCGACGACGCGACTCAGTCGCGCCTCGACACCGCGCAGCGCCGCGTAATGGCTGCCCTTGACGCTGCGGAGTCCGACCAGGCTCTCGAGGTCGGCCTGTTCGGGGAGAGCGCTTCGCTCGGGCGACGGACCGGTCATCACAGCGCTTCGGCGTAGAGGTCCCGGATGCCTGCGGCCTGCGGACGCCGCGGGTTGGTGGTCATGCACGAATCGGCCAGCGCGTGGGCGGTGAGGCGGTCGAGGTCGGCGCTGCGCACGCCCAGCGGTTCGAGCGACGCCGGCATGCCGACCCGGGCGCCGAGCGCGGCGATCGCATCGGCCAGTCGGTCGGCGACGGTCCGGGCGTCACCGGATGTCTCGACCCCGATGGCGTCGGCCAGGTCGACGAAGCCGTCGGCACACACATGGGCGTTGTAGCGGATCACGTGCGGCAGCAGGACGGCGTTGATCGCGCCGTGCGGGGCGTCGCAGTGCCCGCCGACCGGGTGACTCATCGCGTGCGTGGCGCCGAGTATCGCGTTGGTGAACGCCATCCCCGCCCGTAGCGCCGCGAGCGACATCTCCTCGGCCGCCACCCGGTCACGCGGATCGTCGACGAGCCGTTCGAGATGCGTCCACACGCCGCGAATCGATTCCAGCGCAAGCGAATCCGTGAGCCGCCCGTGCGCGAGCGAGACATAGGCCTCGACGCAGTGGGTCAGCACGTCCATGCCGACCTGCGCGGTGACCTCGGCGGGCGCGGTCATCAGCAGGGTCGGGTCGCTCACCGTCACATCCGGCACCAGCGACCGCCCGATGATGGTCACCTTGGTGCGCCGCTCGGCGTCGTTGATGATGCAGAACTGGGAGACGTCCGCGCCGCTACCTGCCGTCGTCGGCACCGCGATGAGCGGTGGGAGCGGTCGCCGCGCGCGGTCGATCCCCTCGTACTCGAGGATGTGGCCGCCGTTTGCAGCCAGCACGGCGACCCCTTTCGCGGCGTCGATCACCGAGCCGCCACCCAGTGCGACGAGTCCGTCGGCGTCGTGCGCCTTGTAGGCGAGGAACGCGGCCGCGACCTCGCCTGACCGCGGGTTCGGCGACACATCCAGGTACGACGCCGCGTCGAGTCCACCGGCGCGCAGCCCGGCGATCAGCTGGGCGTACCAGGGCGTGCGCTCGAGACAACGGTCGCTGACGACGAACGGTCTGCGCATCCCGAGTCCCGCCGTCGCCACCGGCACCTCTCCGAAGGCTCCCGGTCCGAGGACGATCTCCGGGGTGTGGAACTTGGCGACCTGGCCCGAGGTCCGGCGGCGCGCGTCACCCAGCATCCGACCTGCCTCCGATCCATCCGTCCCGACCACTCCGCTCGACCACACCGGCCGGTCGTCTCACCGGTACCCCGACGCTACCCACCTCATCGGAGCGCCGCACCCAACTCGTCGCAGCGCGCGAGCATCTCGGCACCGTCGCGCACGCTGACGACGCCGCTGCAGTGGTCGGCGTAGTCGGCCATCGCGCACCCGGACTGCTGCCAGTAGCGTTCGGGTTCCGGTGTGATCCAGGCGATCCGATGCGATCGCCGGCCCACCTCGGCGACGAGGTCGACGCGCGGGTCGAGTCCGTTGCTGCGCGCGTCCCCGACGACCAGTACCGAGGTCCGTCTGCTGATCAGGTCTCCGAACTCGCCCAGCAGTTCGCCGAACATGCGCCCGTAATCGCTCGTCGCGGCGAGATCGAGACCGTCGGCGGCCAGCACCGCTGCGAGGGCCGAGTCGGCGGCCGCGGTCCGCAATGCGGTCGTGACGCGCACCGGCCTATCCACGAACGCGATGACCTCGCAACGGTCACCGAAGCGGTGCAGTGTCTGTGCCAGACGCAGGATGAACCCCGTGACCGGCCGGACCGAGAGCGAGACGTCCACGAGGACGAGCATCCGGACCGGACCGGGGCGCCGGCGGCGTCGCCACAGTTCGGCGGGCACACCGTCGGTCGCGGCCGCCGCTCGCATCGTTGCCCTGATGTCCAGCGCACCACGGTCGACCGGACGGACCACCCGTCGCGGCGCGCCGCGCATGCGCTGGATCAGCCGGTGGCACGCGCGATCGATCTCCGCCTGGTCGACGTACCCCTCGGCCCGCCGGTCCGCGCCGGACACTGCCTCGACGACTCCGTCGGCGTCCAGTCGGGCGACCAGTGCGTCGACGAAAGCACCCAGTGCGCGTTCGAGTTCGGCTCTCCGCGCATCGCCGAGGTCGTCGTTGCCGTCGGTGCCGTATGCCTTGCGCGGATCGTAGGCGTCGAGTGCGGCGAGGATGGCGTGGGCGCCGGTCAGCCCGAGCGGCCGACTCGAGACCCGGGCCGCCGATCCGGTCAGTTCGCCGACGGTCGACGAGTCGGCGGAGTCGACCTCGACCGTGTAGGTCACTCCCCCACCGGTCGTGCCGCCGTCCGGGTCGACGCCGAGCTGCTCGGCGCCGGCCGAGACGCTGAAGTCGTTCTCCTCCCGGTGAGCGCTCTCGGCGTTCCGGTGCGCGGCGTCGGGATCGTCGGCCATCAGGTGGCCGATCTCGTCGGTGTGTTCGTCGGCGCCGATCTGGCGGGCAGCGCCCTCGAATTCCTCGTCCCAGACCACGTCATCGGGCAGATCGGCCGCGACGCCGCGGGCCCGGGGAAGGTCGTCCTCGTCGGCGCTATCGGGTTCGGCGCCGAGGAAGAAAAGCTCGAAGGCCCGCTCGAAACCCGCTGTCTCGTAGCCGTATTTGACGCACACGCTCTGTAGCGCCGCACGCAGGACCGCCGGCTCGGCACAGCCGACCATCGACAGGGTCCGCCGGATCTCGATGACCTCGGCGGGCGAGGCCGCGATCCCGGAGCTCCGCAGGACCCTTCCGAACGCGACCGCGAGCAGGTCGAGCGGGTCCGCCCGCCTCGCCTTCGCGACGGGTACCGGGGTGGCCGACGCCGCAGTCATCGGCGTCATCGTCCCGGTCGGACACCCGCACTGCGGGCGCGCCCCGCTCCGAAGGCGCGCGCGGTCACCGACCCTCCGGGCGTGGTCCCGTCCACGCCGACCGGCGAGCCTGCCGGCGGCGACCCTCCGTGTTCGGAAGACAGAGCGCGACGGGCGATCTCGCCGTCCGAACCGAACTTCACGAGCAACGCCAGCAGAGCGCTGCGATGCTCGGCGTCGATCGGCGTGCCCACCTGTCCGTCCCGTGCTCCGAGGTACGAGGCGGCCCGCGCGGCGTCTATGACCTCCGCGATGGACGGACTCTTGCGCAACGGGAGATCGCGAAGCCGCCGGGCGAGGTCGACGACCTCGCCGATGATCGTCTCCTCGACGTCGGGGGCGCGGACCGCGACGATGTCCCGCTCGGTCTGCGGATCCGGGTAGTCGACCTGGAAGTGCAGGCAGCGACGTTTGAGCGCGGGCGAGAGTTCGCGGGTGTCGTTGGAGGTCAGGATGACCCACGGCGACGACCGTGCCGTGAACGTCCCGAGTTCGGGGACCGTCACCTGGCGCTCGGCGAGGACCTCGAGCATCACCGCTTCCATCGCCTCGTCGGTGCGGTCGATCTCGTCGACGAGCAGGACCGTCGGCGAGGGCGACGTGATGGCCGCCATCAGTGGCCGGGCCACCAGGAAGTCTTCGGTGTAGACGCCGACCTCGGCGCGCGCCAGCGCCGAACTCGCGGCCGAGAGGGTCGTCTCGGCGGCGAGTTCCGCACTGATGCGATCGCGCAGCATCTGCACATGGAGAAGCTGTCGTGCGTAATCCCATTCGTAGAGGGCACGCGACTCGTCGAGACCCTCGTAGCACTGCAGCCGTACCAGCTCGCGCCCCGAAGCCGCCGCCAACGCCTTCGCCAGCTCCGTCTTGCCGACCCCGGCCGGCCCCTCCAGCAGGAGGGGCCGGTCGAGGAGCGTCGCGAGATGGACGACGACCGCGAGTTCCGGACCGATCAGGTAGCCCTGCTCACCCAACGCGTCGGTCAGCTCCTCCACGGACGGGAAGGAACGGCTGTCCGGGGTGATGTCCCGGGTGATGTCCTCGGCGGTTTCCCGAGGTGCGCACACGTGCGTCATCGGATGTCGGACTCCTTGTCGGCCTGCGGTTCTCGGAACAGTCGGGATCTCGGATCAGGCGGGCGAGCGGGCGGATCAGTAGCTGCCCGTGAATGCGTGCGCCACCATCGGGATCAGCGATTCGACGGTGCTCTCACGCGGGTTGCCCGGCGTGCACCAGTCGTCCATCATGTGCTCGGCGATGGCGCGGATCTGCTTGTCGGAGGTATCCATGGTCTCGCCACGACCCTCGTACTTGCCGGTGTTCATCCGGTTCTTGTCGTAACTGCTCGTCGACAGCTGACCGAAGTTGTCCGGGATACCAAGGTCTTTGCCCAGCCGGATGGCCTCCTCGACGGCGGCGTCGGCGGCCTGGACCGTCGTCATCTTCGATGTGTCGACACCGAGCAGCGCGGCGATCTCGGCGTAACGCTCGTAGCGAGACGGCAGGTTGTACTCCCAGACGCGGGGAAGGGCGATGGCGTTGTTCAGCCCGTGATGGCTGTCATAGAACGCGCTCACCGCATGCGACAGCGAGTGCACGAGACCGAGGCCGCCGGAGTTGAACGCCTGCGCGGAGATGTACTGCGCGTACATCATCCCGGTGCGGGCCGCCAGGTTTCGCGGGTCGTACACGGCGGTGCGCAGATGGTCGCGGATCAGCTCGATCGAGTACTTGGCATTGCCCAGCGAGGGTGCGAAGTCCAGACGCGACACGTAGGGCTCGCTCGCGTGCGCGAGCACGTCGAAACCGCAGAAGGCGGTGAAGTGCTCGGGGCACGTGTAGTAGAGCAGCGGGTCGTCCATCGCCAGGTCGACGAGGCAGGTGTCGTCGAAGGCCACCCATTTGTGCGGCTTGTTCATGTCCGAGGTATCGGTGATGACGTAGGCCCAGGAGGTCTCCGAGCCGGTGCCGGCCGTCGTCGAGACCGCGATGTGCTTCGGATTCTCCTTGTTGGTGGCCTTGGAGAAGCCCTCGAACTCGTTGATGTTGCGGCCGTCGTGGGCGATGACCATACGTGCACCCTTGGCGGCGTCGTGGCTGGAGCCGCCACCGACCGAGATGATGCCGTCGCACTTCTCCGACTGGTAGAGGGCCGCGGCGTCCATGCAGTTGTAGTCCTTGGGGTTGGACTCCACCTGGTCGTAGAGCACCACGTCGACGCCCTGGTACTCGATCTTGCCGATCAGCTCCTCGATGATCCCGGAGCCGCGTAGACCCGTCGTCATCAGGAGCGCACGGGTCATGCCCAGGTCCTTGGCCTCGACACCGAGCATGTCGTGCGCGCCGACACCCAGCTTCGCCTTCGGGAACGGATGGAACTCCTTGATCGGGAAGTCCCAGATCTGGTTCAGCTCAATGGCCATGGTGGTGAACTCCTTGTGACGGTTGGTCTGTCACAACGAGAATGTCGTCCAGATCACAACCGGGACAAGGGGTCCTGCCCGTCCTCGACCACAGTGCACCCGGCCGGACGGGCCGGTACCTGTCCGATCGGACAGGGTTCAGTCGCGCACGCGCTCGATCTCACCGCCGAGACTGCGCAGGATCTCCACGAAGTGCGGGTACCCGCGGTCGATGTGCTCGACGTCGTGTACTTCGGTCACGCCGTCGGCGACGAGCCCGGCCAGCACGAGGCCGGCGCCCGCCCGGATGTCCGAACACCAGACCGGCGCACTCGACAGGCGGTCGATCCCGCGGATGACGGCGTGGTGGCCGTCGGTCCGCGCATCCGCACCGAGACGGACCATCTCCTCGACGAAGCGGAACCGGGCCTCGAAGACGTTCTCCGTGATCACCGACATGCCGTCGGAGATGGCGGCGAGGCCGATCGCCATCGGCTGCAGATCGGTGGGGAATCCGGGAAACGGCAACGTCGAGACGTTGACGGCGGTGGGCCGGCGGTCGTGCCGGACCCGGAAGCCGTCGTCGAAGGTGTCGACCACCGCGCCGGTGTCGCCCAGTTTGTTCAGAACCAGCTGCAGGTGCTCGGGTTTCACGCCGCGCACGGTGACGTCACCGCGCGTCATGGCGGCCGCGATCCCCCAGGTGGCACCGACGATGCGGTCTCCGACCACCCGGTGCGTCGTCGGATGCAGCCGGTCCACACCGACGACGGTCAGGGTCGAGGTGCCGGCGCCGTCGATCTGTGCGCCCATCTGCTGCAGCATCACGCACAGGTCGACGATCTCCGGCTCGCGGGCGGCGTTGTCGATGGTGGTCTGTCCCTCGGCCAGCACGGCGGCCATGAGGATGTTCTCGGTCGCCCCCACCGACGGGAACTCCAGCGCGATCGGTGCGCCGACCAACGTGTCGGCCTCGGCCACCACGCAGCCGTGCTCGATCGAGCTGGTGGCGCCGAGGGCGCGCAGACCCGCCTGGTGCATGTCGAGCGGCCGCGACCCGATCGCGTCTCCGCCGGGCAGCGCCACGACGGCCCGGTGACAACGCGCCATCAGCGGGCCGAGGACACAGACCGAGGCGCGGAACTGCCGGACCGCCGCGAAGTCGGCATGGAACTTCGGCTCCGCCGGCGCCGTGATGGTGACCGTCTCGCCGTCCATGTCGACGACCGCACCCAGACCGCGGAGAACGTCCGCCATCAGCGGGACATCGGCGATCTCGGGTGCGTTGGTCAGCACGGTCGTCCCCTCGGCGAGGAGGGCCGCGGCCATGAGTTTCAGGACGCTGTTCTTCGCGCCCCCCACTGCCACCTCGCCGGACAGACGCGCTCCCCCGGACACCAGAAACCGATCGCTCACGACTGCCACCTTAACCGTCCGGGGTCACCGGCCCACCGGCCAGTACGTCCTCCGACCGTGCGTCCGATCCCGTGGGTCCGGCGCAGTACATTCGACGCATGGCGGTACACCTGACGAGGATCTACACCCGAACGGGCGACGACGGCTCCACCGGGCTGAGCGACTTCTCCCGGGTGTCCAAGACCGATCCGCGTGTCGTCGCCTACGCCGATTGCGACGAGGCGAACGCCGTCATCGGTGTCGCCCTGGCACTCGGGGGTGACGTCCCCGACGACCTGCGGGAAGTGCTCACGACCGTCCAGAACGACCTCTTCGACGCCGGCGCCGACCTCTCCACGCCGGTCGTCGACGACCCCGAGTACCCGCCGCTGCGCATCGCGCAGGATTACATCGACGCCCTCGAGCGCTGGTGCGACTCCTTCGGTGCCGATCTGCCCGCACTGGACTCGTTCATCCTGCCGGGCGGCACACCGCTGGCTGCCCTGCTGCATCAGGCACGAACGGTGACCAGACGGGCCGAGCGCTCGGCGTGGGCCGCGGTCGCCGCCCACCCCGACGACACCAGCGTGCTGCCCGCGAAATACCTGAACCGGTTGTCGGATCTGCTGTTCATCCTGTCGCGGGTGGCGAACCGCACTCGCCCCGCCGCGGGAGGCGACCAGCAGGGCGCGAACTCCCCCGGCGACGTCAAGTGGGTTCCGGGCGGCAACCGGCAACGGCCCCCGGCGAAGCCGGTCCATCAAGACCCGGCGAAGACGGGCGGGAAAGCCCCGGCGCAGCCGGATTCCTAGGCGCTGCGGCGCCGCTGCGATCTCGCGGACTGCCGGGATTCGAGCCAGGACTGGAACGCGGTCACCGCACCCGGGCCCATCGCCAGTTCGTAGTCGTCCTCGGCGCGGCCGGCGGTCTGCACCTGGAGGATGAGCATGCCGTCGAGGATCTCCGTCTCGGTGCCCTCGGGGGCGCGACGACCGGAGATCTCCATGCCCTGTCGTGCGAACGTCACGTTCGGCCCCGGTTTCAGCGACGTGAGCCGGTAGTAGCGCAGAGAGTCGTCGCTGTAGTGCACGGTGCCGTGACGCCATCCCTGGTCGACGCCGGCCGGCACCGTGCGCAGCAGGACCGGAGTACCCGCGCGTCGGAGTTGCGCCAGACGCAGCGCCAGGAAGCCACACAACAGGAGCGCCACCGCCAGCAGCACACTGAGCATCACGACCGCCAGCGACATCACCTACTCCTTCGTGCAGTCACCGCGGATAGGCGAAGCGTCGAACCCGGTAGGGCTCCAGACGGCTTGGGCTGCATACACGCGGGACAGGGGGCTGTGGAACAAGCATGCCAGAACGTGCACATGAGACGCCAAACGACCTCGGCCGGCCATCGGAGAATTCCGATGGCCGGCCGAGGTCGGTCGTTGACCCTAACCGCTCGCGCGGCTCGCTCTACCGGGAAAGGTGTTGTGCCGCAGTCAGACGCGCGTGAGCACGGTGGTACTCGGGCGAATCCGGCTCCGCCTCGTCGAGCGCGGTCTTCTCCGCGTTGACGTCGACGTCGTCGGCCCAGTCGGCCGACTCCGCCAGCACCGTGACGGCCTCGCCGGTGACGGAGAGGAACCCGCCCTCGACCGCTGCCGCACGACGGTTGCCGTTCTCCTCGACGATGACCACGAAGCCACCCGGGACCAGCTGGCCCAGGAGCGGCTCGTGGTTGGCCAGGACACCCAGCTCACCGACGGTGGTCTGCGCGATCACGAACGTGGCCTCTCCCGAGTACAGGCTCGAATCCGCAGAGACAACCTCGACGTGGAAGGACTTCTCAGCCATGGCGAACCGCTACTTTCCGCTGATCTTGGCGGCGGCGGCCTCCACGTCGTCGAGTCCACCGCAGCTGTTGAACGCCTGCTCGGGCAGGTGGTCGAACTCGCCCTTGGCGACACGGTCGAAGGCCTCGATGGTGTCGGCGAGCGGGACGACCGAGCCCTTCTGGCCGGTGAACTTCTCGGCGACGAGGAAGTTCTGGCCGAGGAACTTCTGGATACGGCGCGCACGCTGCACCGTGACCTTGTCCTCTTCGGAGAGCTCGTCCATACCGAGGATGGCGATGATGTCCTGCAGTTCCTTGTACTTCTGCAGGATGCGCTTGACCTCGTTGGCGACGCGGAAGTGCTCGTCGCCGACGATCGACGCCTCGAGGATGCGCGAGGTCGAGGTCAGCGGGTCCACGGCGGGGTAGATACCCAGCTGCGAGATCGGACGCGAGAGCTCGGTGGTCGCGTCGAGGTGCGCGAAGGTCGTGGCCGGTGCCGGGTCGGTGTAGTCGTCGGCGGGGACGTAGATCGCCTGCAGCGAGGTGATCGAACGACCCTTGGTCGAGGTGATGCGCTCCTGGAGCTCACCCATCTCGTCGGCCAGGGTCGGCTGGTAACCCACCGCGGACGGCATACGGCCGAGGAGGGTCGAGACCTCCGAGCCCGCCTGCGTGAAGCGGAAGATGTTGTCGATGAAGAGCAGCACGTCCTGGTGCTTCACATCGCGGAAGTACTCCGCCATGGTCAGCGCCGACAGCGCCACGCGCATACGCGTGCCCGGCGGCTCGTCCATCTGACCGAACACCAACGCGGTGTCCTGGAGAACGCCCATCTCCTCCATCTCGAGGTGGAGGTCGGTGCCCTCACGGGTGCGCTCACCGACGCCGGCGAACACCGAGGTGCCGGAGAACTCACGCGCGATACGCGTGATCATCTCCTGGATGAGGACGGTCTTGCCGACGCCCGCACCACCGAACAGACCGATCTTGCCGCCCTTGACGTACGGGGTCAGCAGGTCGATGACCTTGATGCCGGTCTCGAGGATCTCGGTCTTGCCCTCGAGCTCGTCGAAGGCCGGCGGCTTGCGGTGGATGCTCCACTGCTCGCCGTCGCGGCCGAGGCCCGGGCTGTCGAGGCAGTCACCGAGGGCGTTGAACACGTGGCCCTTGACGACGTCGCCGACCGGCACGACGATCGACTTGCCGGTGTCGGACACGGCCGCGCCGCGGACCAGGCCGTCGGTCGGCTGCATCGAGATCGTGCGCACCAGGTTGTCACCGAGGTGCTGCGCGACCTCGAGGGTCAAGGTCTTGGCGACCGAGGAGAGAGCGACCTCGGCGTGCAGGGCGTTGAACAGTTCAGGAATCGAGCCCCGCGGGAACTCGACGTCGACCACGGGGCCGATGATGCGGACGACCCGCCCGTCGGCGGAACCCGCCGACTGCGCGGAGGGGGTTTCTACTGCTGCGGTCATGGTGCTTGGGTCACTTCCTCTTTATCGAAGTATGGGTTCTCGTCGATCCGGACTCGGCTGGCGCGCACGCTAATTCGCCAGTGCGCTCGAGCCGCCGACGATCTCGCTGATTTCCTGGGTGATCTGGGCCTGGCGGAGCTGGTTGGCCTCGCGCGACAACGACTTGGACAGTTCTTCGGCGTTGTCCGTCGCGGCCTTCATCGCGGTGCGGCGCGCGGCCGACTCCGATGCCGACGAATCCAGCAGCGCCGCGTAGACCCGCGTCGCCACGTACTTCGGCAGCAGCGCGTCGAGCAGGGCGTCGGCCCCGGGTTCGAAGGTGTAGTTGCGCGACGGCGTGTCGTCGGACGAATCCTCGTCGTGCGACACGACCAGCGGGGCGATCCGCCGGACCTCGGGCACCTGCGCCAGCATCGACTGGAACCGCGTGTAGACCAGGTGCAGCTCGTCGACACCCTCGAGGGTGCCGTCTCCTTCTGGGCGCTCGACCTCGGTGCCCGATCCTGCCTGGAAGAGGTCCACCAGGAAGCTGGTCGCCGTCGCCGCGTCCGAGTACTGCGGTGACTCCGAGAAGCCCGTCCACGAGTCCGAGATCTCCAGACCCCGGAAGCTGAAGAACCCGACACCCTTGCGACCCATGACGAACAGGACCGCTTCCTTGCCTTCGTCGCGCAGGAGCGCGATGAGTTCGCGGGTCGCCTTGAGCACGTTCGCGTTGTAACCACCGCACATACCGCGGTCGCTGGTCACGACCAGGATCGCCGCGCGCTTCGGGTTCTCCCGCTCGTTGAGCAGCGGGTTGTCCAGCGATCCCGAGTTGCTCGCCAGCTCCGAGAGCACGGCGGTCATCTCCTGCGAGTACGGCTTGGCCGCCGCCACCCGTCCCTGTGCCTTGGTGATACGCGAGGTCGCGATCAGTTCCTGAGCCTTGGTGATCTTCTTGGTCGACTGGACCGACCGGATGCGTGAGCGCAGCTCACGAATGCTGGCCATGAGCCCTCACCCCTTCCTTTTCGCGATGTCCGTTGACGTCTGAGATCACTTGCGGATCTTGATCTCTTCGTTCTCGACGTTGTCGGCATCCATCGCCTCGGCCTCGGCCTCGTTGACGACGCGACGGCCGTCGTGGGTGAGGTAGCCGTTCTTGAACTTGTTGGTCTCGGCGATCAGGGCCTCGGCCTGGTCGTCGCTGAGCACCTTGCCGCCGGCGATCGAGTCGTAGACACCGGTCGCGTTGTGGTGCAGGTGGCTCAGCAGCTGGGTCTCGAAGTTGCGCACGTCGTCGACCGGGACCGAGTCGTAGTGGCCCTCACCGCAGAGGTAGATCGAGACGATCTGATCCTCGACCGAGAAGGGGCTGTACTGGTCCTGCTTCAGCATCTCGACCCAGCGGGCACCGCGCTCGAGCTGTGCCTTCGAGGCGTCGTCGAGGTCGGAGGCGAAGGCCGAGAAGGCCTCCAGCTCACGGAACTGGGCCAGCTCCAGACGCAGCGATCCCGAGACCTTCTTGAGGCCCTTGGTCTGGGCGGCGCCACCGACGCGCGACACCGAGGTACCGACGTTGATGGCCGGTCGAACACCCTTGTTGAAGAGGTCCGACTCCAGGAAGACCTGGCCGTCGGTGATCGAGATGACGTTGGTCGGGATGAACGCCGAGACGTCGTTGGCCTTGGTCTCGATGATCGGCAGACCGGTCATCGAGCCGCCGCCGAGCTCGTCGGACAGCTTCGCACAACGCTCCAGCAGACGGGAGTGCAAGTAGAAGACGTCACCGGGGTATGCCTCGCGGCCCGGCGGACGACGCAGCAGCAGCGAGATGGCGCGGTAGGCCTCGGCCTGCTTGGTCAGGTCGTCGAACACGATGAGGACGTGCTTGCCCTGGTACATCCAGTGCTGGCCGATGGCCGAGCCGGTGTACGGGGCCAGCCACTTGAAGCCGGCCGAGTCCGAGGCGGGAGCCGCGACGATGGTGGTGTACTCCATCGCGCCCGCCTCTTCGAGGGCGGACTTGACGCCGGCGATGGTCGAACCCTTCTGACCGATCGCGACGTAGATGCAGCGAACCTGCTTGGTGGGGTCGCCGGTCTCCCAGTTGGCCTTCTGGTTCAGGATGGCGTCGATGCAGACCGCGGTCTTGCCGGTCTTGCGGTCGCCGATGACGAGCTGACGCTGTCCGCGGCCGATGGCGGTCATGGCGTCGATGGCCTTGATGCCGGTGGCGAGGGACTCCTCGACCGGCTGGCGCTCGAGCACGGTGGCGGCCTGCAACTCGAGGACGCGCTGGTCGTCGGCTTCGATGTCGCCCTGGCCGTCGATCGGGGCACCCAGCGGGTTGATGACGCGTCCCAGGAACGCATCACCGACGGGGACGGAGAGCACGTCGCCGGTGCGGCTGACCTGCTGGCCTTCTTCCAGGGACTCGTAGTCACCCAGGATCACGGCGCCGATCTCGTCCTCGTCGAGGTTCAGTGCGACGCCGAGGACACCGCCGGGGAACTCGAGGAGCTCGTTGGCCATTGCGCTCGGAAGGCCGCTGACGTGGGCGATGCCGTCCGAGGTATCGGTGATGATGCCGACCTCGTCACGCGACGCTTCGGCTTCGAACGACGAGACGTACTGCTCGATCGCTCCCTTGATCTCGTCTGGTGAGATCGTCAACTCCGCCATGGGTTCTCGTCTTTCCTTGATGTGGCTCGGAGTCTCGAAGGCTCTGAGCTCTGGGCTTCGTGGGTTCGGGTGTGTCGGGGTGGTCGTCAGCGCGGCAGCGTCTCGGCGGCCTTGGCCAGCCGTGTCGCGACATCGGCGTCGATGACCTCGTCGCCGACACTGATCCGGAGACCGCCGAGCAGTTCCGGGGCGATCTCGGTCTGCACCGAGATGGTCCGACCGTAGATTCCGCCGAGCACGCCCGACAGTCGATCGATCTGGGCATCGGACAGCGGTGAGGCGGACACCACGTGGGCGACCGACTCGCCGCGACGGGCGGCGGCCAGCTCGGCGAGCTGATCGACCGCGACGTCGGCGGCCTGGCCGTGCAGCAGGCGCACGGTCGAGGACAGCAGCGTCCAGGTGTGGGTGCCGACTTTGTCGCCGACCAGCTTCTTCAGCAGGTCGACGCGCTTGTCGGCGTCCTTGCCGTGGTCGGACAGCAGCGAGGACAGCTGCGGGTTGGCCTCGAGGACTCTGCTCACCCGGAAGAGCTCGTCCTCGACCTGCTCGATGACCCCGTCGCGTTCGGCGGCGGTGAGGACGATCAGGGAGTTCTGACGACGCAGACCGACGACGAAGTCGCTCGACGACGACCACCGCTGACTCGACGCGGTCGCGAGCACCTCGACGACGACCGGGGCGAGCTTGCCGTCGAACAGACGGTGCACCATGGCCTTCTTGCCCTCGGGGTTCTCGTCGTCCTCGACCAGGCGCTTGCGCAGCACCGGGTTCTCGCCGAGGAAGTTGATGGCCGCGGTGAGGTCACCCGAGGCGTCGGCAAGTGCCGAACCGTCGAGATCGATTGCCGCCGAATCGAAGTGCTCCGACACGGCGAGAGCGGCGTCGCGGCTGGCGGCACGCATCGCGTGCAGACCGACGAGCGAGGCGCTCGAGGGAACCGCGTTCGCCGAACCCGACGACATCTCCTCGAGTTCGTCGATGACCCGGTCGACGCTCGCCGCCTGGGCCGAGTCGTCGGCGAGATGATTGCGCACCAGTTCGCCGGCCTTGTCGACCGCGGTGAGTCCGAGATCGGTGCGCAGCTGACGAACGAGGTTGGCGCGCACCAGGGCGACCTGGTTGCGGCCGTGCTCGGAGATGCGCTTGACCTCGTGGTCGGCCTGTGCGCGGATGTCGGAGGTGATCGCCTCGGCGTCGGCCGCGGCGTCCTTCTGCATCTGTTCCGCCTCGGCCTTGGCCTCGGCGACCGCCTTCTCGCGGGCCTGCTTGCCGTCGGCGACGCGCTTGGCAGCGGCCTCGCTCTCGGCGAGCTGCTGACGCACGGTCTCCTGTCGATCCCGCATCATCTTCGCCACCGGCGGCCGGACGTACTTCCACAGGAGGAAGAGGATGACCGCGAAGCCGAAGAGCTGAGCGATGAAGATCGCGGGGTCGAACGCAGCACCGATGTCGTGCAGCCAGGTGCCGATGGGGCCCTGGTCGGATTCGGTCTCAGTGTTGGCAGCCATGATCAGTTCACCGCTCCGCTCGTCGATCGGGTATCGGAAAGAGTTGCCGAGTCGACACCGAGCACACGCGCCGCAAGCGTCTTGGCGAGTGCGTCCACATCAGCTGCAGCCGTCGAAGCGGCCTGCTCACCCTGCGTCGCCAGCTCGGAGCTGGTCGACTGCAGGGCGGCGTCGGCCTCGGCGGTCGCTCGCTGCTTCATCTCGTTCAGCTGTTCCCGCCCCTGGGCGCGAGCATCGTCGCGCTTGGCGGTGGCCTCACCGCGCGCTTCCTTGAGGAGCGAACGGAACTGGACGTCCGCATCCTCGAATTCGGCGGCGGCGGTCCGGTTGTCCTCCACGGTGCGGTGGATCATCGCGTCCCGCTCCTCGAGGACCTGCTGGATCGGCGGAACCACGAACTTGCGGATGACCAGCAGCAAAATCACGAAGATGAGCAGGACAACGAAGAACGTTCCATTCGGGAGCAGGAAGTTCTCTGCAGCAAGCGTCATTGTGGTGAGGTGTCGTTTCTACTCGGCGACAAAAGGGAGAGCGACGATCAGCCGGCGCTGATCGGGGTGGCGAACACGAAGAGCGCCATGAAGGCCAGGTTGATGAAGTAGGCCGCCTCGACCAGACCGACGGTGATGAAGAACGGGGTGAACAGGCGACCCTGTGCCTCGGGCTGGCGAGCGATACCGGCGATCAGCTGGCTACCGGCCAGACCGTTACCGATACCGGCACCGACGGCGCCACCGGCCATGATCAGGCCGCCACCGATGAGTGCGCCGAGGCCAATCATTGGATCCATTGTGATATTTCCCTTTCGTTGCTGACATCTGGTGTGTCAGGTCTGGAGTTGCGCCGACAGGTGCCGGAGCAGGTCGTCATGTTCGGTTGTGGGCGCGGCCGTGTCCGTCTCCGCGCGGTGCCCGGGTTCGGGCGGGTCAGTGATCCTCGGTCTCCATCGACTGCGAGAAGTAGAGGATCGTCAGCAGCGCGAAGATGAACGCCTGGATCAGACCGACGAAGAGCTCGAAGGACTTCCAGATCGCGTTGGGCGCCCACATGATGTACGGCGGGAAGAGTGCGATCAGGGCGACCATCATGCTGCCGGCGAAGACGTTGCCGAAGAGTCGCAGCGAGAGCGAGATCGGCTTGGTGAACTCCTCGATGACGTTGATCGGCGCGAGGAATGCGACGTGGCCCTTGATGATCCGCTTCGGGTGACCCAGCAGGCCGCGCTTCCGGAAGCCGGCGATCTGGTACCAGACGAAGACGAAGAGCGCGAGGGCGTAGGCGAAGTTCACGTCCGCGGCCGGCGGCTTGAGGATCTCGTGGTGACCGACCTGGACCGGCAGGACGGACAGCCAGTTGGAGATCAGGATGAAGGTGAAGAGCGAGACCGCGAGCGGGAGAACGTAGGGGGCGATCTTCATGCCGATGGCACTCTCGACCTGCCCACGCATCTGGATGGTGATGGCCTCCCAGAACAGCTGCACACCCGACGGCACGCCGGTCGAGGTGACCTTCGACTTCAGGTAGAACGCCAGCGCGAGCATGATCGCCGCGGCCAGCGCCGTCGCGATGATGGTCTCCAGGTTGAAGGTCAGTCCGAACAGCTCGAACTTGGTGTAGTGACCCACCTGGATGGCCGGTTCGCCATCCTCTGCGGCAAGGTTGAAGGCGGTCGTCATGGTTGGCTACGAAGTCCTTTCATCACCGGAATGACCGTGTTCAGCACCAAGACCACTTGGCCGATGGCGAGTCCGAACATCGCGCCCAACCCGTCGGGTTGGACCAGAAAAGCCGCCAGCAGCGCGAGCGCCGTGATGGCACCGAGTCGCATGGCGGAGTTGAGAGCAAGGGCGGTCTTGCGCGGGTTCTCGTCGGCGACCACGACGTCGACGGCACGTCGGACGAGGATCGCGTTGACGAAGATCCCGGCGACACCGAGAAGGAAGAACACCGCGAAGAGCGGATGTCCGACGGCGAGCGAGACGGCAGCCACGACCACGATGAACCCGCCCGCGATGAGCGCGGGGCGGCGGAGTCCGGTCGGCGCCTGGGGATAGACGGGGGCCGAATCAGGGGCAGATGCGGTCATGTCCCTCCTCAGCTCTCCTACTCCATACCGATGGCACGGATCACCCGCGTACGTGCAGCAACACATGGCCGCTGGGCGTCAGCTCGCGTTTCGTTGTGACCCTACCAACACCGTTCTTGGTGTCTCACCGGGGGGTATTGCGTCGTGTGAGACAGAACCGGGGCTTTGTGTCCGGGTCTGCGCACATGTTGACTACTACGGGCGATAGTACACGATAATTTACGGTTTCCTTACCTTAGGCCCAGGTATCGCCCTCACGGAAATGACAGGGTCGCAGACGCCGGTCAGCGGTACGCCTTCGTCGACGTTCGCAGTTCGGCGAGGCGTCGATGCAGGCGCGGCGCCATCGTCACCAGCATCGCGACGACGAGGCCCGCACCGAAGGCCGGGGCGACCACCGACAGCGGGAACAGCGTGCTGGCCGCCGCCGAGAACGCGAGCACCCCGACCCACAGATAGATGATCAGCGCGACCCGGCGCTGCGAGTGCCCGAGTTCGAGCAGGCGGTGGTGCAGGTGCATCTTGTCCGGGGTGTAGAAACCGACGCCGGCCCGGGTCCGCCGGATCACCGCCAGCAGCATGTCGAGCATCGGGATGAAGACGACGGCGGCGACCAGGATCAGCGGGGACAGCAGCGTGAAGATGTCGGCCGGTCCGTAGGCGTTCACGGCGATACGGCCCGAGGCACTCGTGGAGGCCGCGGCGAGCAGCAGACCGATCAGCATCGCACCCGAGTCACCCATGAAGATCCGTGCCGGCGAGAAGTTGTGCGGGAGGAATCCGAGGCACGCGCCGGCCAGTGCCACCGAGATGAGGGCCGGGGGGTAGTAGCTGACGTCGCCGCCCTGGTCGCGCAGCAGACCGAGCGAGAACATACAGATCGCCGCCGCGGCGATGAGTCCCAATCCCGCGGCCAGACCGTCGAGGCCGTCGACGAAGTTGATCGCGTTGATCGTCGCGACCGTGATCGCGACCGTGAGGAGACCGGCCTGCAGCGGGTCGAGCACCAGCGTGCCGATGTCGGCGAACGGGATGTAGAGCTGCAGCCAGCTGATGCCGAGCAGCACCAGGACGCCGGCGGCGGTGAGCTGACCGACGAATTTGGTCAGCGCGTCCAGGCCCCACCGGTCGTCGACGACGCCGACGAGGACGATCACCGTGCCGGCGGCGATCACCGCCGTCATGTCCGTGGTGTAGGCGAATCCGCGATTGAGCGCGGGGAGGTTCGCGGCGAGCGCGATGCCGGCGACCACTCCACCGAACATCCCGAGCCCGCCGAGGCGAGGTGTCGGGATCACGTGCACGTCGCGGACCCGCGGCACGGCGACCGCGCCGGCGCGGATCGCGAAGACGCGGACCGCCGAGGTCAGGAGGTAGGTCATGGCCGCGGCCGTGAGCCCCACGAGCAGGAGCTCGCGCAGGGGGACCCCCGTCCCTCCCCCGTCCGCGGCGGCGGCGAGCAACACCGGTGCGGCACCGGTCATCGCGCCACCACCGGTGTCAGACGGGCAAGGGTCTCTGACATTGCGACCACGCTACCCGTAGGCCAGCGCGGCGATCTCGCGACGGATCCGCTCGTGTGTCTCACGGTCGCGCGTCGACATCGCCGCGGCCATCGCGTCGGCGACGACCGGATGCATCGCGGCGGTCATGCCGCGCTCGGTGGCCACCGGCGTACCGATCCGGATCGCCGATCCCTCGGAGACGGGGCGGGTGTCGAACGGGAGGACCGCCTTGTCGACGACGATCCCGGCCGCGCCGAGCCGGTGCTGCGCCTCCATCCCGGAGATGCCGAAGCCGCTGACGTCGACGACCGCGAGGTGGATGTCGGTGCCGCCGGACACCACCCGGGCGCCCCGAGACGCCAGTTCCGCGGCGAGACCGCGGGCGTTGTCCACCGCACGACGGACGTAGCCGGCGAACTCGTCGGTACCGGATTCCGCGCAGGCGACCGCCTTCGCGGCGACGGCGTGCATCGCGGGACCGCCCTGCACGAACGGGAAGACCGCCTTGCGCAGGGCCTCGCCGTGTTCGGCCCGCGCGAGGATGACCCCGCCGCGCGGACCGCGGATCACCTTGTTGGTGGACAGGGTGACGATGTCGGCGTGCGGCACCGGCGAGGGCAGCAGGCCGGCCGCGATGTGCCCGGCGAGATGTGCGGCGTCGACCCAGAGGATGCATTCGGCCTCGTCGGCGATCCGGCGCAGGGACGCAAAGTCGAACGTCCGCGAGTAGGACGCGGCGCCGGCGACGAGGATGCGGGGGCGGTGCACCAGCGCGAGATCCCGGACCTGGTCGTAGTCGACGAGTTCGTCGTCGCGGCGGACCTCGTAGTGCAATGGCGAGAACCACCGGCCGGAGAAGTTCGCCCGAGAACCATGCGTCTGGTGGCCGCCGTGTTCGAGGCGCAGCGCGAGCACCGGGTCTCCGGGCTGGGCGAAGGCGGCATAGACGGCGAGGTTCGCCGCACTCCCCGACAGCGGCTGGACATTGACGTACTCGGCGCCGAACAGCGCGCGGGCCCGTCCGACGGCGAGCTCCTCGAGCTCGTCGGCCACCTCACAACCGCCGTGGTAGCGCGCCCCGGGATACCCTTCCGCATACTTCGCGTCGAAGACCGACGCCATCGCGGCACGCACCCCGGGCGTCGGCTCGGTCTCGCTGGCGAGCAGCTGCAAGGTGTCGCGGCGCCGGCCGACCTCGCGGCTCACCAGGGCGTCGACCGCGGCGTCACCGGTCGGGGCGCTGCCCGCCTCGACGCCGTGTGGTCCGAACCTCGGCGCGTCGGGGCTCATCGCTCCGCGAGCAGCGCGGCCGGGTCCGTGTCGAGTACGTCGGCGACGGCGTCCGTCGAGACCGCGCCCTCGCGCAGGATGCGCGGACTCGGCCCGGAGACATCGACGATCGTCGACGCCTGCGCGGCCGGCGCCGGGCCACCGTCGAGGTACACCGCGATCTCGTCACCGAGTTGTTCGCGCGCCTCGTCGGCGGTGGTCGCCGGCGGACGCCCCGAGACGTTCGCGCTCGAGACCGCCATCGGCCCCACCTCGCGCAGAACGTCGATCGCGACCGGGTGCAGCGGCATCCGCAGCATGACGGTGCCGTCGGTGTCGCCGAGGTCCCACGCCAGCGAGGGTGCTTGTCGGACAACCAGACTCAGGCCGCCCGGCCAGAAGGCCTCGATCAGGTCGCGGGCAGGCTGCGGCACCGAGAGGACCAGTCCGTCGATCGAGTGCCAAGAGCCGACCAGGACCGGCACCGGCATGTCCCGGCCGCGGTGCTTGGCCGCCAGCAGCGCACCGACGGCGTCGGAATCGAACGCGTCGCATCCGACGCCGTAGAGCGTGTCGGTGGGCATCACGATCAGCCGTCCGGCCTTCGCCGCCCCGACCGCCGCCCGAATCCCCGACGAGCGGTTCTGTGGATCGTTGCAGTCGAAAACAGTGCTCACGCGATCATCCTGCCATGCCGCGTCCGACGGACCCGGCCTGCCGTCGGCGCGCCGTCACGAACCTCGGCCGGCCCGTCAGATCCGTGTGCCGGGTGACTTCCTCGAAGTCGCCGTGCGCGTGCAGGCACGACACGACGGCGTCGGCGGTCGTGTCGTCGTGTTCGATCCCGACGACGCCACCCGGCGTCAGCGTGCGGGCGATGACCGGCACCATCGGCACGATGACCGACATCCCGTCCGCGCCGCCGAAGACCGCGCGAGCCGGGTCGTGGGCGACCTCCGGTCCGACCACGGCGTCGAGCGGCACGTAGGGCGGGTTCGTGACCAGGACCGACACGCTGCCGGCCGGCACGGCTCCCCCGACCTGATCCGGGTCGGTGACGTCCGCGGCGACGACGTCGACCCGTGACCCGACGGCCGGTGTCGCGGCGGCGACGTTGCGACGCAACCACACCAGCGCGTCCTCGTCGGCCTCGATCGCCACGACCCGCGTCGCCGGACTCATCGCGGCGATGCCGATCGCCAGTGCCCCACTGCCGCTGCAGAAATCGGCCGCGGAATGCGGTCCGGGGGTGGCCCGGAGTCGGTCGACCGCCCATTCGAGGAGGTACTCGGTCTCCGGCCGGGGGATGAACACTCCGGGGCCGACGGCCAGCTCGACCGGGCCGAAGGCGGCGGTCCCGATGATGTGCTGCAACGGAATCCGCTGCGACCGCAGGTCGATCGCGGACCGGAACGCGCGCGCCGGCGCGTCGTCGATCGCGTCCACCAGCACGAGACGGCCCGCATCGATCCCGAGCACGTGCGCCATCAGCCATTCGGCGTCACGGCGTGCGGAGTCGATCCCGGACGCGGCGAGACGGGCGGTTGCGGCACGCAGTTCGTCCGGCACCGGGGTCGGCCTGCCGGTCACGACACCTATTCCGCTTCCATGCGGGCCTGCCGGTCCGCGGCGACGAGCGCGTCGAGCAGGTTGTCCATGTCACCGGCGAGGACCGCGTCGAGATTGCTGGCCTTGTAACCGATCCGGTGATCGGTGATGCGGTTCTCGGGGAAGTTGTAGGTCCGGATCCGCTCGGACCGGTCCACGGTGCGGATCTGGGCCGCACGACCCTGCGCGGCGGCGGCCTCCGCCTCTTCCTCGGCTGCGGACTGCAGCCGGGCGGCGAGGACCTGCATCGCGCGCGCCTTGTTCTGCAACTGCGAACGTTCGTTCTGGCATGTGACGACGATTCCGGTGGGCAGGTGGGTGATCCGGACCGCCGAATCGGTGGTGTTCACGCCTTGGCCGCCCTTGCCGGACGAGCGGTAGACGTCGATGCGCAGTTCCGATTCGTCGATCGTCACCTCGGCCACCTCTTCGGGCTCGGGGTAGATCAGCACCCCGGCCGCCGACGTGTGGATGCGGCCCTGCGACTCGGTGACCGGCACCCGCTGGACGCGGTGCACACCGCCCTCGAACTTCAGTCGCGACCAGACCCCGTCGCGCACGGCCTCTTTCGACTTGATCGAGAAGGTGGCCTCTTTGTAGCCGCCGAGATCGGACTCGGTCACGCCGAGCACCTGCGCCTTCCAGCCGTGACGCTCGCAGTACTTGAGGTACATCCGGGCCAGGTCCGCCGCGAACAGTGCCGATTCCTCGCCGCCCGCACCGGATTTGATCTCCAGGACCACGTCGTCGGCGTCGTGGGGGTCGCGCGGGGCGAGCAGGTCGGTCAACGTCGCGTCGAGTTCCTCGACGGCCTCTTCGAGAGAGGGGATCTCGGCGGCGAACGACGCGTCATCGGCGGCCAGTTCCCGTGCGGCCTCGAGATCCTCGCGTGCCGCCTTCAACCGGGTGTAGGTCGCCATGACGGGCGCGAGCTCGGCGAATCGCTTGCCGACGCGACGGGCCGCGGCGGGATCGTCGTGCAGGGCGGGATCGGCCAGCTGGCGTTCGAGACCCGAGTGCTCGGCCAGGATGTCGTCGATGGCCGAGGGACTCTGCGTACTCATGAAGGCGACCTCACTTGTCGACCGGCGCACGCCGGATGATCGGCGACACCGGGAAGAACTCTGACCGGAAAACACAGCGACGCCCGTCCCGACATCGTCGGGCGGGCGTCGCAGCGTGGTCTACTTGGCGCGCTTGCCGTAGCGCTTCTCGAACCGGGCAACGCGGCCGCCGGTGTCGAGGATCTTCTGCTTGCCCGTGTAGAACGGGTGGCACTGCGAGCAGACCTCGACGTTGATCCGACCGTTGGCAGCGGTGCTGCGGGTCTCGAAGGTGTTGCCGCAGCCGCAGACGACGGTGGTCGTCGCGTACTCGGGGTGGATTCCCTGCTTCATGTCTGACTGTCCCTTTCTGAGGTCGCCGGGTCACCGTCGCTTGTCGACGGTGTGAACCGGAACCGGACTCGACCGATCAGTATGCCACGGGGGCATCACCCGGGAAAAATCCCGGTCACCGCGGTCGCAGGTGCCTCAACGGCAGGCCGCTCGGATCCATTCCCGGCACGGCCACCCGCACTCCACTGCACGTGACGCAGATCGCGATCCTCGTAAGGGTTGCCTAAGTGTAGTACCGTGGCGTCGCCCGCCCTGTCGGCGGCACACGCTCCCCCGCACCCCGTCCCCGAAGGAATCCTCGATGTACGACGCCGCCTCCACCGGCAGCAGCCTCGCAGTCGACACCGCACGGACCTCCCCCGCCCGTCGTACCGGCAAGACGGCCCGATCGCCGTGGAACCGGCGCAATCCCTACCCGGCGACGGTCGTACGGAACGAACTCCTCTCCGGTCCCGGATCGGCCAAGGAGGTCCGGCATCTCGAACTCGATCTCGGCGACAGCGGCATCACCTACGAGCCCGGCGACGGCATCGGCATCGCTCCGACGAACGATCCCGCGCTGGTCGATCTCCTGCTCGCCCGGCTGCGCGCGGTGGGCGACGAGATCATCGCCGACCGCAAGGCGACCTACACCCTGCGCGAGGCACTGACCAGCAGGTACGAGATCGGCGCGCCGTCGAAGTACCTCGTCCGGGTCGTCGCCGAACGCACCGGACACCCCGAACTCGCCCGACTTCTCGACGCCGGTGACCCGCAGGCACTCGACGCGTGGCTCCACGGACTCGACGTCCTCGATCTCCTGGATCTGGACCCGACCTTCACCCCGACTCCCGAGGAACTGCTCGAGGAGTTGAGTCCCCTCGCGCACCGCGAGTACTCGATCTCGTCGAGCCCGCGGGTCCACGGCGACACCGTCCACATCACGATGGCCACGGTGCGCTACCGCGTCGCCGACCGGGATCGCGGAGGTGTGTGCTCGACCCACCTGGCCGACCGCTGCGCGCCCGGCGACACCGTGCCCGTCTTCATCTCCCCCAACAAGAAGTTCCGGCTGCCCGCCGACGACGTCTCGGCCATCATGATCGGCCCGGGCACCGGCATCGCCCCGTTCCGCGGTTTCCTGCATGAGCGGGCCGCGGCCGGCGCACCCGGCGGCAACTGGCTGTTCTTCGGTGACCAGCATCGCGGCCACGACTACCTCTATGCCGAGGAGCTCGACCGGTTCGTCACCGACGGGCTTCTCGACCGGCTCGACCTCGCCTTCTCCCGCGATCAGGAACACAAGGTCTACGTCCAGGACCGGATGCGCGAACACGGCGGTGAGCTGTTCGCGTGGCTCGAGGCCGGCGCGCATCTGTATGTGTGCGGCGACGCCACGACGATGGCCGACGACGTCGACGCGGCGCTGCACGAGATCGTCGCCGAACACGGTGGTCTCGAGCCCGACCAGGCCGTGGCTTACGTCGATCGCCTGCGCGCGGAGAATCGCTACTCACGCGACGTCTACTGAGATGACCCACTCCGCCGGGGACCATCCGCAGGCCCGCAGCGATCTCGAGATCCTGCTGCGGACAGCCGGATTCGCGGGATCCTCGGTGAATCACGACGTCCCCGCGGTCGCCGCGCGCCTGCCCGGCCTGGCCCAGGTCGTCGGCGTGACCGTTGCCGGTCCGGTGATCATGAACGCGGTCGGCGTCCATGACCTCCCGACGGCCGTGGGCGGTCCGCTACGTGTCGACTCGCAGCAGATCGCACTGCGGCTCAACCCCTCTCGCTTGTCGTCGGCGTTGCTCAGCGATCCCGCCGCCCACGTTCCGCCGACCCTGCGACTGTTCGACCACCGCGGCAACACCGCTCACGCCACCTACCTGACGGAGAACTCCGACCGGCTGGCGTTCGAGGCGATGACCTGCGGCCGCGCGGCCGCGGTCCTCGATGGACCCTTCGTGGATTCGCCTGCGCCACAATGCGTGGAGCCGTCCGCCTCGATCGACGACGATCAGGTCGCACAATTCGACGCGGTACTCACCGACGGAGGTGTCGCCCGCCTGGCGGCCCTCCCCCATCTCGACTGCGCGCGTACCGTCCGCGTCGAGACACGTGCGGTGATCGCCGCACTCGAGCACGCAGCGGGACTGGGGATGACCGTGACCTTCGCGACGGCGGCGCCGGGACGCATCCAGATGCGCCAGGACCGTCTCGACGGAGCCCGCGAGCATCGGGGCCAGATGGTGCTGGCATCCGGCAGCACCCGCGTGATGATCAACTTCGATCTCGTCGGCGAATGCTGGGTGACGTGGCCCCGCGGGGTGTGGGACCGCACGGGATCACTCGAGATCTACAGCCGCGGAGGCGAGTGCGCGCTCATCGTGACCCAGACCGGGGCCGTCGCACCGCCGAGTGCGCAGGCGTGGCAACACCTGGCGGCCGACCTCGCCGGCTGAGAGGGCACCGCGCGAGTCGCGCACCCGTACCGTCTCACACTGCTTCTCCAAGCCGAGAGAACGACCTGCCCCCTGCTCCTAAGGAGCACCCGAAGCGTGCGGAGGGCGCGTCCAACCCCGCTCCCTGAGGAGCGCCCGGAGCTTGCGGAGGGCGCGTCACGAAGGGTCTTCGCAACCCGTCGTCTCACCAGGACCCTTCGTGACGCTCGCAAGCTCGCTCCTCAGGGAGCGGGGATATGACGCTCGCAAGCTCGCTCCTCAGGGAGCGGGGATATGCCGGACGAACTCAGTCGTCGTTGTTCCCGCCCGGTGCGGTCTTCTGCACCGTCATCAGGAACTCGATGTTCGTCTTGGTCTTCTTGAGCTGACTGATCAGCAGGTCGATGGCCTGCTGCGAGTCGAGACCCGAGAGCACGCGACGCAGCTTGTGCACGATGGAGAATTCCTCCGGCGACAGCAGCAGCTCGTCCTTACGAGTACTCGACAGGTTGACGTCCACCGCCGGGAACACCCGGCGCTCGGAGATCTTGCGGTCGAGCTTGAGCTCGGCGTTGCCGGTGCCCTTGAACTCCTCGAAGATCACCGTGTCGCCGGTGGAGCCGGTCTCGACGAGCGCCGAGGCGATGATCGTCAGCGATCCGCCGTTCTCGATGTTGCGCGCCGCGCCGAGGAACCGCTTCGGCGGGTACAGCGCGGTCGAATCGACACCACCGGACAGGATCCGACCCGACGCGGGCGACGCGTTGTTGTACGCACGACCCAGACGGGTGATCGAGTCCAGCAGCACCACAACGTCTTTCCCGCTCTCGACGAGTCGCTTGGCGCGCTCGATCGCGAGCTCGGACACCGAGGTGTGGTCTGACGGCGGCCGATCGAAGGTCGAGGCGATGACCTCACCCCGCACCGAACGCTGCATGTCCGTGACCTCCTCGGGACGCTCGTCGACGAGGACGACCATGAGGTGGCATTCGGGATTGTTGGTCGCGATCGCGTTGGCGATGTCCTGCAGGATTGTCGTCTTACCGGCCTTCGGCGGCGACACGATCAGGGCGCGCTGCCCCTTGCCGATCGGCATGATCAGATCGATCACACGGGTGTCGAGTCGTTCGGGGGTGGTCTCCAGTCGCAGGCGCTGGTTCGGGTACAGCGGCGTGAGCTTGTTGAACTCGGGGCGACGCTTGGCCGTCTCGACGTCTCCGCCGTTGACGGTGTCCAGCCGCACCAGCGGGTTGAACTTCTGGCGCTGGTTCTGCTGGTCGCCCTCGCGCGGCACCTTGACCGCACCGGTGATCGCGTCGCCGCGTCGAAGTCCGTTCTTGCGGACCAGGTTCATCGAGACGTAGACGTCGTTCGGACCGGCGAGGTACCCCGAGGTGCGCACGAAGGCGTAGTTGTCGAGCACGTCGAGGATGCCGGCGACGGGCTGCAACACGTCATCGTCGGACACCTGCGGCTCGTTCGGGGTGTCGCGATTCTGGCCGCGACGACGCTCACGGAACCGGCGGCCCCGACGGCGACCGCCGCCCTCGCCGTCGTCGTCCTGACCACCGTCGCGGTTCTGGCCCCCGTCACGATTTTGATTTCCGTCGCGGTTCTGGTTGCCGTCGCGGTTCTGCTTGTCGCGATTCTGGCCCCCGTCGCGATTCTGGTTGTCGCGGTTCTGGTTGCGGTTGCGGCGAGTGCGCTGGTCGTTGCCGTCGGAGTCACCCGCGGCCTCGCCCGAGCCGTCACGGCCGCGGCGTCGCTCGCGTCCCGCACCGGTCTCCGACGAGTCGGTCTCGGAAGCGCTGCCGCCCTTGGGTGCATCCCCGGCCTGGGCCTCGGACTTCGCCGCGTCGGCGCCGTTCCTCGAGCCGTCGGCCTGGGTGGCAGCCGGGTTGTTCGTTGGTCCCGTAGCGTCGGCGTTCGCGGTCTCGGTGGACGACGCCTCGGCCGGTGCGTCGGCGGCAGCGGCCTTGCGGCCGGCGCCGCGCTGGGTGCGCGCGCCGCTCCGGGGGGCGTCGTTCTTCTCGGTCGAGTCCGCCCCGGCCGTTGCCGGGGAGTCGCCGATGGCCAGTTGGTCGTCGTTCGTCGCCGGCTTCGACGTGCCAGCCTTCGACCGGGCGGGAGCGCTCTTCGCGGCCGGGGCGTCGCCACCCGCCTGGCGCTCCTTGATCGCGGCGATCAGATCGCCCTTGCGCATCCCGGAGGTGCCCTTGATGCCGAGTTCACCGGCGACCGTCCGCAGTTCGCTGAGCACCATGCCGGACAGGCCGGTTCGTGCACGTGTCTTGGTGGCCGGTCGTCCCGAGTCGGGGCCGGCCGAACCCGCGGATTCCTGCTCGGCAGGTGCGGTGATCAGGTCCGTATCGGTCACGGAAGTCCTTTCGTTCCTCCCGCAGACGAGAACTGCGTGAGGTCTACGTTTCCCTGCTTCTGTGCGCTAGGGAGTCCGTCCGCGGTGGACGGTGAGAATGTGTGGTCCGCTGCGAGCGTGCCCGGAAACACCTGCGCTTCGGCACCGTCGACAGAGATCCATGACCCCGGCCCGGATACACAGCCGGTCATCTCCGATCGGTGAAGGATGAGAAGCGGCAGGACAAGCCTGCGCGGCTAGACCAGAATATGGTAACCCCGTTCGCATGATAGGGGCAACACGCCGGAAGCGCCAAATGAATGCGCATTCACTCCGGCGGTCGTGCGGACGACGCCGATCAGCCGACGGTGATCTCGACGCCGCCGGCGACGGCGACCGACCGGGCGTCGAATCCGAGGCCCTGCGCCAGCTGACGGATCTCGGCGGGCACCGGCGCCGTACCGAGCACCAGGACGGTCGGTCCCGCTCCGGACACGGTCGCGGCATGTCCACGCGCACGCAGCGCGCTGACCAGATCGTGCGTCGGCGCCATCGCCGACGCCCGGTACGGCTGGTGCAGCCGATCCTGGGACGCGGCCATGAGGTTGCGCGGATCGGTGGTCAGCGCGACGACGGCGAGGGCCGACCGGCTCAGGTTGAACACGGCGTCGGCGCGCGGGACCGAATCCGGGAGCAGTCCGCGGGTGAACGACGTCGACGACTCGGTGTCGGGCACGAAGACCGTTGCGTAGATGTCGGGGTGCACCGGGAGGCGGTGCGCGTGATACGAGGCGACGCCGTCGGCCGATTCGGTCCACGTGACGACCGCCGAGCCGAGCACGCTCGCGGCCGCGTTGTCGGGGTGGCCCTCGAATTCGCTGGACAGTTGTACCAGTTCGTCGGCCGAGAGCCCCGGACCGAGGCCGGCGGCCGAGATCAGGCCCGATGCGGCGGCGAGACCCGACACCGCGGCGGCGGCGGACGAACCCAGACCCCGGGAATGCGGGATCCGGTTGACGCAGCGCAATGTCAGACCGGGGGCCCGCAGCCCGGCGTGTGCCAGTCCGCGGGTGAGCGCCCGCACCACGAGGTGCGAGTCGTCGCGGGGCACGGCGTCGGCGCCCTCACCCTCGACCTCGAGGGTGACGCCATCCGGGACCGTCTCGACGATCACCTCGTCGTAGATTCCGAGAGCTATTCCGAGACAGTCGAATCCGGGCCCCAGATTGGCACTGGAGGCGGGCACGCGGACCCTCGTCGAGAGCCCTACCGGCACCGTTCCCGCGGCAGCCGCCGCGGACCCGGCCCCGTCAGCCGACACCGAGAGCATCCGCGACCGCCACCGGGTCCACCGGAATGGCCTCGACCGCCGGGATGCCCGCCAGCGCGGTGTCGGGGTCCTTCAGACCGTTGCCGGTGACCGTGCACACCACGGTCGAGCCCCGCCCGATCCAGCCGTCGGCACTCGCGGCGAGCAGACCCGCGACGCTGGCCGCCGACGCCGGCTCGACGAACACGCCCTCCTTGCCGGCGACGAGGCGGTAGGCCTCGAGCAGCTTCTCGTCGGTGGCCGCCAGGAACTGCCCGTTCGACTCGTCCTTCGCGGCGACGGCCTGGTTCCAGCTGGCCGGGGAGCCGATGCGGATGGCGGTGGCGACGGTCTCCGGGTCCTTCACCGGCGCACCGTTCACCAGCGGCGCGGCGCCGGCGGCCTGGACACCGAGCATGCGCGGCACCGACGACGAGACGCCGTCGGCGTGATACTCCTTGTAGCCCTTCCAGTACGCGGTGATGTTGCCCGCGTTGCCGACCGGCAGAGCGTGGACGTCGGGGGCACGGCCCAGCACGTCGACGATCTCGAAGGCGGCGGTCTTCTGACCCTCGATCCGCGCCGGGTTGACCGAGTTCACGAGTTCGATCTCGGTGAACTCGGCGGTCGCCTTGCGCGCGAGTTCGAGACAGTCGTCGAAGTTGCCCTCGACCTGGATGATCTTGGCGCCGTGCATGACCGCCTGAGCGAGCTTGCCCATCGCGATCTTGCCCTGCGGGATCAGGACGGCGCAGGTGATCCCGGCCCGGGTGGCGTATGCGGCGGCTGATGCCGAGGTGTTGCCCGTGGATGCGCACAGGACCGCGGTCTTGCCGTTGTTGACCGCGTTGCTGACGGCCATCGTCATGCCGCGGTCCTTGAACGAACCGGTGGGGTTGAGACCCTCCACCTTGAGGTAGACCTCGCAGCCGGTCAGCGACGACAGATGCGGCGCACTGATCAGCGGGGTGCCACCCTCGAGCAGCGTGACGACCTTCCAGTCGTCGGCGACGGGCAACCGCGACCGGTAGGCCTCGATGAGGCCCGGCCACGCGCGGTGCACAGGCGTAGAAGTCGCTTCAGTCATCGGTACCTTCCAATCGCAACACACTCGACACCTTGATGACGGCGTCCATGTCTTCAAGCGCCGCAACACAATCCGATTGAGCTCGGTCGGGGGCGCGGTGGGTGACCAGGATCAGGCGGGCGTCGTCGCCCGCGCCCTCCTGGCGCACCGCGGCGATGCTGACCGACCGCTTCGAGAACTCCCCCGCGACCTGCGCCAGCACGCCGGGCTTGTCGGCCACCCGCATCGAGACGTAATACCGCGTGAACACGTCGTCGATCGGGGCGACGGGCAGGGAGGCGTAGGTCGACTCGAGCGGTCCGCGCCCGCCGTGCACGCGGTTGCGGGCGGCCATGACCATGTCGCCGAGAACCGCCGATGCCGTCGGTGATCCCCCGGCACCCTGCCCGTAGAACATCAGCCGCCCGGCGTTCTCGGCTTCCACGACGACGGCGTTGAACGCGCCGTTCACGGTCGCCAGCGGGTGGGTCAGCGGAATCAGCGCGGGGTACACGCGCGCCGAGATCCGTTGCGCGCCATTGGCGTCGCGGACGCGCTCGCAGATCGAGAGCAGTTTGATCGTGCAGTCGAACTTCTTGGCCGCGACCAGGTCCGCGGACGTGACCGAGGAGATGCCCTCGCGGTGCACATCGGCCGCCGTGACCCGCGTGTGGAAGGCGATCGAGGCGAGGATCGCCGCCTTGGCCGCGGCGTCGTAGCCCTCGACGTCGGCCGTCGGATCGGCTTCGGCATATCCGAGGCGGCCGGCCTCGGCGAGGGTGTCGGCGTAGTCGGCGCCCGTCTCGTCCATCGCGGAGAGGATGAAATTGGTGGTGCCGTTGACGATTCCGTTGACCCGCTCGACGGTGTCGCCGGCCAGTGACTGCATCAGCGGACGGATGACCGGGATGGCGCCGGCGACCGCGGCCTCGAAGTAGAGGTCCACCTTGGCATCTGCCGCGGCGGTCGCGAGTTCGCCGGTGTATTCGGCGAGGAGCGCCTTGTTCGCCGTCACCACCGACTTGCCGCTCTCGAGCGCCGACCGGATCAGACCGCGGGCCGGGTCGATGCCGCCCATCAACTCCACGACGATGTCGACGTCGTCGCGCGCGACGAGTGCCGCCGGGTCGTCGGTCAGGAGATCCTGCGCGATCTTGCGGGGACGGCCGAGATCCCGCACCGCGACGCCGCGGATCTCCACGGGAGCCCCGACGCGCGCCCGGAGGTCGTCGGCGTTGTCGGTGATGATGCGCACCACCTCGGCACCGACATTGCCCATGCCGAGCACCGCGACACCGATGGTGCGCGAGTCCGCATCGGTTGCGCCACTTGTGTTCTGCACGGATTCGGTCACAGGCCCACCTCCAGGCTGAGGAAGTCGTCGATGGTCTCCCGGCGCAGCAGTAGCCGGGCGTTCCCGTCGGCCACCGCCACCACGGGCGGTCTCATGGTCATGTTGTATCGGCTCGACATCGAGTAGCAGTAGGCACCGGTCGCCGCCACCGCGATCAGGTCGCCGGGGCCGAGATCCTCCGGCAGCCAACAGTCCTTGATCACGATGTCGCCGCTCTCGCAATGCTTTCCCACGACCCGGCACACCACCGCACGGGCCTCCGACACCCGGGACACGAGCCGCACGTCGTATTCGGCGTCGTAGAGAACGGTGCGGATGTTGTCGCTCATGCCGCCGTCGACGGAGACGTAGCGTCGTACGGCGCCGCCGCCCAGTGCGACGTCCTTCACGGTGCCGACGCGATACAGCGTGATCGTGCCGGGACCGGCGATGGCGCGGCCCGGTTCGACGGCGATGGTCGGCACGGGCAGCCCGAGTGCTGCCGACTCCCGCTCGACGATCGCCGCGAGCGTCTCCGCCACCTTCTGCACCGGCAGCGGACGCTCGTCGGGGAGGTACGAGATCCCCAGTCCGCCACCGAGATCGACGACCGACATCTGCGCGGTCTTCTCGACACCGAACTCGCCGACGACGTCGCGGAGCAGTCCGAGCACCCGGTGGGCGGCCAGCTCGAATCCGTCCATGTCGAAGATCTGCGACCCGATGTGGCTGTGCAGACCCACAAGCCTGAGGTTGTCGGTCGCGAAGACCCGCCGGATGGCTTCCATCGCGATCCCACCGGCGAGCGAGAATCCGAACTTCTGGTCCTCGTGTGCGGTCGAGATGAACTCGTGGGTGTGCGCTTCGACACCGACGGTCACGCGCACCAGCACGTCGGCGACGACACCGCGTTCGCCGGCGATCGCGTCGAGCCGATCGATCTCGATCATCGAGTCGAGGACGACGTGCCCGATTCCGGCATCGACCGCAGCGCGCAGCTCGTCGACGCTCTTGTTGTTGCCGTGCAATGCGATTCGCTCCGGCGGGAAACCGGCGCGCAGTGCGATGGCGAGTTCACCACCGCTGCAGACGTCCAGGGACAGCCCCTCGTCGTCGACCCAGCGCGCGATCTCGGTGCTCAGGAACGCCTTCGACGCATAGTGCACTCGCCCGTACGGGCCGAACGCCGCCATCATGTCCCGGCAGCGCGACCGGAAGTCGGCCTCGTCCACGACGAACGCCGGCGTCCCGAACTCTTCGGCGAGCTGACTCACCGGCACGCCGGCCAACCGCAGCTCGCCCGATTCGTCGCGGGATGCGTTGCGTGGCCACACCTGTGCGGGGATGGCGGCGAGCACGGCCGGGTCGTTCGGACGCTCGGCTAGATGGGGCGCGGCCAGCAGTTCGGCGTGCCGGGGGCCGGCGGGGTGGGCGTTCACATCTGCTCCGGCGCGGTGACGCCGACGAGACCCAGCCCATTGGCCAGGACCTGACGGGTGGCCTCGCACAGGGCGAGCCGGGCCCGGTGGATGTCCGCCGGTTTTTCGTCACCCTGCGGCAGGACACGGCACTTGGCATAGAACCGGTGGTAGGTGCCGGCGAGGACCTCGAGGTAGCGACAGACCCGGTGCGGCTCGCGCAACGTGGCGGCGGTCGCGACGACATCGTCGAAATCGCCGATGGTGCGGATCAATTCCCCCTCGGCGGGATCGTCGAGCAGGTCCAGATGGTCCAGCGACGACACGACCCCGAGGTCAGCGGCGTTGCGGGCCAGTGCGGACATCCGCGCGTGGGCGTACTGCACGTAGTACACCGGGTTGTCGTTGGACTGTTTGGTGAGCAGGTCGAGATCGATGTCGATGTTGACGTCGACCGACGAGCGGATCAGCGAATAGCGCGCGCCGTCGACGCCGACCGCGTCGACGAGGTCGTCGAGCGTGATGACCGTGCCGGCACGCTTGCTCATACGGACCGGCGTGCCGTCGCGCACGAGGTTGACCATCTGGCCGATCAGCACCTCGACGGTGGCCGGGTCGTCGCCGAGCGCCGCCGCCGCGGCCTTGAGCCGGCTGATGTACCCGTGGTGATCGGCGCCGAGCATGTAGATGCAGAGGTTGAAGCCGCGGTTGCGCTTGTCACGGTAGTAGGCGATGTCGCCCGCAATGTAGGCGGCGTTGCCGTCGCTCTTGAGGACCACACGGTCCTTGTCGTCACCGAACTCGGTGGACCGCAGCCACCACGCGCCGTCCTTCTCGTACAGGTTGCCGTTGGCCTTGAGCTCGCCGATGCACTCGTCGACGAGGCCGGTGGCGAACATCTTGTCCTCATGGGTGAAGACGTCGAAGTCGGTGCCGAAGTCGTGGAGGCTCTGCTTGATGTGGGTGAACATCAGGTCCACCCCGACCGAACGGAACGTCTCGAGGCGGTCGGCGTCGGGCTGCGACAGCACCTCGGGGACCGTCTCGACGACCTTCGCGGCGATGTCGGCGATGTAATCGCCCGCGTAGCCGTCCTCCGGGGTCGGGTTGCCCAGTGCCGCGGCCTCCAGCGACCGGGCGAACCGGTCGATCTGGGCACCGTGGTCGTTGAAGTAGTACTCGCGCGTGACCGCACCACCGCGAGCGGCCAGCACGCGGCCGAGCGCGTCGCCGACGGCCGCCCAGCGGGTACCGCCCAGGTGGATCGGCCCGGTCGGATTGGCCGACACGAATTCGAGGTTGATGACCGAGCCGGCGAGTTCGTTTCCGCGGCCGTAGTCCGCACCCCGGGCCAGCACCGCCGCGACGACGGTGTTCTGCGCGGCGGCCCCGAGCCAGAGGTTCACGAACCCGGGACCGGCGATCTCGGCCTTCGCGACACCCTCGGCCGCGGCGAACGCCTCCGCGAGCCAGCCGGCGAGTTCCCGCGGGTTCACGCCGAGCCGCTTGCCCATCTGCAGGGCGACGTTGGTGGAATAGTCGCCGTGGTCAGCGTGACGGGGGCGCTCGACGACGATGGAGTCGGGCACCAGGTTCTCGTCCAGTCCGCGGTCGCGGACCACGGTCAGGGTCACGTCGCGCAGCAGCGCGGCCAGGTCGGCGGGAGTCACAGGACACCATCCTATTGGCCGCGGCCACTACACCGACAATCGCACCCTGCTCCACCCATCGGGCCCACCAGTACACTCGTGTGCGCCGAGCGCGGGCCGGGTCTCCCGCGGGTCCGCTCGGCCCCCGCAGTCGGATGAGGAAAGAAGTCAATGGCGCGCAAACCAGGGGCCAACGTCCCCAAGTCCCGCAAGCGAGCAGGATCCGTTCCCTCGGCGACGGGACGTCAGGTCGACTGGATGCTGATCGGCGCCGTCGTGGTGGTCATCGGCCTCATCGCCGGACTCGCGATCTACCTCGTCCCCAAGTTCAACGAGCGGCGGGCCGAACAGAAGGACGACTTCGCCGTGGAAACGGTGTCCGAGTTCGTGCCCTCACCGCAGAATCCCGATCCGTCGGCGAACATCCCGGGTGTCACGAAGCGCTACTACGAGGCCGCGCGGCACGTCACCGCGACCCAGCGTGTCGCCTACGACCAGTCGCCTCCGTTCGGCGGACCGCACGATGAGATCTGGGCGACCTGCACCGGCGTCGTCTACCCGAACCCGCTGCGGTCGGAGAACGCCGTCCACGCCCTCGAACACGGCGCGGTCTGGATCACCTACAACCCGGACACGATCTCACCGGAGGACCTCGACTACCTCAAGCAACTCGTCCGCGGTGAGCAGTACCTGTTCCTCTCGCCCTACCCCGGACTCGACCAGCCGGTGTCGCTGCAGAGCTGGGGACACCAGCTCAAGCTCGAATCCGCCCGCGATCCGCGCGTCAACCAGTTCATCACCGCGCTACGCCGCAACATGATGCCCGGGGTCTACCCGGAGAACCCGCAGACCGCCGCGTACCCCGAGACCCAGGCCACCTGTACCGCCATCCCCGGGTTCGATCCGTCGAACCCCCCGCCGGCCGACGAGGGTGAGCCCGGCCCCGACGCCGTCCCGATGGATGGCGGCAACCAGCAGCCCGCGGGCTGACGCGGGTTCCCACCCGACCAGCAGACCAGGTAACGGACCGGGCCGCACGCCCCGACGAGATCGGCGAGGACCAGCGATGACCGACAACAGCGACCGGCCCGAATCGCGGGACGGGACAACGACTCCCGAGGGTCCGGACGACACGGCCGAGCCGTCGTCGCGCCCACGGATCCTGCTCGCCCTGGGCGGCGCCGCACTCCTCCTGTTCGGTCTCGGCCTGGGACTGCTGATCCAGGCGAGCCTCGCCGACGACTCCACCGGCGACGATTCCCCGGCTGCGAACTCGGCGGCCGTCGGCTTTGCGCAGGACATGACCCGCCACCACGAGCAGGGTGTGGAACTGGCCGCCATCGAACTCGAACACGGCACCGACCCCGAGGTGCGGAGCATGGCGTTCGACATCCTCACCGCCCAGAGCAATGAGATCGGCCAGATGCAGTCGTGGCTGACGCGGTGGGGTCAGCCCGTCACCAACCCCGGCGCGACCATGGCGTGGATGGGCCACGGCGGTTCCGAGACTAACGGGCACGACCACTCCGATCCCGCGGATCACACAGCCGGCGGTCACGATCACGGCCACGGTGGCGACGGCAGTTCGGACCACGGAGACATGGACCACGGAGACATGGACCACGGGGACATGGACCACGGGGACATGTCGGCACCCGCCTCCGGCGCACCAGCGGCGGGTGCCGCGGAATCCGACGCCGAACAGCCGCCGATGCCCGGGATGGCGACGTCGGCGGAGATGCAACAGTTCCGTGCGATGCGGGGTCCCGAGGTCGACATCCGGTTCCTCCAGCTGATGCTGCGTCACCACGAGGGCGGTCTGCACATGATGGAGTACGCCGCCGACCCGGCGAACGTCGAGCAGGCCTATGTCCGCGACCTGGCGTCGAGCATGAAACGGACCCAGGACAAGGAGATCGCCATCATCACCCAGATGCTGGCCCTGCGTGGCGCACAACCACTTCCGCTGAACTGAGCGCCCCGCACGGCGGGCACGCCGGTGAGGTGAGCAAGTTCGGTCGGGCCACGCGGCTCTCCAAACGGCGATGATGGCGGCATGCTCTCACCACGCCTCGCTGCCGCGGTCGCCGCGTTGCCACTGGCCCCTGGTCTGCGAGTCCTCGAGATCGGCTGCGGGCCCGGGCCGGCAGCACGCGAGGTGGCGCAGCGGGTGGGACCCGACGGCTTCGTACTCGGCATCGATCGGTCGCCTCAAGCCGTGAACGCCGCCCGCCGGGCCGCGATCGCCGGCGGCTTCGGTCCGGACCGACTCGACTTCGACTGCAGCGCCATCGAGGACTTCGATCTCGGCACGCGCATCCCGTTCGACGTGGCGTTCGCTCTGCGCGTCGGCGCACTCGACGGGCGACACCCCGATCTCTACGACGCGGCCGTGGGGGCCGTGGCCCGGGCGCTGCGTCCGGGCGGAGTGCTGCTTGTCGACGGCGGTGATCCGTTGCGGCGCATCGAGTTGCCAATGGGTTGAGGTGACCGGTCGGCTCAGTCGTGCGCGAGAGCGCGTCTGACGGCCTCACACTGACGGCCGAAGAAATCCTGCGCGATCGACGTTCGGGGCGCGACGATGTCGAAACCGTGAAAAGCGCCGGGCACCACGTCCACCTGGCAGTCGACCCCTGCCGCGCGCAGCCGCTCGGCGTAGTCGCGGTCTTCGGTGGCGAACAGGTCCAGGGTGCCGACCCCGATCCACGCGGCCGGCAATCCCGCGAGGTCGGTACGCCGCGCCGGGACGGCCTCCTGTGTGTCCGCACCACCGAGATAACTGGACCACCCGAAGGCGTTGGCCGAGGCGTTCCAGAGGCGGTGGTGCGGATCGGGCTCGCGCGTGCGGTCGTCGAGCATCGGGTAGGTCAACAGCTGCAATCGCAACCCCACCCCTTCATCGCGTGCGCGAAAGGCAAGTGCCGCAGCGAGTCCCCCACCGGCGCTGTTGCCGCCGATCGCGATGCGGGTCGTGTCGATGTCCGGCTGGCCGGTCATCCACCGCAGCGCGTCGAAACAGTCCTCAATGGCCGCCGGGTACGGATGTTCCGGGGCCAGGCGGTAGTCCACGGAGACCACCTCGATGCCGACACGTTCGGCCATCGCCCGCGCCCAGCGATCGTCCTGGGCGGCACTGCCCGTGATGTAACCGCCCCCATGGATCCACAGCAGCGCGGGCAGGCGACCTGAGGAGTGCGCCGGACGGAACACCCGAACCTCGACGCCGCTGGGTGTCGTCGCGGTGGTGACCGGCGCCCGTCCGTTGCGTACCCGGTAGAGCCGACGGACGACGGGGAGCGTGCGCCGGGACACGAGTTGTGCGGGCGCGATCAGCGCCACCCGGCGCAGGTCGGGCGCAAAGTCGTTCCGGATTCTCCAGCGGTTCAGCACAGGTGGAGACTATTCGCCCGATGTCACCCACGCGCGGGATTGTCGCGATTTGCTCACGACTGTGGCATGCTGCTGCCCAGCGTCGCGTGCCGGTGGCGGACCGCGTCCGGCATGGAGGCGCCAGGACGAAAGTTTCGTCATGCCAGTCAGTTTCAATCACATCATCATCGGTGCGCACGATCCGCAGGAATCCGCCGACTTCTACCTCGACGTACTCGGGGCTCGGCCCGCCCCCGGCTGGGGCCCGTTCGTCAACATCCTCCTCGACGACGACACGCTGCTGCAGCTCGCACCGGCGCCGGTCGCCGAGCCCATCCACATGGCGTTCCTGATGGACGACATCGAGTTCGACCGCGGTTACGACGCACTTCGTCGTAGGGGCGTCGACCACTGGGCCGATCCGCAGATGCGTCGCCCGAACGAGATCTCGACCGAGGAGGGCCGGCGGGTGTACTTCAAGGACCCGTCGGGCCAGTTGCTCGAAATGCTCACCGAGCCGTACGTGTGACGCCAACGCAAGAACGCCACACGAGGACCTCTGCGCCGGTTGTCACCGGCACTTCTGATCGCGAGTGGCGCTTCTGCGGCAATGGTGCGCCCGCGTGAATCTCTTTCCAACTACACAGTGGGCGCACACCAGGCGGAGGCTGGCATGGATGTCACAGTGCCCCCGATAGGATTCGAACCTATGGCCTTCTGCTCCGGAGGCAGACGCTCTATCCCCTGAGCTACGGGGGCTCATCGGGCGGGACTCAGCCTAGCGCACCGATCCGTCGACATCCCAATCGGCAGCTCAGGACACGCCGAGCGGGCTCTGCACTCGGACCGACGACCCGTGCTCGCCGCGGAGGACGTGCAGCTGGGCAGGGATTCGGGCCCGGAGTTCGTCAACGTGACTCACCACGCCGACGACACGCCCGCCGGCCCGCAAGTCATCCAGGACCCCCATGACGAGGTCGAGCGCCTCGGGATCGAGGGTGCCGAATCCCTCGTCGATGAAGATGGTGTCGAGCACGCGGCCGCCCGACTCCGCGGAGACGACATCGGCGAGTCCGAGTGCGAGGGCAAGCGATGCGAAGAAGGTCTCGCCGCCGGACAGCGTCGTCGTCGGGCGGAGCGCGCCGGTGTACTCGTCGCGGACCTCGATACCGAGGCCGCCACGCCGGCCCCGCACACCCGCGGCGTCGGTGTGGACGAACTCGTAACGCCCCGAGGACATCTCGCGGAGACGCCCCGACGCGGCGACGAGGACCTCGTCGAGACGCGCGGCCAGCACGTAGGACCGCAGCGACATCCGGCGCGCGTTCTGTCCGCGCCCGCTGACCAATTCGGCGAGTCCCTGGAGTTCGGCGTGGCGTGCCTGCAGAGGCGCCAGGGCGTCGATGGCCTCCCAGAAGTGGGTGACGTACTCCTGGAGGTCGGCCGCCTGCCGGCCGGCCACGGCGTGTTCCTTCGCGGCGGTGTCCAGGCGGCGGCGGGCGGCATCACGGTCTGCGGTGAGCTGTTCGACATCCGGCTCCGGAGTCGACATCGCGGCGCGCACATCCTCGTCGGCGAGGGTCTCCTCGGCAGCGGCGCGCAGACTGGCGGCCTCCTGCAGCAACGTGTCCCACGCCGCGATCTGCTTGTCCGGGGCGAATGCCGCTCGGACGGCGGCGACATCGTCGAACCCGGCGTCGGCACACGCCGCGGACAATCGATCGGTCGCCTCGGCGACCCGGTCCCGCGCTCGCGCGGCTTCTTGCCGGGCGTTCCGGTGACGACGGGTGCGACGGACCAGCTCGGCGAGTTCACGGCGCCGCTCGGCGACCCCGCCGCGGCCGCCGGTTGCCTCCCGGACGGCCTCATCGAGCTCGGTGAGGTTCTGCCGCAACGCGGTCACCCGCTCGCGACGGGCGGACTGGGCCGACTCGTCGTCGGCGAGGGTGGTGCGCCACCCATCGACCTCGGCGTCGATCCGATCGACCGCCGTCTGCAGCGCGGGTAGTCGCGACGCGGCACGTTCCGCGGCAGCCAGTTCGGCGCCCACCCGGGCGAGGTCGGCGTCGACGGCGTCGGAACGAGCACCACCGATCACGGCGTCGAGATGCGTACGGCGTTCGACGAGAGCCGCCACCGCGGATTGCGCGATGGCCTTGATCGCGCTCGCCCGCTCCTCGGCGGCCGCTGCCGCGTCTTCGTAGGCTGTGACCTCGGACGCCGGGGCGTCGCCGTCGTCGGTGGCCGGTCGAGGGTGCGTCTCTGAACCACACACGACGCAGGGTTCACCCTCGACGAGCCCGCCCGCCAGTTCCACTGCCATCCCGGCGAGGCGACGCTCGCGGGCGTCGAGCACGCGCTCCCGCGCAGCGGCATTGGCGTCGCGGGCGTCGAGCAACTCCTTCTCCGCGGTCGCGAGCCGGACCAGCACCTCGTCCCGGTCGGTGAGTGCGTCGCGTACGCGGCGGAGTGCGTCGCGCTCGGCCCGGAGTTTCGGGCCCTGCATCCGCAACTCCCCCGCTTCCGCCAGTGCGGCGACGGCCTCGGCGCGACGGCCCGGCGCGGCGTCGAGCAGGGTCCGGGTCTGGGCAGTGCGGCGGTCCGCCTCGACGATGGCCGAGTCCAGGGTCTGGATCTCGGCGACCAGAGCCGGCCGCTGCGCGACGCGTTCGGCGAGGGGCTCCCACCGCCCCGACTCCTCGGTCCAGCGGTCGATCGCCGCATCCAGGCGTGCGTCGAGATCCTCGTCTGACCCGCCGGCGCACAGCGACTCACCCTCCGGCAGCGCGCACAGCTCTGCGTGCGCACGCGTAACGGCCTGCTCGGCGACCGTGAGTTCGCGGGTGACACGGTCGGCGTCGTCGGCGAGCGGCACGATGGGCGCCGCCTGCAGGGCCTGCCGACGAGCCTGCGCCGCCGCGCTCAGAGCGGCTTCGCCGTCCGCGAGCCGTGCGAGTCGCTCGGTGGCCGCACGCCCCCGGCGACGCAGCTCGGCGAGCCGGCTCCCGCTCTCGTACGCGGCCTGCGTCTGGTCGGCCGCGGCCTGCGCCGCACCTGACTCGAGGCGCGTGCGCTCCGCGGCGGTGCGCGCACGCTCGAGACATTCCTGCGCCCAGTCGAAGTCGGGTTCGGCGGTCGGTTCGACCCCGCCCACCGCCACGATCTGACCGGCGACCCGCTCGAGCACGGCGGTCTGTTCGGTCAGCTTCGCCGCGCTCTCCCGCGCCCGGTCACGCAACCACTCCTCGAGGTCACCGAACCGCTCAGTGTCGAACAACCGCTCCAGCAACGCTTCCCGCTCATCGGAGTGCGCGCGCAGGAATCGGGCGAAGTCGCCCTGCGGCAGCAGGACCACCTGGAAGAACTGATCGGCACTCATCCCGAGCAGCCGGACCACGGCGTCGCCGATCTCGGGGATGCGGGTCAGGTCGGGCCCGGATCCGTCGACCCACACGAGAGTCGCCCGGGCATTCACCTTGCGGGTGCCGTCGCCGCGCTTCTTGGGTCGTTCGTGCTCGGGCGACCGCGTGATCCGGAGTCGGCGGGACGCGATCGTCGCCTCGAGTTCGACCTCCGGGACATCCTCGGCCGCAGCGTGATCCGAGTGCAGGCGCCGGTTGGTGTCGCGCACGCCCGGTACCCGGCCGAACAGCGCGAAGGCGACCGCGTCGAGGACCGTGGTCTTGCCGGCGCCGGTCTGGCCGTGCAGCAGGAACAGTCCGTCACCGCCGAGGTCGTCGAAGTCGACCGTGATCTCGTCGGCGAACGGACCGAAGGCCCGGACGCGCAGACGGTGCAGCCTCATGCGGACTCCGCGACGATCGCCTCGATGTCGAACAGGGTCAGTTCGGCCGCGTCGGACTCGGGTTCACCGACCACGGCGCGGAGTGCGCGTTCGAGGAGCACCCGCTCCCCCTTGGTCGGCTCGTCGCGCACGTCGGAGATGAACGACGCGATGATCTCGGCGTCGGTCCGGCCGCGCACGCGGGAACGGTAGTCGACGCCGGAGCCGGAATGCGGCCGCTCCCACTGCACATGGACCGCGAACGGGAACCGCTCGCGCAGCCGACGCATCGCGTCAGTCGGGCGGACCGGGTCGGTCAGCGTCACCTCGACGTAGTGGTCCTGCGCCGCGGCGTACCGTTCGTCGGTCAGCAGGTCGCCGAGAACGCCGGTGAGAGAGCTCAGTTCGCGGACGACGGGCAGCTCGTGTGCGCGGACCTCGGCGACGCCGTCGGCGTCGAGCTCCACCACCAGCGCCGCCTTCCGGTGGGTTCGCTCACCGAAGGAGTACGGCAGCAGCGAACCGCTGTACCGGACCGTGTCGGTGACACGTTGCGGCGAGTGCAGATGCCCGAGGGCGACGTAGTCGGCGCCCGAGAACGTCTCGGCGGGAACCGTTTCCACCCCGCCGACACTGATCGAGCGCTCCGAACCGGAGGCCGCGGCCCCGCTGACGAAGGCGTGGGCGACGACCACGGACCGAACCCGGCGCGCAGCCAGATCGGTGCGGACGCGAGTCATGGCGGCGTCGAGGACAGCGGTGTGCCCGCCGATCGACTCGACGCCGAGGTGGCGTCGCGCGGTGTCGGGTTCGAGATAGGGAATGCCGTAGAACGCGACGTCTCCGTGGGCGTCCGACAGGATGACCGGACGGTCGATGTCGGCGATCGAGGTCCGCAGATGCAGGCCACCGGCGGCGGCGAATCCCGACCCCGCACCGAGGCGAGTGGGCGAGTCGTGATTGCCCGAGGTGACGACGATCTGTGCTCCCGCAGCGGCGATCTCGGCCAGGCCCTCGTCGTACACGCGGACCGCGTCGGCGGACGGGACGGACCGGTCGTACACGTCACCGGCGACGATGACGGCGTCGGCCGACTCCGCGTCGACCAGTGCGGCCAGATGCGACAGTGCGCGACGCTGGTCGGCGAGCAGCTCGACCCCGTGGAACGTCCGGCCCAGGTGCCAGTCGGAGGTGTGCACGATCCGCATGGGCGCAACCTTACGGTCGGGTGCCGACAGATCGTGGGACGCGCGCTCGCCTACGCCGTCGACCCCGGCACCGAGTCGGACCGACCGGCGTCGGCGCCCACCGCGTGCGGGTCGACGACCTGCGGTGGGACCGTCTGATGCGCGGGCCGGACGAAGAAGAAGGTCGCCACGACGCCGATCAGCAGCGCGGCCGCGGGCAGGTAGAGAGACTGCCCCATGGCGGTCGCGAACCCCTCGCGCAGGAACTCCGGCAGTTGCCCGGCCGCACCGTCCTGGGCGTTCTCGGCGTCGACGCCGGGCAGCTCGGCCGCCAGCCGGGTCTGCAGGAGCGCTCCGATCATGGCGGAGCCGAGGACCGAACCGATGACCCGCAGGGTGTTGTAGACGCCGGCCCCGGCCCCGGCCTGATGCCACGGCAGATTGCGGGTGGCGGTCGCGGCCAGCGGCGCCCAGATACCGGCCGAGGCCACGCCCATCAGGCACAACGGAATCACGATCAACCAGACCGGGGTCTCCGGGCGGGCGACGAAGCCCAGCCACGCGATGGCGATCGCGTTCAGCAGCAGTGCCGAGGACACGATCGTGCGTGGGTGGACGCGATCGACCACCCGGCCCACGATCGGAGCCAGGACACCGGTCAGCACCGCCATCGGCACCAGGACGACCGCCGACTCCGTCGGCGACATCCCACCGACGAGCTGGAGGAAGAACGTCAGGGGGATCATCATCGCCGACACCGCGAAGCCCATCGACGCGATGCCGATGGTCGACAGCGAGAAGTTGCGGTCGCGGAACAACGACAACGGGACCAGGGGCTCGGTGCGGATGCGGGACTGCCAGTAGACGAAGACCCCCAGGACGGCGACCCCGCCGACGATGAGCAGCCAGATCCAGGTGTCCCAGTCGAAGGTCTCCCCCTCCTGGATGCCGAAGACCAACGCGGACAGACCCACCGCGGAGAGACCGACACCGATCCAGTCGAACTGGTGGTCGTTGGTGCTGACCCGCGGGACGAGAACGGCCGCGAGGACGAGACCGGCGAGGCCGACGGGCAGGTTGATGAAGAAGATCCACTCCCAGCCGAACGCGTCGGTCAGCACGCCTCCCAGCAGCGGACCGACGAGGGTCGCCACGCCGGCGACCGTGCCCCACACCCCCATTGCCGCGCCACGCTTCTCGGCCGGGAAGATGCGGGTGATCAGCGCCATCGTCTGCGGGGTGATGAGGGCGGCGCCGACACCCTGCAGACCGCGGGCCGCGATCAGCTCACCGATCGACGACGACAGGCCGCACCAGAGGCTGGCCGCGGTGAAGACCGCGAGACCGAGCTGGTACATCGTCTTGGGGCCGAACTTGTCGCCCAGGCGACCGGTGATCAGCAGCGGCACCGCGTAGGTGAGCAGGTACGCACTGGTGACCCAGACGACGCCGTTGACGTTCGTGTCGAGGTCGGCCTGGATACGCGGCTGGGCCACGGCCACGATCGTCATGTCGACGAGGATCATGAAGAAGCCCACGCAGAGCGCCAGCATCGCGGCCCACGGGCGGCCGGTGACCATCTCGTCGGTGCCCGCGTTCTGGCCGCGGGCGGCGTCGCTCGACTGCATTTCCTCGATGCTAGTGGTGTGTCTCGGAAAGAGGTGGCCGGTCTCCGGTGGAGCGATCGGTGAGCTGGCAAGGCGGAGGAGGGAGCGATAGCGGAGCTATCTCGACCGACGACAACGCAGCCAGGCGCCGATCGAACGCCGGAGACCAGTCGCCTGTTTCCGAGACACACCACTCACCCTGTCCGATTCGTGAACGGCCCGCGCGATCACGGGTTTCGCGGCAGCTCGGGGCGGGATGTCGCTCCGGATCATTACTGTGGAGCCCATGAGCACAGAGTCCGAGCAGAGCACCGCGTCCGAGGGCGAACAGGGTTCGTACGTGATGACCGGCGAGGAGTTCGTCCGGGACACGAAGTACATCGAGACCCGCATCACCGCCGACGGCCGGGACGGCTATCCGGTGGAGGCCGGCCGGTACCGGCTCGTCGCAGCCAGGGCCTGCCCGTGGGCCAACCGGACTCTCATCGTGCGGCGGCTACTCGGCCTCGAGGACGCCATCTCGCTCGGGCTGTGCGGTCCCACGCACGACAAGAACTCGTGGACCTTCGACCTCGACCCCGGCGGGGTGGACCCGGTCCTGCAGATCCCGCGACTCAAGGACGCCTACGAGAAGCGGATCCCCGGCTACCCGAAGGGGATCACCGTGCCGGCGATGGTCGACGTGCCGACCGGCGAGGTCGTCACCAACGACTTCCCGCAGATCACCATCGACTTCTCGCTGGAATGGACCGCCTTCCATCGCGACGGCGCGCCGGAGCTCTACCCGGAGCGTCTGCGCGACGAGATCGACGAGGTCAGCCACGGCATCTACACGGAGGTCAACAACGGCGTCTACCGCTGCGGATTCGCCGGCAGCCAGGAAGCCTACGACGCGGCGTACGACCGGTTGTTCACCAAACTCGACGAGTTGTCCGAGCGGTTGTCGACGCAGCGTTACCTGGTCGGCGACACCATCACCGAGGCCGACGTCCGGCTCTTCACCACCCTGGCGCGCTTCGACGCGGTGTATCACGGCCACTTCAAGTGCAATCGGAGCAAGTTGAGCGAGATGCCGGTGCTGTGGGCCTATGCCCGGGACCTGTTCCAGACGCCCGGCTTCGGCGACACCACCGACTTCACCCAGATCAAACAGCACTACTACATCGTCCACACCGACGTGAATCCCACGCAGATCGTGCCGAAGGGCCCGGACCTCCGCGGCTGGCTCACCGCACACCATCGCGACGACCTGGGCGGTCGCCCGTTCGGTGACGGCACACCCCCCGGTCCCCCACCACCGGCCGAGGTCGTGCCCGCAGCGGACTGGGTACCGACGGAACGAGCGGCGGCCGAATGAAAGACAAGGCGTCACAGGGACTTTCGGCAGACCACGGCCGTACGCCCCCCGGCAAGGCCGTCGAGGTGACCGGCGGAATCCTGGACCGGGCACAGCGACTGCAGGCACCCGCGGTGAAGAAGTACGTCGATTCACTGCGGCGGAAGTACCCCGACGACTCACCCGCGCAGATCATCGAGCGGCTCGAGAAGCGTTATCTGAACGCGGTCACCGGTTCCGGCGGCGCCGTCGGCGCGGCGGCCGCGGTGCCCGGTGTCGGCACGATGACCGCGTTCGGGGCGATGACCGGGGACACGGCGTTCTTCCTCGAGGCGTCGGCCCTGCTCGCGCTGTCGATCGCCGAGGTGCACGGCATCCCGGTGCACGAGTCCGAGCGTCGCAAGGCCCTGGTCATGACCGTCGCGCTGGGCGAAGAGGGTGTGCTGGCCCTCGGTCGCGTGGTCGGCACCGGAGGCGGTGCGCTGCGCCGACTCGGTGGAGCCGCCCTGCCATCCGGTGCGATCACCAAACTGAACAAGACCCTGGTGAACAAACTCGTCAAGAAGTACGCGATCCGCCGGGCGCCGCTGATCTTCGGCAAGCTCATGCCCGCCGGTATCGGTGCGGTCATCGGTGGTGTGGGGAGTCGCGCCCTCGGCCGGAAGGTCGTCCACAACGCGCGCGAGGCGTTCGGGCCGGCACCCCGGACGTGGGTCATCGACGTCGACTTCAGTGAGGCACCCACCCCGGATCCGCTCCCACCCGGTTCGTGGTGACCGCGGCGGCCGCACCGTCCCCGCAGTCGGCAGCCACGCCCGGCTGGATCCGCCGGCTCGTCGGCGAGTCCTGGCGATACCGACGCGTCGCTGTCGTCACGATGATCTTCACCCTGGTCGCCGTCGGGGTGGACGTGCTGATGCCGCTGCTGACCAAGGCCGCGATCGACCACGCCACCGGCGTCGTCGACGACGGCCTCTCGCTACAGACCGTGATCGTCGCGCTGGTCGTCTTCGCCGTCGTCCGTTACGCCTGCCATCTCGGCCGGCGGGTGTTCGCGGGACGGCTCGCGGTGAACGTGCAGAACACGCTGCGACTCCGACTCCTCGACACCCTGCTGCACCTCGACGGCCGCAGCCAGCACCAGATCCGCACCGGACAGATCGTGTCCCGCTCGATCTCCGACATCCAGGTCGTCCAGAGTCTGCTGGCCATGGCGCCACTGTCGTTGGGCGCCGCGGTGCAGATGGTCGTGGCCCTGGCCATCATGGCGTACCTGTCGCCGCTCCTGACCGGGGTGGCGTTGCTGATCGCCCCGCTCATCGCCCTCGAGGTGTGGCGTACCCGGCGTCGGCTGTTCGCGGCGACGTGGTCGGCGCAGCAGGCCGCCGCCGACGTCGCCCAGCACGTGGAGGAGACCGTCACCGGCGTGCGGGTCGTGAAGGGTTTCGGCCAGGAGGAACGCGCGGTCGACGACCTCGTCACCCGGTGCCGGACGGTGTTCGCTCGCCGGCTCCGCGCCGCCCGGATCAATGCTCGATTCGCCCCGACCCTGGCCGCCATCCCGCAGCTGGGCATGGTCGGGGTAATCGTCGTGGGCGGCTACCTCACGATGACCGGCGCGATCACGGCCGGCACCTTCGTCGCGTTCAGCACGTACGTCGCCACCATGACCGGCATCGCCCGACTGCTGACGAACCTGATCGTCAACGCCCAGCTGGCGCGGGCGGCCGTCGAACGCGTCTACGACGTCATCGACCATCCCCACGATCCGGGCGACACCGCGACCGGCACGCTGCCCGACGGCCCCCTGGGCGTCGAACTGGACGGTGTGGGGTTCGCCCACCACACCCACGACGCCGACGACCCGCCCGCCGTGCTGTCCGGTATCGACCTGCGGATCGAGCCGGGCGAATGTGTGGCGATCGTGGGTCCGCCCGGTTCCGGCAAGTCGACCATCGCCGACCTGGTCAGCCGGTTCGAACGACCCGACATCGGAACGATCTCGCTGCTCGGCGCCAGCACCGGTGACGAGCCGTCCCGGTACCGGATCGACGACCTCGCGCCCGAGGCGCTCCACCGTGCCGTCGCCGTCGTGTTCGACGAGCCGTTCCTGTTCTCCGACACCATCACCGCGAACATCGCGATGGGCCCGGCAGCCGCCGGGGCCGACGCCGCCGACCGGGTTCGGGCGGCAGCCGCCGCGGCCGACGCCGCGGAATTCGTCGAGGCGCTCCCCGACGGATACGACACCGTCATCGGCGAACGCGGGCTCACTCTGTCGGGCGGGCAGCGTCAGCGAATCGCCCTGGCCCGCGCCCTGTTCGCCGACCCCCGCATCCTCGTGCTCGACGACGCGACGTCCGCAGTGGACGCCACCACCGAGGCGCGCATCCTGGGCGGGCTCCGCGACCGCCGCGCCACGATGCTGGTCCTCGCCCATCGACGTTCGACGCTCGTCCTCGCCGATCGCGTCGCGGTGCTCGACGACGGCCGGATCACCGCGCTGGGGACGCTCGCCGAACTCGAGGCGACCTCACCGCGCTTCCGCGAGCTGATGTCGAGCACCACGCAACCGGCGCCCGATGGCGTCCACGACGACATCCCCGGCGCGGCCCCGGTCGCCGACACCGCGCCACCGCTGCGCGGACCGGGCCCGACCGAGATCGAGAGCCTGTGGCCCGAAGTTGCTTCCGACTCGATCGACGTCGCGGCCCGGACCTCTCCGGCGATGGGGGCGGGCTCACGGACCGGTCGCGGCGGCGGCGTGGCCAGCGCTCTCGGTTCGATGCCGGCCACCCCCCGGCTCCAGGCCTCGGTGGACGCGCTCCCGCCTGCGGTCGAGCGGCCAGAGGTCGACGTCGCCGCCGCCCGACGCGAGAACCCGGTCTTCACCCTGCGCGGACTCCTCGCGCCGGTCCGGTGGCTGCTCGCCGCCGCACTGCTCGCCATCGCCATCGACACGCTCGTCGGCCTGGCCTTCCCGAGCATCGCCCGGGCGGTCATCGACTCGACCGGACACACCGAGGGGTCGACCCTGATGTGGGCCGCGGTCGGCGGCGTCGTACTGGTCGGAGTCGGCTGGGTCGCCGCGTCGTCGATGGCGATCACCTCGACCAGGGCCGGCGAACGGGTGCTGTTCGGACTGCGGATCCGCAGTTATGCCCACATCCAGCGCCTCGGACTCGACTACTACGAGCGCGAGCTGTCGGGCCGGATCATGACCCGGATGACGACCGACATCGACGCCTTGTCGACGTTCCTGCAAACCGGACTGACCTCGGCGATCGTGGCGGTGCTGACGCTCGTCGGCGTCAGTGTCGCGCTCCTGATCACCGGCCCGCTGCTCGGACTCCTGGTGCTGCCCGTCTTCCCCCTCCTGATCGCCGCGACGGTCGTCTTCCGCCGCGTCGCAAGCCGCGCCTACACGCGCTCGCGCGAACTGATCAGCGTCGTCAATGCGGACTTCCAGGAGAACATCGCCGGCATCAAGACCACGCAGACCTACCTGCGCACCGACGACGCCCAGGCCCGGTTCGCGCGTCGCTCCGGAGAATGGGTCGAGGCCCGGATGGTCTCGCAGCGGGCGATCGCCTCGTACTTCCCGCTCATCCAGCTCATGTCCGACATCGCGACCGCGATCGCGCTGGGCGTCGGCGCCGGGCAGGTGGCGTCGGGTTCGCTCTCGGCGGGCACACTCGTCGCCTTCGTCCTCTACCTGACGATGCTGTTCGGTCCGGTGCAACAGCTCTCGCAGGTCTTCGACGGCTACCAGCAGGCGGCCGTGGGGCTCCGCCGGATCGGCGACCTGCTGCGCACGCCGAGTTCGCTGCGCACCTCGGCGAGAGCCGAGTCCCCGCCACACGGCGGGTTCGACGGCGTCGTCGACTTCGACCGGGTCGGATTCCGCTACCAGGGTTCGACGACGGATGCGCTGTCCGCCGTCGACCTGCACATCCCGGCCGGGTCGTCGCTCGCCCTGGTCGGCCGGACGGGTGCCGGCAAGTCGACGATCGTCAAGCTGCTGGCGCGCTTCTACGATCCGACCACCGGACGGGTACTTGTCGACGGCACCGACATCGGTGACTACGAACTCGCCGGATATCGGCGGCGGCTCGGCCTCGTCCCGCAGGAGCCGCACCTGTTCACCGGCACCGTCGCCGAGAACATCGCCTACGGCCGGCCCGACGCCGATCGGGCCGCGATCGTCGACGCCGCCGCCGCGGTCGGCGCACTGCGCATGATCACCGCCCTGCCCGGCCGGATGAACCATCCCATCGGGGAACGCGGCCAGGGGCTGAGCTCGGGCCAGCGCCAACTCATCGCACTGGCCCGGGCCGAACTCGTCGAGCCCGATCTGCTGCTGCTCGACGAGGCGACCGCGACCCTCGACCAGGCCACCGAGGCGCAGGTCCTCGCCGCCGGACGGGCGGTGACCCGGCACCGCACGTCGGTGATCGTCGCCCACCGACTGGCCACGGCCGCCCGCGCAGACACCATCGCGGTGGTGGACGGCGGACGGATCGTCGAACTCGGAACACACGAGGAGCTGCTCGCGTTGGGACAGAGGTACCGCGGCTTCTGGGATGCCGGTGTCGATCCCGACGAGCCGGCGGTGCCCCGCCCCGACTCACCCGCTCCGACCAGCGCACGGAGGGCCGCCACGGCGGTCACGCGGGCCACCTCGGAACTGACTCCGTAGTAACAGGTCGGTAGGTGTGAGCGAGTCGACGACGCGTAGCATCGTCAGGTGGTTCACCGATAGTCTCCACAAGAGACGACGCGTGGCAGAGAACCCGGCACCTTCAGGGAATTGAGGCGAGATACCGCTGTGAGCAGCAGTTCGATTTCAGACTTCGGACAGAACACGTGGCTGGTCGAGGAAATGTACCAGCAATACCAAGAAGACCCGAACTCGGTCGACCCGAGTTGGCACGAACTACTGAAGAACTACGAACCCGGCGACAACGGTGGCTCCGCCCCGGCCGCCGCTCCGCCCTCGAATTCCGCAAAGCCCACTGCCGCAAAGACTTCGGCCACCACAGCGGCCACCTCGTCCTCCTCCTCGACCACGAGTGCGTCGACCAACGGGTCGGCACGCAACACCTCCGCGCCGGCCACCGAGACCACGCCGCGCAAGCAGGTCACCCTGGATCAGACCCCGGCGCGCACGGCACCGCGCAAACCCACCCCCGCCAAGGAGTCGACCGCCACGAAGGCGGCGTCGGGGCACAGCGTCGCCAGCCGCGACGGGTCGGCCCGCTCGCAGCCCAAGCCCGAGGCGGGCAAGACCGCCGCGCCCGAGGCCCAGAAGTCCGGGTCCGCGAAGTCGGACGCACAGAAGTCCGAGAGCGCCGACGGCAACAAGGTCCTGCGCGGTCCCGCCGCGGCCATCGCGAAGAACATGGCGCTGTCGTTGGAGATCCCGACGGCCACCAGCGTCCGTGCGGTGCCCGCCAAGGCGATGATCGACAACCGGATCGTCGTCAACAACCACCTCGCGCGGACCCGAGGCGGCAAGATCAGCTTCACCCACATCCTGGGTTACGCGATCGTGCAGGCCATCAAGGCGTTCCCGAACATGAACCGGCACTTCGCCGAGATCGACGGCAAGCCGAACGTCGTCACACCCGCGCACACCAACCTCGGCCTGGCCATCGACCTGGTCGGCAAGGATGGCAACCGCACCTTGGTCGTCGCCGCGATCAAGGAATGCGAGACGATGGGCTTCGCCGAGTTCTACACGGCGTACCAGGACATCGTCCGTCGCGCCCGCGACGGCAAGCTCGGCGCGGCCGACTTCTCCGGCGTCACCATCTCGCTCACCAACCCGGGCACGATCGGCACCGTGCACTCGGTGCCGCGCCTGATGAAGGGCCAGGGCGCCATCATCGGCGCCGGCGCGATGGAGTACCCGGCGGAGTTCCAGGGCGCGAGCGACGAGCAGATCGCCGAACTCGGCGTCGGCAAGCTGATGACCCTGACGTCGACCTACGATCACCGGATCATCCAGGGCGCGGAGTCGGGCGATTTCCTCCGCACCATCCACGAGCTGCTGATCGACGACGCCTTCTACGACGAGATCTTCACCGCGTTCCACGTGCCCTACGAGCCGATCCGCTGGCGTCGCGACCTGCCCGCCGGCCTCGTCGACAAGAGCACCCGCGTCCTCGAGCTGATCGCGGCCTACCGCAGCCGCGGCCACCTGATGGCCGACATCGATCCCCTCATGATGGACAGCGATGCGCGCAGCAGCCATCCGGATCTGGACATCCAGAACTACGGGCTGACGCTGTGGGATCTCGACCGCAGCTTCAAGGTCGGCGGGTTCCACGGCCAGGAGAAGATGAAGCTGCGGGACGTGCTGTCGATCCTGCGCGACGCGTACTGCCGGCACGTCGGTGTCGAGTACACCCACATCCTCGAGCCCGAGCAGCAGAAGTGGCTGCAGGAACGCGTCGAGATCAAGCACGTCAAGCCGCCGGTCGGTGAGCAGAAGTACATCCTGAGCAAGCTCAACGCCGCCGAGGCGTTCGAGACGTTCCTGCAGACCAAGTACGTCGGGCAGAAGCGCTTCTCGCTCGAGGGCGCCGAGTCGGTCATCCCGATGATGGACGCGGTGATCGACCAGAGCGCCGAGCACAGCCTCTCCGAGGTGGTCATCGGCATGCCGCACCGCGGCCGTCTGAACGTGCTCGCCAACATCGTCGGCAAGCCGTACTCGAAGATCTTCACCGAGTTCGAGGGCAACCTGAACCCGTCGCAGGCGCACGGATCGGGCGACGTGAAGTACCACCTCGGCGCCGAGGGCAAGTACTACCAGATGTTCGGCGACAACGAGATCAACGTGTCGCTGACCGCCAACCCCAGCCACCTCGAGGCAGTCGACCCGGTGCTGGAGGGCCTGGTGCGCGCCAAGCAGGACCTCATGGACGAGGACGATCGGTTCCCGATCCTCCCGCTCATGCTGCACGGCGACGCGGCGTTCGCCGGTCAGGGTGTGGTCGCCGAGACGCTCAACATGGCGATGCTGCCCGGTTACCGCACCGGCGGCACCGTGCACATCGTGGTGAACAACCAGGTCGGCTTCACCACCGCACCGGAACACTCGCGCTCGACCGAGTACTGCACCGACGTGGCGAAGATGATCGGCGCACCGATCTTCCACGTCAACAGCGACGACCCCGAGGCCTGCGTCTGGGCCGCGAAGCTCGCCGTCGACTACCGCCAGGCGTTCCACAAGGACGTCGTCATCGACCTCGTGTGCTTCCGCCGTCGCGGACACAACGAGGGCGACGACCCGTCGATGACGCAGCCGGCGATGTACGAGGTGATCGACACCAAGCGCGGCGTCCGCAAGAGCTACACCGAAGCCCTCATCGGCCGCGGTGACATCTCGACCAAGGAGGCCGAGGACGCTCTGCGCGACTACCAGGGACAGCTCGAGCGCGTCTTCAACGAAGTCAAGGAACTCGAGAAGTTCAGTGTCGAGCCGTCGCCCTCGGTCGAGGCCGACCAGACGCTGCCGACGAAGTTGGTGACCGCGGTCGACAGCAAGACGCTCGAGCTCATCGGCGACGCGTTCGTCAACGTGCCCGACGGTTTCACCCCGCACCCGCGTGTGAAGCCGGTCCTGGAGCGCCGCGCCGAGGCCGCCCGCAAGGGCAACATCGACTGGGCGTTCGCCGAACTGCTGGCGTTCGGGTCGCTGGTCATGGAGGGGCGCACCGTGCGTCTGTCCGGCCAGGATTCGCGCCGTGGCACCTTCACCCAGCGCCACTCGGTGCTCATCGACCGCAGCACCGGCTCGGAGTACACCCCCCTCAACCACCTGCAGCCCGCAGACGAGGAGAGCAACGGCGGCCGGTTCATGGTCTTCGACTCCCCGCTCTCGGAGTTCGCGGTCGTCGGCTTCGAGTACGGCTACTCCGTCGGCAACCCGGACGCCCTCGTGGTGTGGGAAGCGCAGTTCGGTGACTTCGTCAACGGCGCGCAGTCGATCATCGACGAGTTCATCTCCTCGGGCGAGGCCAAGTGGGGCCAGCTCTCCGACGTCGTGCTGCTGCTGCCGCACGGCCACGAGGGACAGGGACCCGACCACACCTCGGGCCGCATCGAGCGGTTCCTGCAGTTGTGCGCCGAGGGTTCGATGACGGTGGCGCTGCCGTCGACGCCGGCGAGCTACTTCCACCTGCTGCGCCGCCACGTGCTCGACGGCATCAGCCGTCCGCTCATCGTCTTCACCCCGAAGTCGATGCTGCGCAACAAGGCCGCGGTGAGCCCGGTGGAGGACTTCACCGAGGACAAGTTCCGTTCGGTGATCGACGACCCGCACTTCCTCAAGGACGGCGCGGACCGCAGCAAGGTCAAGCGGGTGTTGCTGGTGAGCGGCAAGCTCTACTACGAACTCGCCGCGCGCCGCGACAAGGAGAAGCGCGACGACATCGCGGTCGTCCGGATCGAGCAGCTCTACCCGGTGCCGCACCGCCGCCTGCGCAAGACGCTCGAGCAGTACGGCAACGCGAGTGAGTTCCGGTGGGTCCAGGAAGAGCCCGCGAATCAGGGTCCGTGGCCGTTCCTCGGCCTCTGGCTGCCCGAGGTGCTGCCGGATGTGCTCGGCGGACTGCGCCGGGTCTCGCGCCGCGCGATGTCCGCGCCGTCGTCGGGATCGAGCAAGGTCCACGCGGTGGAGCAGCAGGAGATCCTCGACGAGGCCTTCGGCGAGTAACCTGCCAGACGACGCCTGCGGCCACCGACCCGAGAGGGTCGGTGGCCGCAGTCGTCTGTGGGTTCTAGGTCAGCCGGGCTTCGCAGATGTCGGCGGCCGCCGCGGCGGCCTTGTCGGCGGGCGTCATCCGGCGGGCGAGAGCAGCAGCGGCCGAACGGGTTCCGTCGTCGAACAGGACCGCGAGACCCGCGCGCGCGTCGTCGTCGGTGAAACTCGACAGCCGGACGGCCGCCCCGACGCCCAGGGCACGGACCCGTTCAGCCCAGAACGGCTGATCGGCGGTGACCGCGCAAACCAGGGTGGGGAGGCCGGCCCGCAGACTCGCCGCGGTGGTGCCGGCGCCGCCGTGATGGACTGCGGCCGCGCATCGCGGCAGGACCGACGCGTGGTCCACACCCGCGACGTAGAACACGTCCGGGTCGTCGGGATCGACTCCGGTCGGATCTCCCATGGCGATGAGGCAGCGCACCCCCTGGGCACGGGCGGCTGTCCGCCAGCGGGCGATCAGAGCCTCCGGGTCGAGGATCGGCATGCTGCCGAACGTCACGAACAGCGGAGCTTCGCCGGCGGCCAGCCATCGGCCGAGATCGGTTGCCCCGGCGTCGATCTCGGAGATACCCGCCCGGCTTCCCGCGGGCAGGTCGAAGAATCCGACGACGGGTTTGCGATCGTCCCACTCCGCGGCGAGGCCCGGAACCATCTCCGCATCGTAGGCCTGGATCTGGGGGATCCCGGAGGCGTTCAGCCGCACCGGCAGCGGTCGCCGAGCCCGGTCGAGCCCGAGTCGGCGCCGGAACCGATTCTCGTTCCATGCGGTCGCGGCCCAGGTCAACCGGTCGGCGAGGCGCCAGGAGCGCCGCTTCCACTCCGGCGACCATCTGTCGGTGAGTCCCGGTACGGCGCCGAGGAGTCCGTTCTCCGACATCGGGCCGTATCTCAGCACGGTCAGCGGGATGCCCAGATGTTCGGCGACCGCCAGCCCGCGGTCCTGGCACAGCGGCGCGACGACGAGGAGGTCGGTGTCGTGCAGCGGCGCCGTACCCGCGATGAAGAGTCGCTCGAGCGCGGCGTCCAGGGCGTCGAATCCGCCGCGGACCGTCCGCAACGCAAACGCCATCCGCGCCAATGGGTTACGACTGTTGCGCGCCGACCGCGCGTCCTCCGACGACCACGCGGTGTCGGAGTCCAGACCGATCTCGTGGACGTCGCGGACGCCGGTGGCCCGCGCGAGGCCGGCCAGGTTCGGCGGGACGAGGGCGCTCACGCGGTGGCCGCGCACCTGGAGTTCGAGGGCGAGGCAGATACCGGGCTGGATGTCGCCCCGGCTGCCGTACAGAATGATCGCGATGTGTGCCGGCGTCACCAGAATCGATGTCCGATCCGCCAGGCGGTCAACTCGTCGGCGATCAGTGTGCGCAGCCGGACGGGATCGCCGAAATCGTCGGGGTCGATGCCGAAGAACGTGAGCGTGACGGTGTCGCCGTAGGTGACCGCCCAGGCGGCGACCGCCGGGCCGCGTTCGCGCCGCTCCTGGGCGGGCATCCCCTGCATCACCGCGCGGATGGCGAACCGGGACGCCGTATGACCGCCGATCCGCATCGCCGAGTCGGGCGTGGCCCCGAGATTCGACACGGTGGTGTCGGGTCCGGGGATTCCGCGCATCAACCGACCGATGAGTCGTCTCGGCAGGATGCGCACGATCGGCTGCAGGTTGTCGGCGGCCTGATCGGCCCCGGACTCGGCGTAGTCGACGAAGGCCCGTTTGCTCGATGACCGGATGGCGGTGAGGTCGGTGTCCGGTTCGACGGGGTCGGCAAGGCGGATCCACACCCCGCCCGACGCATTGGCGCGGTTGTCGTCGTCGCCGTCCCGCTTGCTGACCGCTATGCACACCTTCATCGGACCGTCGAGCGGGCGACCCGAACGGTGCACGATACCGGCGAGCAAGGCGGTGAACAGGGAGTTGCCGGTACCGCCGTGCTCGGTGGCGCGCGCGGCCCATTCGGTTGCCGAGACGTCGACCGTCGCCAGCGTCGTGTCCGGCTCGGGCGCGGACCGTGGTCTCGCCGGACGCGTGGTACGCGACGATTCCGGCGCGGATCGGGTGTCGGCGGACCCGGTGTCGGTGCCTCGCGCCGCCCGGGCCTCGCGGATCAGGATTCGCGCTGATCGGGCGGCTGCGCGCACCGACTCGGCGGCGTCGGCGGCGTCGGCGCGGACCGCCTCCCAAGAGTGTCCGCTGACGGGAGCGGGCAGACCGGCGGTGCGGCCCGCCGCGGCGTCGGCCACCAGCCGGTAGAGGCCGTGACCGTCGGTGATCATGTGGGAGGCGAGCAGGGACACCGCGCGCCCGCCGCCGCGGATCCGAGCCGAGTCGAGCTGCCAACCGGTTCCCCGCACGGGATCGAGACGGCTCGCGCGGAGGACGGCGTCGGCCCACTCCCCGACGGCGTCGGCCTCGACGACCGCCACCGGCCCGGGTCGGACCGGCATCGTCGATCGCACCCAGCGGTGCCGGGCGAACGGGACCCGACGGCGCGACACCGCACGATGCAGCGGCCCGGCCGCGAGTCCGGCGCACAACGACTCGATCGCCGCGTCCCCCGGGTCGTCGTCGAAGACCCAGGTGATCTGGATGGGCGCACCCATCCCGAACAGTTCCGCGACGAGCAGGTACGACTCGTCGGGGCCGGTCACGCGGAGTACCTCGGCGGGACGGGTGTCGGTTGCCGTTGCCGTCACGTGTGCTCCTCAGCTTCACGAGGTGTCATGATCACCAGATCTCATGGGGCAGACCCCAGGCCGTCAGTTCCCGGTCGAGCAGGTCCGCGACCACGGCATCGGAGGGAAAACTCGTCTCGTCGCAACCGAGCACGGTGAAGGTCACCTGATCACGGGTGCGGACCAGCCACGACTGGACGCCGTCACCGAAGCGCTGGCCGACCGAGGCGTCGACGCCCTGAGCCATGCCGCGGAATGCGACCTTGCGCGCCGACCGCCCGCCGAGCACCGTTGCCTCCGGGGGGATGTCGCCGAGGTTGGAGATCACCGCGTCGGGGATCCCGTTGCCCGCGCTGACCAGCTTCACGATGACCGCGGGCGGCAGGAACCAGGCCAACGGCCGCAGGTGGATGTGCGGTGCCCGGCGACCCTCCGACAGCCGGACGAAAGCCGCCTTGCACGCCGCCCGGATGCCGCCGAGATCGCCACCGGCGACCGGCTCGTCGGTGAGGTACACCGACACACCGGCGATCGGGTTGGACCGGGTGTCCGCCTCGCTCTCACGACGGTCGACGGGGACCCCGACCTTGATCGGATTCGGCAGCGGCGCATGGCCACTGGAGCGCAGCAAGCCGGTGACCACCGCGATGAACAGCGTGTTCGCGGTGCCGTCGTGCTCGGCGGCGACCCGGTCGAAGTCCGTCGCGGGGACCGTCGCGGTCGCCCAGGTGAAGTCGGCGGCCGGCGACCGTTCGGCTATCGGCGCGCGGACCGGACGCGGGTCGGGTTCGGGGCCACCGGCCTTGCGCTGCTCGAGTGCCGCCCGCACGAGCCCGGCGAGGACCGCGCCGGCCTGCGACCCGGCGTCGGCGAGGTCGCCGATCCGCTGCCGCCGCCACGAGACCGGCGGACGCGTCGTCGCCGCCGGATCGGCCCCGGACGCCCGGTCCGCGTCGCGAGCCAGTGGCACCTCCGACGCCGAGGCGGCCTCGGCGGCCGCCGCGAGCATGCCGCGACCGTCGGTGACGACGTGCAGGGCACAGAGGGACACCACCGTTCCACCCGACGCGGTGGGCGCCGACCGCAGGCGCCAGCACCGCCCGCCCTCGGCGTCGAGGGGAACCGAGGACATCTCGGCGGTCGCCCAGTCGTCGATCTCCGCCTCCGGCACCGGTCGGCTGTCGGCGGCCAGCCCGGGTGCGTCGGGCGCGGCAACCCACCGCGGGCGGGCTCCGACGACATCCGGTACGACGAGCATGCGGTTGAGGCGCCCTCGCGCGAACGCGGCGTTCATCGCGGTCAGCGTCTCGATCGAGACCTCCTCGTCGAACACCCACACGAGCTGGAGCACCACCGACCAGCCGAGTGCCGGCGTGACGAACCAGAACGGGGCGTCCTCGGAGGTCAGGCGCTCGCCTCGGATCGCCGCCCGCTCGTCGCGGAGCCGGGCTGCGAGGCCACGCAGACCCGGTGCCCGCCCGGCGTCGGGTTGTTCGGCCATGGGCGACTTCGTCGTCGTCATACGTCCACCTTCGTTGCGCTGTGACTGTGTGGTCCCTGTGGGAGCCGTGGCCCCGTGCTCGAGCTTGTCACCGAACGCTCGATCTCGCGCACGGCGTCCCCGAGCGCCACATCCTCGGCCACCAGGGCGTCGCGGAGCCGTCCGGACCGCTCGGCGGCTGCGGGATCGAGCATCGACGCGACGGCGTCGGTCAACCGGTCCACGTCCAGGTCCCGTCCCGCGCGGGCCATGGGCATCGCCACGCCGACCCCCAGGCGTTCGAGTTCGGCGCCCCAGAACGGCTGATCCGCGCCGTACCAGCAGACGACCGACGGCCGGCCCGCGCGCAGAACGGCCGCCGTGGTTCCGGCGCCGCCGTGGTGGACCACCACCGCGCATCGGCCGAAGACCGTGCGGTGATCGACCTGGGACTCGATCCGCACCGCCTCGGATGCGATCTCGGCCCGGACCTCGGCGTCCATTTCGGTCCAGCCGGCGCACACCAGGACTCGTCGACCGAGCCGCCGACCGAGTTCGGTGACGACGCGTAAGGTGGCCGCCTCTCCCCGCAGCGGCATGCTCCCGAATCCGACATAGATCGGGGCGTCCGCGGCGTCGAGCCAGGACGTGAGCGCGTCGGACCCGGCGACGGGCTGGTCTGCCGGCGATCCGAGGAAACCGACCGTCGGACGACGACGAACCGCGGAGTCGGCGGTCCACCTGCGTTCGTGCTCCACGCCGAACATCGGGTCGTAGGCCTGCAATTCGAGGCCGGGCGCTGCCCGCAGTCGGGCGGCGTAGGACGCCGACGACCCGGGCGACCCGAGGTGCATGCGCAGCCGGCGCTCTCGCCGTCGGGTGAGGACGGCGAACGCGGCGTCGTAGGCGACCCATTGCGTCCGGACGGCACGCGGTCCGCCCGGGAGGTGACCGGGCACCGGTGCGACCCGACTGTTACGCCGCACCGGCGCGTGATGAAGGGAGATCAGGGGGACGCCGGCGGACTCGGCGAAGGCGAGAGCGGGCTGTTCGGTGATCAATCCCGTGACGATGACATCGGCACCGTCGACGACCTCGGCCATGTCGGAGACGAGCTGGTCCCACCCGGCGTTCCGGAGCGACAGCAGCACGCGCAGCCGTCGCAGCGGATGACGGCCGGCCTGCTTCCGGGCTCGCGCCACCGACTCGAGGTGGGCCCGGGTGTCCAAGCCGAGACGCACGACCTCGAGCCCGGTGATGCCGTCTGCCCAATCGAGAGCCGGCCCGATCATGTTGGGCGGCACCCCGAGACGGACGTCGTGTCCGCGCCGCGCGAGCGCGCAGGCCAGCACCGTCGCCGGTTGGACGTCCCCGCGGGTTCCGTTGATCACGAACGAGATCCTCATGCCGACCGCCCGGTGATCCTGGTTCCCGGCCGGGTGGTGATCCCGGTCTCCGGCCGCGCGCCGCGGTGGCCGACCGTGTTTAGAATCGGTCCCGATCCGCCACCGCCGGGCACGGGTCGCCCATCCGACCGCACCCAGACGTGAGGGGTTCGACGTTGAGGTTCGTGATCGCAGTCAACGGCAGTCGCGGCGATGCCCAGCCGGCCGTCGCCCTGGCCGCCGAGCTCGTGGGCCGGGGCCACACGGCGACTCTCGCGCTGCCACCCGACCTGGTCGACTTCGGCAGCGGCGCAGGGGTTCCCACCGAGTCGTACGGGTCGAGCACCCGTGCCCTGCTCGACTCGGAGATGGTCCGGGAGGACATGCGGTCGAAGAACCCCCGGACCCGGTTGCGTGCGGTGTCGGCGATGTCGGTGCGGGACGGCCGGGCGATGCAGCAGCGGTTGCTCGAACTCGCCGACGGCGCGGATGCGATCATCGCGAGCAGCGCCGGTCAGGAACGCGCCCACAATGTCTCGGCGGTCCTCGGCATCCCCCACATCCCGTTGCACTACTGCCCCATCCGGCGCAACAGCTCGGTGTCGTTGCTCGCGCACCTGGGCATCGACGCCCCGGCGATCGTCAACGACCTGAGCTGGCGCGTCGCCGAACGCGCCCTGTGGCTCGCCACCCGCTCGGCGGAGACCACGCTGCGGGCCGATCTCGGACTGTCGCCGCTGAACCACCCGTATTCCGAACTCATCGGCCGTACCGGCGTTCCCGAGATCCAGGCCTACGATCCGGCCCTCTTCGACGGACTCGCGACCCAGTGGGGCCGGCGCCGGCCGCTGGTCGGGTTCTTCACCCTTGCGGCCGCGCAACGCGCCGGGGTGGGCGACGCCGGACTCGACGGGGCCTCGGGAGCGGGGACGCTGGCCGACTGGCTCGACGCCGGCGACGCCCCGGTGTACGTCGGCTTCGGCAGCATGCTGCCCGCCGACCCCGACGGTCTGGCCGATGCATTCCGGACCGCAGCGCGGCGACTCGGGATCCGCCTGCTGGTGTCGGGCGGCTGGAGCGGTTTCATGTCGACCGAATCCGGCTCTGCCACATCTGAATCCGAGGCATCGGGACTCACGGATGCGATCCGCGTCGTCGGACACGTCGATCACGACACCGTGCTGCCGCGGTGTCGGGCCGCGGTCCACCACGGCGGCGCGGGTTCGGTGGCCGCCGGGTTGCGTGCCGGCCTGCCGACGCTGATCACGTGGGTCGGCGCCGATCAGCCGATCTGGGGCCGGGCGGTGAGCAAGGCCGCGGTCGGGGCCACGCTGCCGATGGCTCGGGTGACAGCGGAGTCGCTGATCGGCGCCCTCGACACGATCCTGGACACCGAGGTCCGGGGACGGTCCGCCGAGCTCCGCAGTCGACTCATCGCCCCCGACGAGGCCGTACACACGGCGGCCGACATCGTCGAGGACACGGTGCGCGTCACGACGGTGCGCGGCGCCGGCTGATCCCGGAACGCCGACCGACCGCCCGACCCTACGGGAGGACTCGATCGGAACCACCGCCCCGCAACAGGTTTCGCGGGTCGACGCGCCCGGTCCGGGAGTCGTAGGACCGCAACACGACAAGTCGTAGCGCATGCGCGACCGTGATAGCGGGCACGTACACCGCCGCCGAACCCGCTGCCAACCCGAAGCGACGGTGCAGCAGGAACGTTCGCGGCAGGAAACTCATGTAGCGGACGAACGGCACCATGCCGGTCTCCATCCGGCGCGGTGACACCCCGACGGTCAGCGAGCGGAGAAACGCGTTACGGCCCCCGGCGTCACCGACACACAGTCCCATGTCGACGTCTTCGAAGATGTTGCGTCGCATGCTGACACGGTCCCGGATCCGCACCCAGGTCGCACGGCGCAGCACCATGTTCGAGCCGTACAGGACAGGCACCTCGGACACGGACTTCTCGCTCCGCAACTTGTTCAGCGGGTGCAGCCGGGTCTTCCACCGGTCGAACCTGCCGGCGAGCGGCACGTCGTAGGCCTCCCCGCGCCCGCACAGGGCCGCCCAGTCACCGCGGACATCCGCGGTGAAGAACTCCACGATCGTCCGCGCCCAGTCCGGCGGCACCCGGGTGTCGGCGTCGATGCGGGCGATGAGATCACCGGTCGCGGCGTCGAGTCCGGCGTTGCGCGCGTAGACCAACCCCTGTCGTGCTTCGTCGATCACCCGGACACGGGGATCAGCCGAACACCAGGCATCGATCACCGCCCGGCCGCCGTCGGTCGAGTTGTTGTCCACCACCACGATCTCGGTGATCTGGTCGAACTGTGCGGCCAGGCGGGTCAAACAGTCGCCGATCGTGTCCTCCTCGTCGAAGACCGGGACGACCACCGAGAAGGTGAGCGGCGTGCCCATGATGGCTACTCCTTGCGCTGATCGGTTCGGTGCGGACACTCAGGTCCGCCGCATGTAGGTCCGCAGGGTCACCGGCACCACGACGGCGAGGACGGCCGCCGCGCCCACGAGCGTGTAGGCGATGTCGGTTCCCACGTCTTCGCCCGCGGCCAGTCCGCGCGCTGCCGTGACGAGATGGGACACCGGATTCGCCGACGCACAGGCCTGCATCCATCCGGGCATGGTGTCGATCGGGACGAGGGCGTTCGACACGAAGGTGATCGGCATCAGCACGAGCATCGAGACGCCCTGGACGGTCGACGCCTTGTCGAGCAGGACGCCGAGCAGCGCGAAGATCCAGCTCAGCGAGAATGCCACCACCACGATCAGGACGCAGGCGACCGCGACCCCCACGGGGCTCGCCGGCCGGTACCCCATGATCACCCCGACGCAGACCGTGATGGCCGAGGCCACCACGTACCGCAACGTGTTGGCCACCAGTGCGCCGGCCAGCGGCGCGATGCGCGCGATCGGCAGCGACTTGAACCGGTCGAACACCCCGCGATCGAGGTCCTCGCGCAGCTGGACGCCGGTGACCACCGACGCCGCGACACACACCTGGACCAGTACGCCGGGAATGAGCAGCGGCAGGTAGCCCACCACGTTCCCGGCGATCGCGCCGCCGAAGATCGAGGAGAACATGACCGTGAACACGATGGGAAGCACGATGACGTCGAACAGCTGCTGCGGGTTGTGTTTGATCTTCAGCAGGCCACGATGGGTCATGGTGAGTGACTGCATCACCGCGGCGGTCGGCCGAACCCGGTCGTGGGGTTCGGCCGGGGCGTCGCCGGCGGCGAGTGCGCTCGGCTGCAGGGAACCGGTGGTCATGCGCGGGCTCCCGCCGAATCCGCCTGTGCCGCCATCGGTGCCGATCGCGTGGGGTCGCCCCCGTCGGTCAGCGCGAAGAACACCTCGTCGAGGGTCGGGCGTACGACGTTGACCGAGGTCAGCCCGAGCCCGCGCGCGCGGAGCGCACCGAGGATGTCGGCGAGGGGATCGATGTCGGACATGGGCAGTACGAGGATGCCCTCGCCGCGCGCGATCGTCGCCTCGCCGTTCGCGGTGAACGGCGCGCACACCTCTGCCGCGGCGATCAGATCGTCCGCATCGGCCAATTCGAGTTTCACACTCATGTCGCCGACTCCGGCTTTCAATTCGTCGGCGGTCCCGTCGGCGACCACCCGGCCGCGATCCATGACCGCGATGTGATCGGCGAGTTCATCGGCCTCGTCGAGATATTGGGTGGTCAGCAATACGGTCGAACCGCGCGACACCATCTCACGAACCGTCTGCCACATCTGCGCCCGCGTCCGTGGGTCGAGTCCGGTGGTCGGCTCGTCGAGGAACAGCAGGCGAGGCCGGGTGATCAGCGAAGCCGCGAGATCGAGGCGCCGGCGCATCCCGCCGGAGAAGTGCCCCACCCGGCGGGTGGCGACCGCACCCAGCCCGAATTCCTCGAGCAGTTCGTCGGCACGGACCCGGGCGCGGCGACGCGACGAACCGATCAGGCGACCGAAGATCATCAGGTTCTCGCGGGCGGTGAGATCCTCGTCGACCGAGGCATACTGCCCCGTGACCCCGATCAGCGATCGAACCGCCGTCGCCTCCGCGACGACGTCGTGCCCGAAGATCCGGGCGCCCCCGGCATCCGGGCGCAGCAAGGTCGCGAGCATGCGCACGGTGGTGGTCTTGCCCGCACCGTTGGTTCCGAGCAGGGCGAACACCCCGCCCGCGGGTACGTGGAGGTCGACGGCGTCGACAGCACGCGTCCCGCCGTACTGCTTGGTCAGACCGTGGGCCTCGATGGCCGGGACGGTCGTGGACATGGCACCCCCGATGCGTGTATTTGACTTCGAGTGGGCCCGCTCGCTCCGCTGCCGGCACCCTTCTCGGCCCACGGTAGGTGAGCTCTCCGGACGCCGCAACGTGACCTGTCCCGGCATACCGTGCTGCCCGGCAATGCATTTCGGCGCAACGCGGCCTGACCGCGCATTCCCTCCGATGCCACCCCTGTGCGGCAGCCGCTCGTCATGAGTTCTTTACATGAACGCAACGAAACGCCCTTGACCGCAAGGCCGAACACCCAATTCGGATCAAAAACCTCTGTCTCGCAGCGCGATTCCGACACCGACGGTGCGTCCGTGCACACCTGGACACCGTCCCCGTGATCAAGCTCACGGACTCCTGCCGCTGCACGTGTCCGATGTGACCGCTTAGGCTCGGTTCAGACACAGGCGACCGTGATGCGGTCCGTTCGACCGGAGAGACCTCCGGGACGTCGTCGGACAAGGTCGTGCGCGTGCATCGGGGTACGGGCGATTCCTGTTGTCTCAGATCAGAACTCATGGGCCGGGGGGCCATGCCGGCGAAGGCATGGCATGGCGTCGCGGCCCGAGAACGGATGACCGACGCATGGACGACCGCGAATGAAGTTCACCGAACTGTCCGACTATCCCGTCCCGCCCGGGACGGTGACGATCTGGACACCGACCACACGCGCGGATTCCGCGGGCTGGCACACCGATCCGCGACCGTTCACCTACGACCAGACCGCCTCGATACGACGATCGACCGCCTACGACTCCGACGAGACCTCCTGGCTCGGGGCGGTTTTCGAGATCGACGACGATCTCGACGACGAGCACTTCGATGCCTGCCTGCGCGGGTGGATCACCAGGCACGAAGCCCTCCGCTCGACCTCGGACCCGACAGCCGACGACCCGCACCACGGCCGCCGCACCTACGGCGGAGCGCATCTCGGCGTCGACGCCGAGGCGGTCGGCGGATTCGACTCCGGGGACGACGTCCGCGAGCTGCTCACCGCGGTCTTCGACACCAGGCTCGCGCCGACGCGGTGGCCGCACTGCATCGTGGCCACGATCGAATCCGAGCGCGGCTTCACCGTCGCCTTCGCCGCCGACCACGTGGTGATGGATGCGTACTCGATCCTGTTGAGCATGAGCGAGATCCGCCGGCTCTACCTCTCCCCACGGCGCGGCTCGTCCACCGAGATGGCGGAGGTCGGCAGCCACCTCGACTTCAGCGTCCACGATCGGGCGGTGGGACTCGGACTCACCGTCGATCACCCCGTCGTCGCACAATGGCGCACCTTTCTGGACAGCTCCGCCGAGACCCCGGGCTTCGACCTCCCGCTGGTCCGTCCGCACCTGCAGACCCGGGACCGTGCGCGCACCCCGCGCCAGCGCGGCATCTCCGAGTATGTCGCCACCGACAACCAGGCGACCTTCATGACCTCGACGGCGCGTGCGCGCGGACACGGTACTCAGACCGCGGTGTTCGCCGCCCTCGCGGTCACCCTCCGCGCACTCACCGGCCGGGCCACGCTGCGGCTCACGATGCCGATGCACACCCGATCCGAGGCACGGTATGCCGGGTCGGTCGGCTGGTATGTCGGTCTGGCGCCGCTCGAGGTCGACCTCACCGCCGCCCACACGTTCGACGACGCGCTCGACGCGACCGCGGCCGCCATCGACGCCGTGCGCCATCTGCCGTCCTTCCCCTATCAGCGCATCGTCGAACTGCTCGGTAGCGGCGGCGAACCCGAGTTCGTGGTGTCGTATCTCGACATCCGCCACGTCCCCGGGGCGGCCGAATGGGAGGCGGCCCGCGCGCAGATCCTGCGGGGCGGCTCACGGTCGGACCGCGAGGTCTACCTCTGGATCGCGCGTGTACCCGGCGGGATCACCCTGTCCGCCCGGCATCCCGGCCATGACCCCGCCGACGCGAGCATGCGCGACCTCGTCACGACCTACGCGACAGTGCTGCGAGTGCTCGCCACCACCGGCACCGGACTGGCCCTGTCCTCCTACACCCACGCGAACTTCGCCGGCGCCACCGCGATCGACGGCGCCCGCCCCGCATGACCGACGAGAGGACCCGATGAGAATCACGGCCATGGGCAACTGGCGCCCACAACCGGGGACCGCCGTGCGATTCGATCCGACCGAGGCGTGCCGCGAGGCCGCGGCGGCCACTCCCGCCCACACCGCACCGGTGACCTTCCTGGCCCAGAACCACGTCCGCGGTGCTGCGGTGGCCCGGGCCGCGGGCCGTACTCATCGCGGGTACCTGGGATCGGGCACGGAGATCGACGGCGACCTCGACACCGTGGCACTCGGGACCGCCCTGACGCTCTTCGTCCGGCGACACGAGGTGCTGCGCACCTGGTTCGAATGCCGCGACGGAGAGGTCACCGCCCATGTCGTCGAGCCGTCCGACATCGAGTTCGAGGCACACGTCGACGGCGAACTGGCGAGCACCGAGGACATCCACCCCTATCTCGTCGACCGATTCGACCGCGAGACCCCGAGCGACTCCTTCCCCGGTTTCTCCTTCGGAGCCATCCGCCGCCCGGGCGGCTTCGCCATCTTCCTGGCGTGCGATCACGCGCTCTCCGACGGCGCCTCACAGGCCCTCGCCCTCGACGAGATCGCGCAGATCTACGCCGAACTGATCCGGCCGGACGGGCACGGCCACCCCGAGTCGGACCCCGCGACGCCCGCCGCCGGGAGTTACTTCGCCTATGCGGCCGCGGAAGCGGAGGTGACCGCCGTGCATCTGGCCGGATCGCCCCAGACCAGGGCATGGCAGGACATCTTCCGACGCCACGACCTCCAGATGCCGCGTTTCCCACTGGACCTCGGCCTGGGGCCGGGAGAGACAGCGCAGGTGGCCGGGGTCGAGGTCTCACTGCTCGATCGTGCCGGCATCGTCGCCTTCGACGCCGTCTGCCGGGCGGCGGGGGGTCGGTTCGTCGACGGCATCTACGCCGCCATCGCCGTCGCGGACCGGGAACTGGCCGGCGCCGACGACTACTACGGCATGACGGTGTTCAACACCCGGGCCGCGCTCGACGGGTACGCGACGTCGCAGGGATGGTTCTGCAACTTCGCCCCGGTCGAGTTCTCCCTCGCCGGTGCGTCGACGTTCTCCGAACTCATCCCGGCGGCTCATGCGGCCCGTCGCCGCGCTCGTGACCTGGCCGCCGTCCCGGTCGCCGCCGCACTGGCCGCCATCGCCGCCGCCGGGGCCACCCCGGACGCGATCATCACCGCACCGAACCTGTTGTCGTACATAGACTTCCGCTGGTTCCCCGGCACCTCGCGCGAGGCCTTCCGGCGCGGTGCGCTGTTCACCGGGGAGGGGCGCACGGCCAACGCGTCGGCGTGGATCAATCGCGACCACGACGAGCTCTACCTGGGTAGCCAGATCCCGGGCACGCGCTTCGCCGAGTCGGTGGCCCGCCCCTACTACGAGCGGCTACGCGACATCATGACCGACATCGCCGCCATCGGCGACCGGCGGATCCAGGCGCCGGCGGCCGGTTCCGGGCGATCTGCCCCGCCCACCGACACGGCGCTACGCAGAGGAGCGTGAGCGGGCGTGCACGTCACCACCATCGATCGCTACTGCCCGCCCGCCGGCGAGCTGTTGACCTGGACCGTGGACGTCTCGGCCGCCCGGCCCGAGATGTCCGACGTACCACCGTCGTTCAACCAGACCGTGCACCTGGCCACGGCCGGTGACTCGAGTACGTGGCTGGCCGCCGCGTTCACCGTCCGCGGGCGCGTGGACCGTGCGGCGCTCGGGTCCGCCTACCGGGCGCTCATCGCCCGGCACGGCACCCTGCGGTCGTCGTTCTCGGCGGGCCCCGCGGGAATCCGGCGACACGCATACGATCCGGACGACCTGGTCCTGCACCTCGGCAGCGTGGTCGACACGACCGCCGACACCGTCCTGCGCGACCGGCTTCGTGACACCCTCGATCACGCGTGTCACCCCTTCGGTTACCCCGCGTTCCTGTTCGCGGCGATCGACCGCGACGACGCGTCGACGATCATCTGCGGATTCGACCACTCCCATGTGGATGCCTACTCGATCTCCATCGTCATCGACGACCTGCACCGGTTGTACGACGGATTCCGTTGCCACGGCGAGCTTTTCGATCCCACCGCCCTGGCGATGAGCGGGAGTTTCGTCGACTTCTGCGCCGCGGAGTCACAGGCGCCCCCGGTCGCACTGTCCGACCCGCGGATGCGCCGGTGGCTTCGGTTCTTCGACGACCGGGACGGCACACTGCCCACCTTCCCGCTGGATCTCGGGGTCGAACCCGGCGCCACCGCGCCACAGGCCACCGAGGTGCGCGCACTCCTCGACCGGCGGGCGACGGAGCAGTTCGCCGAGTTGTGCCGGCGCAGCGGCGCGAGCGTGTTCGGCGGGACGCTGGCCGCGATGGCCGACGCCGTGCGCCGCTGCGGCGGCGGACCCGAACTGCCCCTTCTGTTCCCGATGCACACGCGACGGGAAGAGAGGTGGCGCAACGCGGTCGGATGGTTCACCACCAATGCCCCGCTGCGGGTCGTGGGCACCGGCGACCTGCTGAAGACGATCCGGCGTACCGGGCCCGAGCTCCGTCGCGCGGTCGCGCTCGGCGAGGTTCCCGTCCCACAGGTGATCGAGGCGATGGGCGGACTCCGTCGCACCCGTTCGGACATCTTCATGGTGTCCTATGTCGACTACCGGCTGCTCCCCGGCGCCGACCGGCACCGGACCATCGACGCCCACCACATCTCGAACGCGACCACCGCCGACGACGCGCAGTTCTGGATCTCGCGCACCGACGACGGACTCGCGCTGCGCGCCCGGCACCCCGACACGCTGACCGCGCATCGCACCATCCGCCGGTTCACCGACGAGCTGATCCGCACCCTGCGGGCGGGCGTCGAACTGGCGGCGGCCGGCGACACCGACATCGAGGAGCTGGACGGAGGCGCGGACACCGCGCACGTGGTCGGTCTCTGATCACCAGGTTTGAGAGGTCGCGAGGGGATGGTCGGTCTCGGCCTGCTCCTGCGCGGTCGTTCGGTCCCAACCGGCACCCGCCGCACGGGACCGGTCGGCGGTCAGCGGATCTGAACCCGGTCCCCGGCCTTTACTGGATCGTCGCCGCCGCAGGGCGGGAAGCGCGGCGGTGATCAGGGCGAGCAGTTCGTCCCGGGTGAGCGCTTCGGCGTCGATCGGTTCGGCGGTGAGCCAGCGGATCGTGGTCTCCTCGACGAACGCGATCCAACCGTGCACGCTCATCTCGACGATCGGCGTCACCTCGACCCCGAACACGGGGGCATGGTCGAGAACCCGGCCGACCATCACCTCGCGGGTGCGGTCGACGACCTCCCGCATCGCCGCGTCCGAACTCGACGCGCCGCGGATCAGCGCGGTGTAGGCGGTCCGGTTCTCGCTCACGTAGTCGACGAAGGCCGCCATCGACGCGGCCAGGATCGCGATCGGGTCGCCGAGGGACTCGTCCGGCTCGGTGCGGGCGAGCATCCGGTCGGCCTGGGCCTGTGCGATCGCGACGTGGAACTCCTGCTTCGACGCGAAGTAGTGGAACAGCAGGGCGCGCGACACCCCGGCGGCATCGGCGATTGCGTCGATCGTGATCTCCTCCAACGGCCGGTCCCTGACCATCGCGAGCCCGTAGTCGATGAGCTGGTCACGACGTGCCTCGGGACTCATGCGCGTGCGCTTGTGCGGCGCGCGCCGGTGGTCACCTCCGTCGTCGCCGGTCGTCTCGCCGCTGATCGTCTTGCCGTTGATCACCGACACCGCGCACATCCTCGTCTACTGGCCACGCGGCCAGCCTACCCTCTATTGAGGGTTGTTCAATAGCTATTGACACGTGTTCAGTACCACCTTATGGTGACACCATGACAACGAACGATGTAGAGATCGCCATCATCGGTGCCGGCTTCTCGGGTCTGGGCGCCGCGGTCCGTCTCAAGCAGAACGGTTTCGACGACTTCGTCCTCCTCGATCGCGGCAGCGACTTCGGCGGGACCTGGCGCGACAACACCTACCCGGGCGCGGCCTGCGACGTCCCCTCGCAGCTCTACTCCTTCTCGTTCGCGAAGAACCCCACCTGGTCGCGGTCCTACTCTCACCAGCCCGAGATCCACGACTACATCAACGGGGTCGCCGACCGGTTCGGAATCGGCGCGAAGGCGCGCTTCGGCACCGAGGTGACGCGGACCGCATGGAACGAGGACGAGGGCCGTTGGATCATCGACACCCTGCAGGACGGCAAGACCGATCAAGTGCGGGCACGAGTCCTGGTCGGCGGTGTCGGCCCGCTCTGCGAGCCCAACCTCCCCGACATCGAGGGCATCGAGTCCTTCGAGGGCAAGATCGTGCACTCCGCGCGCTGGGACAACGACCACGACTTCGGCGGGCAGCGCGTCGCGGTGATCGGGACCGGCGCGTCGGCGATCCAGCTCGTTCCCGAGGTCGCGAAGGTCGCCGGGCGCCTCGACGTGTACCAGCGGACCGCACCGTGGATCGTCCCCCGCACCGAGCGCGCCTACAGCTCCGTCGAGCACTGGGCCTACAAGAACATCCCCGGGTACCAATCCGCGGTCCGCGGTGGCATCTACGCCGCCAACGAGGTCGTCGCGTTCGGTCTGACCTACTCCCCCAAGGCCCTCAAGCCGGTCGAGTTGCTCTGCCGCGCCAACATCCTGCGCGGCATCGGCCGCGACGCCGAGCTGCGGCGCAAGGCCACCCCGACCTTCCAGGTGGGCTGCAAGCGCATCCTGCGGTCCAACGACTGGTACCCGGCCCTCGCCCGCCCGAACGTCGATCTCGTGACCGACGGCATCGACCGCATCACCCCGACCGGGATCGTGTCGAAGGACGGCACCGTCCGCGAGGTGGACGTGATCGTCGTCGCCACCGGATTCCACGTCACCGACTCCCCCGTGTTCGAGAAGATCATCGGCAAGGACGGCCGCAGCCTCGCGCAGGTGTGGAACGAGATCGGTATGCAGGGCTACAAGGGCTCGTTCGTCCACGGCTTCCCGAACATGATGCTGATGGTGGGCCCGTCGACCGGGCTGGGCCACACCTCGATGGTGTACATGATCGAGTCGCAGCTGAACTACCTCGTCGATTACCTGAAAACCTCTCGCGCGCTGGGGATCACCCGGACCGAGGTGAAGCTGTCCGCCCAGCAGGAGTTCAACGCCGGAATCCAGCACAAGCTGCGCAACAGCGTGTGGGTGAACGGCGGGTGTGCCTCCTGGTACAAGGACGCCAACGGCAACATCACCACGCTGTGGCCGGGCTTCACCTTCGCGTTCCGGCAGACGACCCGTTCCTTCGACGTCGCCGCCTACGATGTGACCCGCGGTGCCCGGCGATCCGCCGCACCCGCGGTGCCGGCCGCTTCCGCCACCGGCGACGACATCGCGTCGCCCGCCACCGCCAACGCCTGACCGAACCCACCCACAGGAGACAAGACATGAAGGACTTTCGCGGCAAGGTCGTCGTGATCACCGGCGCCGGTTCGGGAATGGGCCGTGACATCGCCGTCAAGCTCGCGCGTCGCGGTGCGCGGCTGGCCATCTCCGACGTCACCCCCGACGGCCTGGCCGTCACCGAGAAGCTGGTGACAGAGGCCGGCGCCGAGGTGCATTCGCAGCTGCTGAACGTCGCCGAGCGCGAAGCGGTACTCACCTACGCCGACACCGTCGCCGAGCACTTCGGCGTGGTCAATGTCGTGTTCAACAACGCCGGCATCGCCCACCACGGTGAGATCGAGCGCACCGAGTTCAAGGACATCGAACGGGTGATGGACGTCGACTACTGGGGAGTCGTCAACGGCACCAAGGCGTTTCTGCCGCACGTGATCGCGTCCGGGGACGGGCACATCGTGAACACCTCGTCGTTGTTCGGCTTGCTGGCCGAACCGGGCCAGGCCGCCTACAACTCCGCCAAGTTCGCGGTGCGCGGATTCACCGAGGCGCTGCGGCAGGAGATGATCATCGCCAAGCACCCGGTGGAGGTGTCGTGTGTGCATCCCGGCGGGATCAAGACCGCGATCGCCCGGAACGCCACCGTGTCCGGGGATCACGACCAGAAGGCCACGGCCGCGTTCTTCGACCGCTACCTCGCCCGGATGACGAGTGAGGATGCGGCCGAGGTGATCATCGAGGGCGTCCGGAAGAACAAGGCACGCATCTTGGTCGGCACCGACGCCAAGATCCTGGACCTCTCGGTGCGCCTCGTCGCCTCGAAGTACCAGTGGGTGTCGGCGAAGCTCACGGGCTGGGCGCTGTCGAAGGCGCGCTAGGCGCCGGGGTCACACACGGGTCGTGACACCGACACGCGGTCGGGGCGTGTCGGTGTCACGGCGCCGGGAGCGAAGCGAGCGGGCCGAATGAGCACGGCGCCGGGAGCGAAGCGAGCGGGCCGAATGAGCACGGCGCCGGGAGCGAAGCGAGCGGGCCGAATGAGCACGGCGCCGGGAGCGAAGCGAGCGGGCCGAATGAGCACGGCGCCGGGAGCGAAGCGAGCGGGCCGAATGAGCACGGCGTTGTCGTGTCTTCCCTACAGCCCGTGTTCGCCCAGCCAGGCCAGCGCGACGTCGCGCGGGTCCGCACCGCCGTCGACCTCGGCCGCCATGGTGGCGAGATCGGCGGTCGTGATCTCGCCCGCCACCTTGTTCATGGCCTTCACCTGATCGCGGTTCAGCGCCGCGGAACGGAACACCGGGACCAGCACCTCCGCCCGCGGACCCGACTCGTCCGCGGGTTCGGCAGCCGCGGCACCGTCCGCGGTGTCGCCGCCACCCGGTGATGTGCGGAGCGCCTGGACCTCCGACGACGCCCCGTCGGCGTCCTCGCCGGCGATCTCGAGGGGGGTCAGCAGTCCGACCGCGCCGCCGTCGGCGGCACGTCGGAGCACCTCCTCTCCGGTGGCGGTGACCTCGACCGGACCGAAGGCACAACCGGCGTCGGCGAAGGCACGCATCGTCGAGTCATCGGGTTCGGCGACGGCCACGATCGGCAGGCCCGCCGGCAGTCGGCCGCAGTCCTCGAGTCCGGTGGCGCCGACGTCCCCGGCGAGGGCCGTCGACACGAAGATCTGCGGCGCCGCCGATACCGGCGTCTCATCGCCGACCGAAACCCCCTGCGGGAGTGAGCGGTTCAGGTCGTTGTAGACGTCCTCGGCGCCGATCGCGGTAGACGACGGGGACAACAACGTCAGCAGTTCCCCGGTGAAAGCCGGGAAGAGATCGAGCGCAGCGCGGTCCATCTCGTCCAGCAGCGCCGGCGCGTCGCCACGGAGCTGGTCACCGGACACCACCGATCCGGAATTGCGCAACGCACCCGCGTACACCTCGGCCATCACGCGCATCGCCGGATCCTCCGACGAGCCGATCACCACCCCGCGTGGTGGGGACGACGAGTCGTCGGCGCACCCGGCGATGACCACCGCCAGGACGACGATCAGACCGGCCACCGTGATGAGACGTTTGCGGACACGACGTTCAGTCACCCCGCCACCGTATCCGCAGCACGTCCCACGTCCGAACGAGGCGGGTCCCCGGGTCGGCTCACGCTCCCTCGGCAATGAATCCCATGACGGAGTCGGCGATGAGCTGCACGGCGATCGCGGCGAGGAGCAGGCCCGCGATCTTGGCGAGCAGCGTGATGCCGCCGATGCCCAGGATGCGGATGAGCGCCGTCGAATAGCGCAGGACCAGCATCACCACCAGGTGAACACTGACGATGGCTGCCGCGATGGCCAGATAACCACCCGATCCGGCGTCGACGCCGCTCACACCGACGATGACCGCGGCGATGGCACCCGGTCCGGCGAGCAGCGGGGTGCCGAGCGGCACCAGCGCGACGTTGACGTCGTCGGCGGCCGTGGGCTTGCCGGCGTTGCCGAGGCCGGTGAGCAATTGCAGCGCCACGAGCAGCAACAACAAACCGCCGGCGCCCTGCAGCGCCGGGATCCCGATGTGGAGATAGTTCAGGATGGCTTTGCCGGCGACGGCGAACACACTGATCACCAGGAGGCTGACGAGCGGCGCCTGCCAGGCCGCGCGCCGCCGGTACTCCGGCGAGCGTTGACCGACCAGGCTGAGGAACAGCGGGATCTGGCCAGGCGGGTCCATGATGACGAGCAGCGTGATCAACGTCGTCGTGTACACCGTGACGTCGAAGGACACGTTCGGAGAGTGTACGGGGCCCGCCGGGTAGCATCGGCACTCGTGCCCTCGATCCCCCGGCCTGGTCCGCGCGGGTTGTCACCGCGCCGCGAGCGCCGCCCGCTCCCCGAGATCCGCGTCCCCGTGGCGCGGGCGATCGTCGATTGCGCGGTGTACGTCGACGGCCACCGGCAACCGGGACGGGTGAGCTACACCGAAGGTCTCGCCCGGGTGCGGGCCGCCGGCGAGGGCTTCGTATGGGTCGGACTCCACGCCCCCGACGACGCTCAGATGGCCGACGTCGGCGCCACGTTCGGCCTTCACGAACTCGTCGTCGAAGACGCGGTACACGCGCACCAGCGGCCGAAGCTCGAGGTCTACGACGACACCCAGTTCCTCGTCCTGCGCACCGTGCAGTACATCGAGCACGAGACGATGGCCAAGGCGAGCGAGGTCGTCGAGACCGGCGAGATCATGGTCTTCGCGGGGCCGGACTTCGTACTGACCGTGCGCCACGGCGAGCACACCGAACTGTCGGAACTGCGCCGTCGCCTGGAGACGCACCCCGAGCGTCTGGCCCTCGGCCCGACCGCGGTGCTGCACGCCGTCGCCGACAAGGTCGTCGACAGCTACCTCGCCGTCACCGACCGGATGGACGCCGATGTCGCGGCGATCGAGGAGGTCGTGTTCGGTCGGCAGGGTCACGCACTCGACATCGATCCCGTCTATCTCCTACGGCGCGAGGTGCTCGAACTCCGTCGTGCGGTGACACCGCTGGCGGCCCCGCTGCAGAGTCTCACGGCAAGCGGTAACCCGCTGGTGCCCAAGGAGATCCGACGCCAGTTCCGCGACGTCGCCGACCACCTCACGACCGTCATCGACCGGGTCCTCGAGTACGACGAACTGCTCACCTCCCTCCTGCAGGCCGCGGCGGCGAAGGTCGGTATCCAGCAGTCGACCGACATGCGCAAGATCTCGGCATGGGTCGCGATCGCCGCGGTGCCGACCATGGTCGCCGGGATCTACGGCATGAACTTCGACCACATGCCCGAACTGCACCAGGAGTGGGGTTATCCCGTCGTGCTGGGCTGTCTGGTGGCCCTCTGCGCGACGCTGTTCGTCGTGTTCCGGCGCAGTCACTGGTTGTGACCGGCGGCGGCGGTGATTGCCCGCGCACCGGCGTGGGTAACCGGCTTCGATGACCCGCACGGACCACGCCGAGGACACGGCGCGACAACTGATCGACCGCGCCGGCCGCACCTACGCGCAGGACGCCGGCATCACGCTGAAGAACACGCCGTCACCGCTCTTCGAACTGTTGGTGCTCGCCCTGCTCCTCAGTACGCGGATCTCTGCGGACATCGCGGTGGCCGCCGCGCGCGAACTGTTCGCCGCCGGTTACCGGACCCCGGAGAAGATGGCCCGCGCCGACTGGCAGAAGCTGGTCGACGCGCTCGGCCGCGGCCACTACGTCCGCTACGACGAGAGCACCGCCACCCGCCTCGGCGAGGCGGCGCAGAAGGTCCTCGACGACTACCACGGCGATCTCCGTCGGCTCGCCGACGACGCCGACTCCGACCCCACCCGCGCGGCGGAACTGCTCCAGGATTTCACCGGCATCGGTCCGGTCGGGGCCGACATCTTCCTGCGAGAGGTGCAATCGGTGTGGGAGTGGGTCGCGCCGCGTTTCGACAAACGCGCGCTCGCCGCCGCCCGCGACCTCGGACTACCCGAGGACCCGGCACGGCTCGCCGATCTCGCCGACGGCCGGCCCGAGGTGCTGGCAGCGGCGCTGGTGCGTGTCTCGCTCGACAAGCAGTTGCGCGCGGAGATCGCCGGATCCGACAACCGGGCCTAGGCTGGGACGACGGTCACTACCACCCGGTGATGGTTTGTGCCGTCCCCGATCCGGTTACCCAGGAGAGCCGGCGTCCGCCGCGCACCGCGGTGCCCGACGCCCGTACCCGACGCCCGTACCCGACGCCCGTACCCGACAGGAGGACTCCCAGGTGTCAGCTGACCCGATGGTCGACGATCCGACGGCGCACGACACGGCCTTCCGACGCCCCCTGTTGCCCGGTGCGCGCGGACCGCTCTCGGCCATGGTGATCGACCTCCTCCGCGGTGACCCTGCGTCCGCGTCGGTCCTCGACCTGCCGGCCGACGACCCGAGGGTCGTCGACGCCGACCCCTACGGCGACGATCTGCAGCTCGCGCTGTACCTCTGCTACGAGATGCACTACGTCGGGTTCGTCGACGCCGACGCCGGTTGGGAATGGAGTCCGGCCCTGCTCACGGTTCGGGCCGCCCTCGAGCAGCGATTCCTCGCCGCCCTGCACCGCGACGTCCCGGCGATGACCGCCGACGATTCCGCCGAGCACGAGATGGAAGAACTGTGCATCGAGAACCCCGACGGTGACGGCGCCTCCTACCGGCTCCGCGACGCCGGGACGTGGGAGCAGTACCGGCAGCTGTTCGCTCTGCGCTCGCTGTACCACCTCAAGGAGGCCGACCCGCACGCCTTCGCGATCCCACGTCTGCGCGGGCACGCCAAGGCCGCCTACGTCGCCGTCGAGTTCGACGAATTCGGCGGCGGACGCGGCGACGCCGTGCATCAGGAGCTGTTCGCCGATCTGCTTCGCGCTTCCGATCTCAGCGCCGACTACCTCGGCTACCTCGACACCGTTCCCGGCGTCGCCCTCACGCCGGTCAATCTGATGTCGCTGTTCGGACTACACCGGCGCTACCGGGGCGCGGCGGTCGGACATCTGGCGGCCACCGAGATCACCTCGCCGCCCGGTTCGCAGCGCCTGCTGGCCGGTTTGGAGCAGCTCGACGCACCGGAGGCGTGCCGGCGGTTCTATCGCGAACACGTCGAGGCCGATGCCGTGCACGAGCAGATCCTGCGTACCGATGTCGTCGGCGATCTCATCCGCACCGAGCCGGACACCGAGGCCGATGTGATCTTCGGGATCCGCGCCTTCCTGTTCGTCGAGGACGCCCTCGACCGGCATGTGCTGTCCGCGTGGGACGACGGAAAGAGCGCCTTCCCGGGTATCTGACCCGGGCAAGGCGCTCGTTCGGGCGGCGCTCGTGAGCCGTCAGGTCGCGCGGCGGCGCTTCTTGCGATGGCTGGTGTCGCACAGGGGGTAGTTCTTGCTCCGACCGCACGCACACACCGCGACCATGAACCGATCCGACTGCACCCGGGCGCCGTCGGGGAGTTCGATGTCGACCGGACCGGACACCAGGACGGGTCCGCCTCGGATCACTCGCACCGCATTCGGCTTCTTGTCCCCGCTCACCGCGACGCTCCGGCCGGGGCGGGACCACCCGGGGCGACGGCGACGATCGCGACGAGACGCTCGATGCGACGGTTGCTTTCTAGCATGCCGCACTCTTCCATCCAGCCCGCGCGTGCGGTGAGGACCGGACCGAACGGGATGACCCGCTCGGCCACCACCTCTGCGGTCAGTCCCCCGGCGCGCAGGGCGCGCAGCGAGGCGTCGGAGTCCGCGAATTCCGAGTGGACCAGCACGAAAGCTCCGCCGGGCACCAGCAACTCGGGAACGCGTGCGCACAGCGGGTCGAGGACGGCTCGGCCGTCGGGTCCCGCGTCCCACGCATGAGACGGGCCGGCCGGGTGCAGCTCCGACTCGGACTCCGGTGGGGTCGGAACATACGGGGGGTTGCAGGTGACGACGTCGTAGCGACCCTGATGGCGCCGGAGATCACCGTGCGCCACCTCGATCCGGACGCCGGTGTCGGCTGCCGCGCGCCGAGCGTAGGCAACCGCGTCCGCCGATGCGTCCACCGCGGTCACGTGCGACGCACCCGACCTTGCGGCCGCTATCGCGATGGCGCCGCTGCCGGTGCAGAGATCGAGCACGCGGGCCCCGGAGACGCCGCGGGATCGGAGAGTGTCGATCAACAGCTGAGTGTCCTGCTGTGGCAGGTAGACATCGAGCTCGGGTAGCGCTGCGGTCGCTGTGGGAAGCGACGATGAGGTGATGGTCACGCCGGGCACCGCCCGTTCGTCGTGCCGATGGTCCCTGCTCCCCGTGACTCCATGCACCCTCACTTCTCAGACGGACCGTGCTCAGTTGGTCAGATGTTCCCTCTGTCATACGTTCCGAAACCTCGATGCGGATGAGTGCGCCGGGAATCCGCCGGCCGGTCAGGCCGGTGTTGCCGAGGCCCGATCCGGCCGCCGTACATCGATACCCGCCTCACGCCAGGCCTCGCGGAGTGCGTCGGCACCCTTCAGTCGGACCCACGCGGCCTCGTTGGCGGTGATCGGCACCGCCCGGAGCATGCTGACCGGGTCCATGGGCGTGGGCAGCTCGACCGTCCCGAGTTCGTCCGCCTCGAGCAGGACCGCGGTGAACGGCGAACCGTCCCACAGGGGTTCGCCGAGGTCGACGAGTGCATCGGCGGCGATGACGAGGCCCTCGACCGCCGGCGCGGCCGCCAGCGTCGCCATGCGCTTGTGCAGACCGGGCAGCGGCGTTCCCGACGACACGCGCACGACGAGTTCGGCACGGGGTCCGCGGACCGGATCGGCGTGCAGGTCGGTGGGATCGGACATCGGGTGCCGTGCGCACCCCGACGTCACGTAGACCACCTCGTCCCGATCGCCGGCTTCGTCGGGCACGAACCGCAGGACGTCGATCGGTTCGACACCGAGGAACGTCACCGACGCACGTTGGGGGGTCGCCCCCAGCCGGTCTTCGAGAAATCGTCCGACGACCTCAGTCACGGCTTCGCTCACATCCGACAGGCTACCGACTCCGGCGCACGGACCCGGGGTGCTCCTCTAGCCTGGAGCAATGGTCCGGGTTCTGGCGGTCGCCGACGAGGTGGTGGACTCCCTCACCTTCGGGGTGGGGATCGAGTCCCGGCCCGACCTCATCCTCGGTGCGGGTGACCTCCCGTTCGAGTACCTCGAGATCCTGTCGTCGCTGTGCGACGCGCCGTGCGTGTTCGTGCCCGGCAATCACGACCGGGACCTGCGCGGGTACCGCCGCGGCCGCACCGGCTGGACGCGCGCCGGGCTCCCCGTCGAGGACCCCGGACCGTGCGGTGCGGTCAACGCCGACGGCCGGACCGTGACGGTCGCCGGACTCCGTATCAGCGGCCTCGGCGGCAGCCGCCGCTACAACGACGGCACCAACCAGTACACCGACACCCAGCAGCGGTTGCGGTCCCTCCGGTTGCGATGCACCACCGCGCTGTCACCTCCCCGCGGCGCCGACATCCTGCTCACGCACAGCCCGGCCCGCGGCGTCGGCGACCGCGACGATCTGCCGCACCGGGGTTTCGACTGCTTCCACCCGCTGGTCCGGTCGCTGCAACCGGCGCTGCTGGTCCATGGCCACGTCCATCCGTACGGCGAACGACCGGCTGATCTGCCCATCGGCTCCTCGACGACCTCGATGAACGTCGTCGGCTACTGCCAGTTCGACTTCGATCCCGCCACCCGGGAGGTCGAGATCGTGAGGCGCAGACATGGCGCGTGACACCGGATTTCCCGACGCCGACGCGGAGAACGACTTCGCCCGGATGCGACGCCAGGCCGAACGCGCGCGGCTCGCGCAGTGGTTCATGCGTCAGCCCGCCGACGTGAACACCATCCTCCCGTTCGACGAGGTCGTCGCCGCGCTCGGACGGACCGGGGAGACCTCCCTCGGACTGCAGGTCGTCGAGGTGTCCTCGATCGTCGGAAGTGTCGACCGCACCAAGGATTTCGACCGCTACTTCCGGCCCACCTCGTCGCGCGGCCGGGAGCGCTGGCAGCGGCTGGCGGCCGCGCAACGCCGCGGCGAATCCGTCCCTCCGGTACAGCTGTACCGGATCGGATCGATGCACTTCGTCATCGACGGCCATCACCGCGTGTCCATCGCGATCGCGCGGAACTGGGTCACGATCGACGCCTACGTCACCCTGATCCACACGCGCATCTCCCCCGAGGGCATCACCGCGACCTCCGACCTGGTCCTCAAGGACCATCGTCGGATCTTCCTGTCACGCGTGCCGCTCGAGGGCTCCCAGGCCGAGGCCATCCGACTCAGCTTCCCGTTCGACTACGCCGAACTCGCCGAGAACGTCGAGGCGTGGGGATTCCGCCTGAGCCAGGAGATCGGCGAGTTCCTCAACCGCACCGAGACCGCTCGGCGCTGGTTCGGTGAGGAGTTCCTGCCGGTCGTGCGGATGGCGCGCCGGGCGGGCATCCGGCCCGACCTCGACAGCGACGCCGAGCTGTACATGTGGGTGGCCTGCGAACGGTATCGGCTTGTGCGCAGGCACATCTGGGACGAACACGTCTTCGACGAACTGCTCGACCACTCCCGCAGGCGCCGGCGCTGAGCCGACGCCTGCAGGGACAGGCGGGACACTAGCGGACGCGCAGGGACTGCCCCGAGCTCTGGTCGAACACCGCGATCTTCGACGCGTCGTAGAACAGCTCCGCCGAACCGCCGCGGCTCACCTTCGAGTCCGGGGACAGTCGCGCGATGAACTGATTGCCGCCGAGATCGGTTCCGGAATCGGCGGACAACTCCGCGAGGGCGTCGCTCGACGCCCGGCTCGACCCGACGCCGAAGTAGGCGTAGATGTCGGAACCCATCGACTCGAGCACGTCGATGTTCGCGGTGAAGGTCCCGCCGTGTCCACGGGTCGTCGAGTCGACGAGCGACGCGTCTTCGAGGTGCTCGGGCCGGATGCCGATGAGCACGTCGCCGCCACTGCCGACGTCTCCGGCACGGGAGACCACCGCACGATGGTCGTCGAGGACGATGGTGCCGATCGCGGTCTCGATACCCTCGCTGCCGAGGCGACCGGACAGGAAGTTCATCGCCGGGGAGCCGATGAAACCGGCCACGAACACGTTGGTCGGATTGTTGTACAGCTCCTGCGGCGTACCGATCTGCTGCACATACCCGTTGCGCAGCACGACGACCCGGTCACCGAGGGTCATCGCCTCGGTCTGGTCGTGGGTCACGTAGACCGTGGTGGTCCCCAGGCGCTGCTGCAGCTGTGAGATCTCCGTACGCATCTGCACGCGCAGCTTCGCATCGAGGTTCGACAGCGGCTCGTCCATCAGGAACGCCTTCGGGGAGCGCACGATCGCCCGGCCCATCGCCACGCGCTGCCGCTGACCGCCGGAGAGATTGGCCGGCTTGCGGTCGAGGTACTGCCCGAGGTCGAGGATGCGCGCGGCCTCGTCGACCTTCGCGGCCACCTGATCCTTCGGCATCTTCGCGAGAGTCAGTGGGAAGGCGATGTTCTCGCGCACCGACATGTGCGGGTAGAGCGCGTAACTCTGGAACACCATCGCGATGTCGCGGTCCTTGGGTGCGCGCTCGTTGACCCGCTCCCCGCCGATCCGCAGCTCGCCGCCGGAGATGTCCTCGAGTCCGGCGATCATGTTGAGCGTCGTCGACTTACCGCATCCCGACGGGCCCACCAGGATCACGAACTCGCCGTCGGCGATCTCGATGTCGACCCCGTGTACGGCGGTGGAGCCGTCGGGATACTGCTTGGAGACGTTGTCCAGAACGATGTCTGCCATGGGTTATCCCTTCACGGCGCCGGAGGTCAGGCCGGCCACGATTCGACGTTGGAAGAAGAGCACGAAGATGATGATGGGGATGGTGATGACCACCGCGGCGGCCGAGATCGACCCGGTCGGTTCCTCGAACTGCGAACTGCCGGTGAAGTTCGCGATCGCCACCGGCGCGGTGATCGCCCGTTCGGTCGACGTCAGCGACAGTGCCAGGAGCAGGTCGTTCCAGGCGAAGATGAACACCAGGATCGCCGCCGTCACGACGCCCGGGGCGGCGAGCGGGGCGATGACCTTGCGGAAGGCCTGCCACGGGGTGGCGCCGTCCATCTTGGCGGCCTTCTCCAGCTCCCACGGGATCTCGCGGAAGAACGCGGACAAGGTGTAGATCGCCAGCGGCAGCGCGAAGGTGATGTAGGGCAGGATCAAGCCGGGCCAGGTGTCGAACAACCCGATGGCCCGCTCGATGTTGAACAACGGTGTCACCAGCGAGATCTGGGGGAACATCGCGATCAGCAGCGCGGCACCGATCAGGAGCTTCTTGCCCGGGAAGTCCAGGCGGGCCACCGCATAGGCCGCCATCGTCCCCAGGAGCACCGCGATCACCGTGGTGATCAGACCCACGCCGATCGAGTTGATCAGCGCCGAGGTGAAGGCGCTGGTCTCGAAGATGCTCTTGTAGTTGTCGAGGGTGAACTCACTCGGCCAGAACTTCCCGTCGGTCACGCTGCTCGCCGGCTTGAAGGACAGGCTGATGATCCACAGCAGCGGGATGAGTGCATACAGGATCACCAGGATGTTGGCGATCGACCACCAGGCCTTGGACTTTCCGCTCGCATTCAACGGCTTACCTCCCCTCGTCGTCGGAACCCGGTGCGGCGGTGCCGAACCCCTTGATGAACACGAACGCGATGATCGCGACACAGATGAAGATCAGAATCGAGATCGCCGAGCCGACGCCGAGATTGAAGGCGCCGAACAGATTGTCGTAACCCAGCATCGACACCGAGTAGGTGTTGTTGGACCCGCTGGTGAGGACGTAGATGTTGTCGAACACGCGGAACGCGTCGAGTGTGCGGAACAGCAGCGCCACCAGGATCGCCGGCTTCATCAGCGGAAGGATGATGCGCCACAGTCTCGTCCACGCCCCGGCACCGTCGACCTGGGCCGCTTTGAGCAGATCGTCCGGGACGAGCGCGAGGCCGGCCAGCAGGAGCAGGGCCATGAACGGCGTCGTCTTCCAGACCTCGGCGAGGACGATGATCGCCAGCGACGGCCATTGCTCGGTGAGCGGTGCGGTGCCGTCGGGTAGCAGGTTGGCGAGATATCCGGTGCCCGGCGTCCACGCGTAGTACCAGGAGAACGCCGCCGCCACGGTGACGATGCCGTAGGGGATCAGGACCACGGTGCGGATGGTGCCCCGCCCGAAGATCGTCCGGTGCATGACGAGCGCGATCGCCATGCCCAGCACGAGTTCGATGAGTACCGACACGACCGTGATGCCGACCGTGACGGCAAAGGCCGTCCACCAATAGTTGTCGGTGAGGACGGTGGCGTAGTTGGCGAACCAGACGAACTCGCGTTCCCCCGGCGCCGAGAGGCTCATCTTGTTCAGCGAGAGCCAGACCGCGTACACGATCGGATATCCGGTGACCAAGAGCATCATCAGTGCGGCCGGCGCCACGAGCCAGAAGGCCAGCCGGCGCTCGGCGGTTTTGCCCTCGCTGCGCTTGCGCGGGGCGGCCGGCGGCGTGTCGGCCCGAGGCCGATCGATCACCGCGGTACCCCCGCCCGTCCCGGTCGCCGGCTTCGACAGCGAGGCGGGCGCGGGATCCGGAGTGGGCCGGTCGGTGTGCGACGACGCCGCGGTCACCTCGTGCCGACCTCCCGGCGGAGCGGTCCACACCTGATCGGACTGCACCGGAGGTGTGTCGCCGACGATCGGGATCGGACCGGTTTGGGGTGGGGCATCATCCGGGAGGGCGTGTCGCCCGGCTCGGAACCCCGCGTCGTCGGGGTTGCCGCCCGCGTTCTCGGCGTCGTTGCGCGGAGTGTCGTTGTCGCTCACGGGACCAACCCTTCCCCGTCGATGGCCTTCTGGACCGCTTCGGCGAGCTCGTCGACCAGGGCCTCCGGCTCCCAGGCGCCGACCGGGCTCAACTTGGCCTGCAGCAGCGTCGAGATTGCTTGATAGTCGGGCGATTTCGGCCGCAGAGCAGCGTGCTCGGGTTCGAGCTGCCGCTTGATCTCGTCGGCCATCGGGTACGCGAGGCGGAAATCGGCGTCGTCGTAGATGGACTCGATGACCGGCGGCGGACCCGCACTGAACGAGAACGCCTTCTGCGATGCCTCACTGGTGATGCACTCGGCGGCCTGGTAGGCGAGGTCCTGCTGTTGCGAGGTGCTCGCGACGGCGATGTTGATGCCGCCCAGGGTCGTCTTGGTGGGAAGTCCCTCGAAGCCGGGATAAGGCGCGAAGTCGAAGACCCGCCGCATCTCGCGGTTGAGCGGGACCACCTGCGCCGGGGTCGGCGGATTCGCGGTGTCCGCGTACAGGTTCGCGTATTCGGTGAGGTCGAGGAAGGCGACGCTGCCCGCCACGGCGTTCTCGCGCATCCCGGCGAAGACGAACGGCCAGTTCACCTGGTACAGGGCCTCACCGCTCTCCATGCCGAGCCGCGCGGCGCCCTCGTCGGAGTTGGTCAGCGACGGATCGGCACCGGGCGCGGTGGCGACCCGCTTCAGCGTCTCCAGGGCGCGGACCGTCGCGGCGCGGTGTTCGGGGGTGTCGTTGAGGGTGACCTTGTCGGGGTCGTCCGGGTCGACGATCTGCCCACCGGCGCTGGCGAGTACCGAGTTGAACCACACCATCAGGCCTTCGTACTGCCTGCCCTGCACCATGATGTAGGTCGGTCCGCCGTTGCGACCGCTGACGAGCGCGTCCTCGAGCATGCCGTTCCACGTCGACGCCGGGCGCCGGCGGTCGACGTCCTCGACGAGCACATCCGGTCGGTACCAGAGCAATTGGGTGTTCGTGGAGAACGGGATGGCGTAGAGCCGTTCCCGCTCGTCGTCGTCGGTCTTCCAGACCGCGGTGTCGAGCGGACCACCCAGGGTGCGCGCCGACACCTCGGCGGCCATGGCGTCGGGCACCGGCACCATCCAACCCGCGTCGGCGAATTCGGCCGTCCACACCACGTCCATGCCCATCAGGTCCAGCCCGCTGTCGTTGCCCGCGAGGCGCCGCGCGAGCTGCAAACGCTGATCGTCGGCGCCCTTGGGCAACGGGGTGGTCACGACCTTGTACGCACCACCGGAATCCGCCGAGCACTTGTCGCCGATCTCGGCGAAGGTGTCCGCGCCGTCGGCCGGCGGATAGAAATTGAGTACGCCCGCTTCATATCCCGAGCCACATGCGGACAGCACGGGCAGCATGGCCACCGCTGCCACCGCCGCGGCGAGGACCTTTCGTCTCACGCGCCTGGTAGATCCGTCGGTGCTGATGGATCCGTCCGTGCTGACCCTGCTCCGCACGCAGCCTCCTCGATGTCGTACGCGGCGCCGCAGCGGTGCTCCGCCGTGAGCGTCCGAAGAGCAACGCTATACGTGAGGATTCGTGACATGCAACACATTCGGCATGGGCGTGCCATTCCGCGGGCGATTGTGATCGCTCCGTGTCCGACCGCGGGAGGCGACGTCAGAAGGTGAGACGGGCGAGCGTGTCGCGCGCCTTCTCTGCGCTTTTCGGGTCGCACAGCACGTCATAGCGGCCGGCGACCAGCTGCATGGTCGACGCGAAATCCCGCTGGCCCCGGGTCGCCGCGTACGGAATGGTCGCGGAGATCACACCGAAGACCATGCCGCCGACGATGCCCACCAGGATGGGCGCAATGGGCGAGCCGGCGAAGACGAGCGCCACCAGACATCCGAAGAAGAAGCCGAGCCAGGCACCCGAGACCAGCCCGCCGCCGATCACCTTGCCCCACGTCAGCCGGCCGATGACCCGCTCGACCTGCATCAGATCGACGCCCACGATGGTGACGTCCTGGACGGTGAAGTTCTCGTCGGAGAGGAAGTCCACCGCGCGCTGGGCCTCGGCGTAGGTTCCGTACGAACCGATCGGCCAGCCCTTGGGCGGGGTGGGGAGTCCCGGCGTCTCGCGGCTCGGGCGCATGGGATTGGTCATATCGGGGCCTTCCCTGTTGTCAGACTCCAGTGCTGAACGTCGCGGTGAGACCCGACAGTGGGACTGGTCTCCCACCGGTGGGCGTTCGTGTCTGCCGTCGGCCTCCGCTGCACCGATTACACTACCCTTACTCCCATGTCGTCGGTGAGCAAGGTGTTCGTGGCCAGATTAGTCGGGTTGGCCGTCCTTGGTCCCGACGGCGAGTCCATCGGACGCGTCCGCGACGTGGTGATCTCGATCCGCATGTCCGGGCAGCAACCGCGCGTCCTCGGTCTCGCGGTCGAATTGACCACTCGGCGTAGAATTTTCGTGCCGATGCTGCGGGTGACCGCGATCGAGCCCCAGGCCGTGGCCCTCAACACCGGCACCGTGAGCCTCCGCCGGCTCCACCTGCGGCCCGGCGAGGCGCTCGCCATCGGACAGGTCCTCGACACCCACGTCCGGGTCGTCGATCCGGATCTCCCCGAGCTCGCCGACGCCGACGTGACGGTGATCGACCTCGGGATCGAGAAGACCCGGACCCGCGATTGGGTCGTCTCCCGCGTCGCGATCCGGGCGGGACGTCGCGGCCTGCGCCGGCGCCACGAGACACAGGTCGTGGAGTGGTCCAGCGTGCAGGGCATCACCCAGAGCTCGCTGAACCTGCCCGGACAAGGAGTCGCGCAGGCCCTCCTGCAGTTCGAGGGCATGCGCCCGGCCGACGTCGCCAACGCCCTGCGCGAACTGCCCGCGAAACGTCGCGACGAGATCGCAGCGGCCCTGGACGACGAACGGCTCGCCGACGTGCTGCAGGAGTTGCCGCCCGACGACCAGAAAGAGGTGCTGGCCGCGCTCGGACGCGACCGCGCCGTCGACATCCTCGAGGCGATGGACCCCGACGACGCCGCCGACCTTCTCGGCGAACTGCCCGACACCGAGGCCGAGGCCTTCCTCGAGGAGATGGACCCCGTGGAGTCCGAGCCCCTCCGCCGACTCCTGCTGCACTCCCCCGACACCGCGGGCGGCGTGATGACCTCGGAGCCGATCGTGGTCACCGCATCGACCACCATCGCCGAGGCCCTCGCCCGGGTCCGCAACCCCGACCTGACGCCGGCCGCGGCGAGTCTGGTGTTCGTCGTCCGCCCGCCCACTTCGACACCGACCGGCAAGTATCTCGGATGCGTGCATCTGCAGGCCCTGCTCCGGGAACCGCCCGCGCACCTGGTCGGCGGCATCCTGGACACCGACCTCGCCCAACTCCATCCCGAGGACTCCCTGGAGACGATGACGAGATATTTCGCGACCTACAACCTGGTGTGCGGCCCCGTCGTGGACGAGGCCGGCCACCTGCTCGGCGCGGTGAGCGTCGACGACCTGCTCGACGAGATCCTGCCGCGCGACTGGCGTGAGACCGAACCCGAGGACGTCGTCGAGGCCGACGGGTACGGCGTCGGGAGTGGCCCGGAACCGGCATCGGGCGGCCCCCAGGTGCGGATCCGATGAGCGAACCGGGACGCAAGCTCGACACCCCCAGCACCCGCCGCACGATCTCGTTCAATCTCGACTCCGACGTCGTCGGGATGTACAGCGAGCGGATCGCCCGGTTCCTGGGCACCGGACGATATCTGGCGATCCAGACGGTCATCGTCATCGTGTGGATCGTGCTGAACCTGGTCGCGGTGTCGATCCAGTGGGACCCGTACCCGTTCATCCTGCTGAACCTCGCGTTCTCGACGCAGGCGGCGTACGCGGCGCCGCTGATCCTGCTGGCCCAGAACCGGCAGGAGAACCGCGACCGGGTGTCGCTGGAAGAGGACCGGATGCGGTCCGCCCAGACGAAGGCCGACACCGAGTTCCTGGCCCGGGAGCTCGCCGCGGTCCGTCTCGCGGTGGGCGACACCGTCACGCGCGACTACCTGCGCAAAGAACTGGACGACCTGCTCGACGAACTCACCGAACGGCTCGGCGCCCCCGCCGGCGACGAATCCGGCCGCCGCGGTTCCAAGGATCACTGACACCAAAAGCCGGGTTCGTGTCTGGGACGTCAGACCCATATGTATGGTGGGTCACAGTTCGGACCGGATCCCGGCGTCTGTCACGGCGCGACGAGATTCTCCGACACATCCATGTGAGCGGCTCTGGACCTGGGCCGCGGGTGAGCATCGCCGCGTTCTCGGGGGCAGAAGTGTGTGTTGACAACGGAGTGAAGAGGACCGGGCAGCGGCCCGGGGCCGCACGATGTGCAGGAGGCCTCCGGTGAGGCCACTCGACCTCGTCCGCCGTCGCCGTGGTCCGCGCCGTCCGTCCTCGTTCCCACGACGCGCCGCGACGCTGGTCGTCGGCGGCGGTCTGGTCGGTGCACTGGTCCTGGGGACCGCGACGTCGAGCGCCTCCGGCGGCAACGTCGCGTCGGCCGTCGTCGAGCCCGATGCCCCCGTGATGGTGGCCGAACTCGTCGCGGGTTCGCCGGGCGCACTCCTCGGCTTCGCGCCGCCGCCGGAGAAGCCCGCGACCGCGCTGCCGGCGCCGCAGTTCCGGCTCGCGAGCGACCTCCCCTCGGGCCCGCTGGGGATCCCGGGCGTCGTACTCCAGGCCTACAAGCTGGCCGCCAACCGCGTCGCCGCCGAGAGCGCGGCCTGCAAACTGCCGTGGTTCCTGCTGGCCGGCATCGGACGCATCGAGTCCAATCATGCGAGCAACGGCTCGGTCGATCAGTACGGCACGACGATCAACCCGATCGCCGGGCCGGTCCTCGACGGCTCGCTGGCCGGCAACGCGGTCATCAAGGACACCGACGGCGGACGCATCGACGGCGACGCCGGACACGACCGGGCGATGGGCCCGATGCAGTTCATCCCGAGCACGTGGGCAGCGTGGGGCTCCGACGCCAACGGCGACGGGAAACCCGACCCCAACAACATCTTCGACGCCACGTACTCGGCCGGCCGGTATCTCTGCGCCGGCGTCACCGACATCATGAACGAGCGCACTCGCGTGTCGGCGGTGCTGCGGTACAACCGCTCGATGGAGTATGTCGCCAACGTCCTCGGCTGGGCCGGGGCCTACGCGACGGGCGTGATGCCGACCGACCCCATCCCGGAGATGAAGCGCAAGCCGTCGAGCAGCTCGAGCTCGTCCAGCAAACCCAGGCGGCCGGAGTCCGGGTCGTCCTCGTCGTCGTCGTCCTCCACCACGCGGCGGCCGAGCCCTCCGCCGCCGCCGTGCATCATCGTCTGCCTGCCGTCGATTCCGCCGCTGTTCCCGGGCCAGCCCGCTCCCCCGCCCACCAAGAGGGAGGCCCCGGCGGTACAACAGGCACCGGCGGGGAACGCCGGCCCGAACAGGCCGGGAGGGGCGAGCACCCCGGTTCCCGTCCGCTGACGGCGCCACCGGAGGACCTGCGCCCGGAACCGTCGGCGCCGCCGGTAGTCTGGGCCAGATGACAACAGGAGTCGCGCCCACGGAATCGGCAGTTCGCGCCGCTCTGGGCAAGGTCAAGGATCCCGAGATCGGCAAGCCCATCACCGACATCGGGATGGTCAAGTCGGTCACGATCAACGACGACGCGAGCGTCGACGTCGGGGTGTACCTCACGACATCGGGGTGCCCGATGCGCACCGAGATCTCGCAGCGCGTGGAAACAGCAGTCGCCGACGTCCCGGGCGTCGGCGCGATCCGCGTCGAACTCGACGTCATGGACGACGAGCAGCGCACCGAGCTGCGCAAGAAGCTCCGCGGGGACAAGGCCGAGCCGGTCATCCCGTTCGCGCAGCCCGGCTCACTGACCCGCGTCTACGCCGTCGCGTCGGGTAAGGGCGGCGTCGGCAAGTCGAGCGTCACCGTCAACCTCGCCACGGCGCTCGCCGAACGCGGGCTCACCGTCGGCGTTCTCGACGCCGACATCTACGGCCACTCGGTCCCCCGCATGCTCGGGAGCGACGCCAAACCCACCCAGGTCGAGCGCATGATCATGCCGCCGAGCAACCACGGCGTCCGCTTCATCTCGATCGGACAGTTCACCGACGGCAACACGCCGGTGACCTGGCGCGGTCCCATGCTGCACCGAGCCCTGCAGCAGTTCCTCGCGGACGTCTACTGGGGCGATCTCGACGTCTTGCTCCTCGACCTCCCGCCGGGCACCGGTGACGTCGCGATCTCGATCGCGCAGCTCATCCCGGGCGCGGAGATCCTGGTGGTGACGACACCCCAGCAGGCCGCGGCGGAGGTCGCCGAGCGCGCCGGGGCCATCGCCCTGCAGACGCGGCAGAAGATCCTCGGCGTCGTCGAGAACATGTCGTGGCTGGAGCTGCCCGACGGCAGCCGCATGGAACCGTTCGGGTCCGGCGGCGGCGAGCAGGTGGCGCAACGCCTGACGCGCGCGGTGGGCGCCCAGGTCGACCTGCTGGGTCAGGTACCGCTCGAGACGGCCTTACGCGAAGGCGGCGACGCCGGTGTCCCGGTGGTGCTGTCGGCACCCGAATCTGCGTCCGGTTCCGCCCTGCGCGCCATCGCGGGCAAGCTCGCGGCGCGTAAGCGCGGCCTGGCGGGTATGAGTCTGGGACTCGACACCATCCGGAATTCCTGACCGGTCAGGTCGCGTCCCAGTCGGCCGCTGCGGGACGCGACCCCGACCGCGACGGGCGGTCCGACGCCGCGGACCCCGCCGGGCCGGCGGAGTCCTGATTGCCGGTCTCCTGCTTCTCGAACGACAGGGGCGCCGACACGGGCTTGATCTCCGGCGCCGCCGGGGTGGTCTTCCGGTCGACCGTGGTGGCGCTCTCGTTCAGCCGGAACAGTGAATCATCGCCGTCGAGAAGGTGTTTCGTGACGATCGACCGCGGCGTCATACCCCGCAGTTCGTTGAGGTCGGCGAGCGGCTTGCGCAGGTCGTCGAATTCGGGACCCAGCTCGTCCTTCAGCTGATTGCTCGCACCGGTCGCGTAATCACGAACCTTCTTGGCCGACTGCATCGTCCAGGAGACGGCACCGGGGAGACGTTCGGGGCCGAGGATGACGAGTGCCGCGACCACCAGGATCGCTATCTCGCCCCATCCGATGCTGCTGAACATGTGCCTCGTCCTGACCTGTGCGGTGGTGTGGTTAGTCGCTCGCCGGAGTGATGGTACCGCTGAACGTGCGACCCGCCCGCCAGTACTGGAACGGGACCGACTCGCCGATGCTCGCGGTCCGGATCGCGACGTTCAGCTCGTCGGCGCTCTCGATCGGGCGATTGTTGAACGAGGTGATCACGTCGTTCTCCCGGATGCCCGCGCGTTCGGCGGGGCTGCCGGCGACGACGTTGCGGACCTGTGCGCCCAGCACGCGCTCGTTGCGCACCGAACTGGCGTTGACGCCGATCTGCGGGTGGTTCACGCGGCCGTCGCGGATCAGCGCCTCCGCGATGGGCTTGGCCTCGTCGATGGGAATCGCGAATCCGAGACCGATGTTGCCGCCCCCGGCGCCGAGGCGCCCGGCGGTGTTGATGCCGACCACCTGGGCTTCGCCGTTGACCAGCGGACCGCCCGAGTTGCCCGGGTTGATCGCGGCATCGGTCTGGATCGCGTCGATCACCGCGTCGGTGTCGGACTCTGCGTCGGGCGTCAGCGCCACGGCTCGGTCGGTCGCGCTGACGATGCCGCTGGTCACGGTTCGGTTGAGCCCCAATGGAGATCCGAAGGCGACCACCTCTTCGCCGATCTGCAGGTCGCCCGAGCTACCGAGCACCGAGACCGTCGGGTTCTCGACATTGTCGACCTTCAACACGGCGAGATCGGTCTTGGGATCGCGACCGACGATGCGCGCCGGGACCCGCTGACGGTCGAAGAACACGACCTCCAGTTTGGCGCTCTTGTCGTTCGCGGCCATCGAGATGACGTGGTTGTTGGTGAGGATGTAACCCTCTTTGTCGATGACGAATCCCGACCCGGTGGCGTAGGCGCCCGCCGCGCGGACGTCGATGGCGACGACCGACTTCTCCACCGCCCGGGCCACCTCCGCCACGGACGACCGCGGTCCGGCGTCGCCGCCGGTGTCCTCGGTGGACAACTCGACCGTGTCACTGGTGAGCGGCGCGGCCACCTCCGCGGTGTACCGGCCCATCAGCCCGCCGACGAGCCCGATCAGCAACGCGATCACCGCGAGCGTGGCCAGGGCGACCCAGCTCAGGCGATTGCCGAGCAGGATGTCGCGGACACCGAGCTTGGGGCCGGTCTCGGTCGGGATGTCCGACGATGCGGATGCCAGCGCGGGTGCGTCCAGCCGCGCCGGGCTCTCCGGGTCGCGCCACGGGTCCTCCGGCGCCTGCGGCTGCTCGGTGTGGCCGTAGGTCGCGAGCGGATCCCGCTGCAGGGTGTCGCTCGATCCGGCCGGCCGGCCGAAGGCCTCGGCGAGCACCGGGTCCGGAGGTGCGATCTGCGGCTCGGGCGGCCGCTTGTCGCCATCCGAGGTGGCGAACGAGCCGCGCACACCCGACGGGCGGCCGAACACCTGCGCGGTCGACGGCGACACGGGCGAGTGTCGGGTCCGCGACGGCGTCAGACGTTGTGGCTCGGGCGGTTCGGCGCGCCGCGCGAACTGTGCGTCACCGGTATCGGGAGAATCGGCGTCGGGGGCCACGGTCACCGGCCCCGGCGACGGAAGGCGCGGCCGCGGGCCGCGGGGATGCCGTCGGTCGGCGCATCGGGCGACACCGTCGGCCCGAACCCTGCCGGGCGGGGTGGCTCGGAGCTCAGATCGATCTCACGCGTGGGGATCTGGGAGAGCTGACCGAGGAGGGAGTCCGGGATCGACACGCGGCCGGACTCGCGGAGTCGGGTGCGGGCCAACGACTGCGCCTCGACCGCGGTGACGCACTCGGGGCACAGCGCCAGATGATGAGCGGCCCGCGCATGCGCGGACATCCCGAGCTCGCCGTCGACGAAGGCGGCAACCGCCTCAGGGGCCAGGTGCTCAGTGGGTGCGAAGCCGCGTCCGCCGGCCGTACCCGGCGCGCGGTAGCCGCGGTTGGGCAGGAACGACGAGGGAGCCGGACTCCAGGTGTTCGTATTCCACCTGGCTGGGGTCCAGGAGGACCGCCGGCGACGAAGGTTGGGAGTCGGCGGTTCGACACCGCCGCTTCCGGTCGGACGCCCGCGATCGCCGTCCATCATCGTCGTTCACCCCTCTCCACGACGAAACCGCCGCACGATGAATCCTGTGTTGCCACTGGGCTCTGCTGCTGTCTGCCACGGTACCGACCGGCGGCATCCGATGCCGTCCCCCGAACGCGCGGCGTCCGCGGGCTGCGGATTCCGATCGCATCGTGTCCCGTGACACAGGCAACGTCTCAGCGTATCCGAGACTCCCAACGATGCTCGGCGGAGCAGGGTTCCCGGCAGCGACCTCAGGCGTGCGAGCCGAGCGCGACCGAACGGCTGCTGGTGTGGCCCTGGGCCGCGAGGGCGTCGCGGATGCTCTGCCGACCGCGATGGATGCGGCTGCGGACGGTACCCAGCTTGACACCGAGGGTCGCGGAGATCTCCTCGTAGGACAGGCCCTCGATGTCACACAGCACCACGGCCGCGCGGAAGTCGGGAGCCAGCGAGTCCAGGGCGCGCTGCAGGTCGGGGTCGAGGTTCGTCGCGTCGAAGACCTGCTGCGGATCCGGGGTGTCGGCCGGCACCCGGTCGTACTCCTCGGGCAGGGCTTCCATCCGGATCTTGCTGCGGCGACGGACCATGTCGAGGAACAGGTTGGTGGTGATGCGGTGCAACCAGCCCTCGAAGGTGCCGGGACGGTAGTTCGACAGCGAGCGGAAGACCCGGATGAACGTCTCCTGCGTGAGGTCCTCGGCGTCGTGCTGATTCCCCGACAGACGGTAGGCCAGACGGTAGACGCGGTCGGCGTGTTCGCGGACCAGGTCGTCCCAGGACGGCATGAGCAGTTCGTCGCCGGTGGCGTCGAAACCTGCGGTGCCCGCCGGAACGGCGGGCACGGCGTCGGCGGGATCGCGGGGATCGGTCATGGTCGGTGGTCGGTTCCTCTCTCGTGAAACACGCACCCGGTGACCCAAGCACTCACCGAAGACGAACGGATGATTCCGGCTGGGTATTCCCGAGCTGCCAGGGAGTTCACACCGACCTCCCGGGACCTGTCCCAACCGGAACAGCTCTCACCCTCTCCTATCGGAGTGTGGCCGCCGTATGAGGCGCCTGAGTGTTGCCTGAGGATGCATCGGCCGTCTCGCCGCGAGCGGATTCGCCCAGGTCTGGCGTGCCGGATCGGGTTCCGCCGCGGGGCCGGACTAACCTCGACGCGTGACCGAGTCAACGCCGTCCACACGCCCCGACCTGATCGCCTACGCCGAGTCGGCCATCGTCGAGGACGACGCCGTCATCGCCGCCCGCGCTCGCGCCGAGGAGCTCGGCGCGACACCGGTCAGCCCGGCGGTCGGCGCGCTACTGGCTCTGCTGGCCCGCGCGGCCGATGCGCGCGCCGTCGTGGAGATCGGGACCGGCACCGGGGTGAGCGGCCTCTGGCTGCTCAACGGCATGTCGGCCGACGGCGTGCTGACCACGATCGATCCCGAGCCCGAACATCACCGGGCCGCGAGGGCGTCGTTCGCCGGCGCCGACATCGCCCCCGGCCGCACCCGGCTCATCAACGGCACGCCGGTCGAGGTGCTGCCGCGGTTGTCCGACGCGTCCTATGACCTGGTCTTCGTGGACGGACCACTGCTGGACCTGCCCCGGTTCGTGCGTGAGGCCGTCCGGATGTTGCGACCGGGAGGTGTCGTGGTCGTCCACAACGCGACCGCGCACGGAACGGTCGGCGACCCGGCCCGCACCGAACCGCCGACGGCGGCGGCCCGCGAGGCGGCCCTGCTGATCGCCGACGACGAGCAGCTGCTTCCCGTGGTCATCCCGCTCGGGCCCGGCGTGCTCGCCGCCGCGAAGATCCGCTAGGCGGCCGCCCCGACCGGACTAGACGTCCGTCGAGAACCGGATCCCGTTGTCGGGGATCTCGATTCCCGGCCACACCCGGGCGCCGCGCAGCAACTCGCAGCGGGCGCCGATGTCGGCGCCGTCGCCGATGACCGTGTCCCGGACCAGCGCACGCGGCCCGATGCGGGCACCGAAGCCGATGATCGACCGTTCCACGACCGCGCCGGCCTCGATCACGGCACCGTCGAAGACGACCGCGCCGTCGAGACGGGCGCGCGGGCCGACCTCGGCGCCACGGCCGACCACCGTGCCGCCGATCAGGAGAGCACCCGGGCCCACTCCCGCGCCTTCGTGCACGAGGGACTCGCCGCGACGGTCCCCCAGGGCGGGCGACGGCGCGATTCCGCGGACGAGGTCGGCCGAGCCGCGGACGAAGTCCTCGGGCGTACCCATGTCCCGCCAGTACGCGTGATCGACGTGTGCGTGGACGTGACTGCCCTCGGCGAGCAGCCGGGGGAACACCTCACGCTCGACCGACACCGGCAGGCCGGCCGGGATGGATTCGATGACCTCGCGCTTGAACACATAGGTGCCGGCATTGATCTGGTCGGTCGGCGGGTCCTGGGTCTTCTCCAGGAACGCGGTGACCCGGCCGTCGGCGTCGGTCGGGACGCAGCCGAACGCGCGGGGGTCGCTGACCCGCACGAGGTGGATGGTGACGTCGGCGTCGGCGGCGCGGTGACTGTCGATGACGTCGCCGACATCGGTGCCACCGAGGACGTCGCCGTTGAACACCACGATCGTGCTCGCGGTCAGTTCGTCGAGGACGTTGCGGATACCGCCGCCGGTACCCAGCGGCTCGTCCTCGGTGACGTAGCGCATGCGCAGGCCCAGCTTCGAACCGTCGCCGTAGTACTCGCTGAAGACCTCGGCCTTGAACGAGGTGCTGAGCACGATGTCGCGGATACCGGCCGCCCGGATACGGGACAGCAGATGGGTCAGGAACGGCAGCCCGGCGGTGGGCAGCATCGGTTTCGGCGCCGACAGGGTGAGTGGGCGCAGGCGGGTTCCCTTCCCGCCGACGAGGACGACGGCCTCGACGTCCTCCCTGATGTTGTCCGATCCCCCCACGGACGGTCTTTCCACCGACTCACGCACGGTGTAGTTGTCCACTGGATCGGGTCCTTCCTCGAGGTGACTGGTGTTCACTTCAGCATTCATCGGGAGTTCTCGCTCGCCGACGCGCGTCGCGCCGCGCGCACGGCGAGCCGGGATCGGACCTCCAGGCCGATGCGCAACGCCAGGCGCAGCGGCGCCCGCCACGGTCCCGGATTGCGGTCGGCCTGGAACCGGTAGGCACTGCGGTGGTGGGCGGGCAGCATCTTCTCCGGATGCCGACCGGCGCTGTGCCCCTTGGTGTGCACGACCTCCGCGCTCGGCACGTAGACGTTCTGCCAGCCGGCCTTGCCGAGTCGGTCGCCGAGATCGACGTCCTCCATGTACATGAAGTAGCGGGCATCGAAGCCGCCGATGGCGTCGAAGGCCTCGCGCCGCACGAGCAGGCACGAGCCCGACAGCCACCCCACCGGGCGTTCCGACGGTGTCTCGTCGCCCGCGCGGTAGGCCGCGGTCCACGGATTGGACTTCCACACCGTGCCGAGGATCGCGTGTCCGGTGCCCGACACGAGGTCGGGAACGCGCCGCGCCGAGGGGTAGATCGAGCCGTCGGGTTCGCGGATCAGCGGGCCGAGCGAACCCGCTCGCGGCCAGCGCTGCGCGGCGGCCATCAGCTCGTCGATGGCACCGGGCTTCCATTCGACATCCGGATTGGAGATGAGCACGAACTCGACATCCGGGTCGAGTTCGGCGACACCGCGGTTCATCGCACCGCCGTAGCCGATGTTGCCGCCGGTGCGGACCAGCGTGACCGTGTCGTACTCCTGCTCGGCCCGCTCGGGCGCGCCGTCGTCGGACCCGTTGTCGGCGATGATGACCTGCGGCATGACGTCGGTGACGGCGTCGAGGCTGCGCAGGAAGGTCACGAGGTGATCGCCCGAGAAATAGGTCACCGTCACCACGGCTGGCTGAACTGGCACGCCGCTCAGGGTAACGAACCGGGCTCGGCGTCCGACGCGGCGATCGCCGCGTGCAGCGCGGGTCGCCACGGCCGGAGCGGGGTGAGACCGGCGGCCTCCCAGGAGTGGCCGGAGAGCACCGAGAACGCCGGCCGCGGGGCCGGGCGCGGGAACTCGGCGGTCGTCGTGGGCAGGACCCGGTCGGGCTGCGCCCCGACCTCTTCGAAGACCCCGCGGGCGACGTCGAACCAGGTGGCGGTGCCCGAGTTCGTCGCATGCAGGACCGCGCCACAGACCTCGTCGCGCGGGCCCGCGACGACGAGTTCCCAGAGCCCGTCGGCGAGGTCGTACGAGTAGGTCGGGGACCCGAGCTGGTCGTCGACGACCGACACCGTCTCCCGCGACTGTTCGAGCCGCCGCATCGTGCCGACGAAGTCGCGGCTGTCGGGTCCGCCCGTGTAGACCCATGCCGTCCGGACGACGGTGGCTCGCCGATCCGCCGACAGCGCGGCGCGTTCGCCGTCGAGTTTGGTGCGGCCGTACACGGTCGCGGGCGTTCCGCTCACGTCGTCGGGTTCGTATCCGTTCCGCTCGACCGGCCGGGAACCCTCCGCGGCGGCACCGGGGAACACGTAGTCGGTCGACACGTGCACGAACCACGCGCCGGCGTCGGCGGTCCGGCGCGCAAGCACCTCGGGCCCGGTGGTGTTGACCCGCCGCGAGCCTTCCGCATCGGCCTCGGCTCCGTCGACGTCGGTGTAGGCCGCGCAGTTCACCACGATGTCGTCGGGGCCGAGGTCGCCCAGCGCGGCGGCCACCGAGGTCGGGTCGGCGATGTCGACGTCGGCTGAGGTGAGCGGCCGCACGACGACGTCGGGAACCTCGGTCGACCGTGCTTGCAGGGCAGTTCCCAGCTGCCCGCCGGCGCCGACGATGTACACGGTGGGGTTGCTCGGCGTCACACGCATGAGCACCATCGTGCCGGAGTCCGGCGGTACCCACGCGGCGACGCGCTCGCCGGCACACGTGACGACGGCTACTCACACGACCGGCGTTGCGTTCTCGAATTCGCGAATCACTTCAGTAGCCTGGCGACAGCACACAACAGCCGACCCGCCTTGCACATCAGCATCGACATCCTCAGGCGTAACGCTCGCCGCGTCGACCCCGGACCCGATGTGCCGACCTCGAAAGGGACCGCTCACCAGTGGATTCACCATCCGACGGCCCGCGTCGGCGCGCGCAGCCGCGCCGTCCGGCACGGCCGGGTCCGGACGGGCGTCAGCCGATGTCCGGCGATCGGCGCGCCCCGGAGCCCGGCGCGCGCAGGCGCCCGGCCCGGCCCCCGTACGACGGTGGACCAGATGGACGCGAATCCCCGCGCCGCGCGGCACCGCTCCCCGGTGAACCGGGCAATCCCCCACCCCGAGCGCGACGCCAGCCCCCGCCGGACCCGCGACGTCGCGCTGCCGATCCACGCGAACCCCGCGACCCCCGGCGTCGGCCGGCCGCCGACCCCCGTAACTCCGAACGTCGCGACCCCGGCAATCGACGAGCCACGCCAGAAGCCGTGGAACCCACCCCGACCCGGCAGCGCCGCCCCGGCGAGCCGCGGCCGGTCCGACGCACCTCCGGCGAGATCCACACCCGCCCGGTCACGGCCGTGAAGCGGACGTCCGAGCGGAAGCCGGGCGACCCCAAGACGAGCCCGCGGAAGCCGACCGCACGTCAGTCCACCGACCCGAAGCCGACCGGACCCAAGCAGACCGGACCCAAGCAGACCGGACCGAAATCGGCCGGACCGAAGCAGACCGGACCGAAGTCCGGCGACCGGCGCACGGCGGCGACGTCGTCGGCACCCGAACCACCGTCGAAGCCGCCGGCGGACAGCCGACGCAAAGGTGCCCGCATCCCGGGGGCCGGCTGGGGTCGTGCGCTCATCGCGGTCGCCTCGGTGGCGGTGCTGTTGTGCACCGGATACGCCTGGAACACGATGTCGGATCTGCAGACCCGCATCACGCAGCTCGGCGGACTCGATCTCGGCGGTGGCGCCGAAGACGGGGCCGTCGACATCCTCCTCGTGGGCACCGATTCGCGGACCGACGCCAAGGGCAATCCGCTGTCGCCGGAGGAACTCCGACTCCTGCGGTCGGGCGACGAGGTCGCGACCAACACCGACACCATCCTGCTGATCCGCATCCCCGACGACGGCTCGTCGGCGACCGCGATCTCGATCCCCCGCGACTCGTATGTCGACGTACCCGGTGTCGGGATGAGCAAGATCAACGCCGCCTACGGCACGACGCGCGAAACCGTTCGCGCGCAAGCGGTCACCGATGGCAAATCCGAGAGCGAGGCCGAGTCCGAGGGCACCCTGGCGGGCCGGAAGGCGTTGGTGGACACCGTCGCCAACCTGACCGGCGTGCAGGTCGACCACTACGCGGAGGTGGGCCTGCTGGGGTTCGTGCTGCTGACGAACGCGGCCGGGGGCATCGACGTCTGCCTGAACGACGCGGTCCGGGATCCCTTCACGGGCGCGCGGTTCCGCGCCGGCCGTCAGACTCTCGACGGGCCCAAGGCGCTCAGCTTCGTGCGCCAGCGCCACGGCCTCCCCCGCGGCGATCTCGACCGCATCACCCGTCAGCAGGCGTTCATGGCGTCGCTGACGCAGAAGATCATCTCGGCGAACACCCTGACCGATCCGGGTAAGCTGTCGGAGCTGCAGGACGCGGTGTCGCGGTCGGTGGTCATCGACGACGACTGGGACATCATCCGGTTCGCCGAACAGCTCAAGGATCTCAGCGGCGGCCGGGTGAAGTTCGCGACCATCCCGATCGTGACCGAGCAGGGCTGGAGCGAGGACGGTCAGCAGAGCGTCGTCCAGGTGGACCCGCGCGAGGTCCAGGCCTTCACCGGTGACCTGCTGGCACCGAAGCAGACGCAGGGCATCCAGCGCGGCGACTACACGGTCGACGTGGTCAACGCCGGCACCATCGACGGGCTCGCCTCGAACGTCGCGAACATCCTGACCAACAAGGGTTTCCGGGTCGGAGCAACCTCCAGCGGCAAGGCCGACACGAAGGACTCGATCGTGTACGCCAAGGAGGAGAGCGACGCCGCTCGGCTCCTCGCCAAGGATCTCGGCGGCGCCCAGGTCGTCGCCGATCCCGCCCTCGGCGACGATCAGTTGAAGGTGGTGCTCACCAACACCTACGCCGGTCCGGGCTCGATCAGCGACACCGGCGACCAGACCGACAACACGCCGGCGAGCGAGCGCGTCGGCAACAAGCGCCCGCCGATCACCGCGGGCAACGAGGGGCCCATGTGCGTGAACTGACTCCGAACACTCTCACCGACGCGATCTTCGCCGCGGTCGCCGATCATTCGCGTCCGCTGCTGACCTACTACGACGACGCGACCGGTGAGCGCACCGAGCTCTCGGCGGCGACCCTCGGCAACTGGGCGGCCAAGACCGCGAACTACCTACGCGACGAGATCGGGGTCGCCGAAGGCGATGTCGTCGCGGTCGATCTCCCGGAGCACTGGCAGACGGCCGGCATCCTGCTGGGCGCGCTCTGGGCAGGCGCCGAGGTGCACTTCGACTCCACCGAAGACCCGATGGTCGTGTTCACCAGCCGTGATCGCCTGAACAGCCATCCCGACGTCGACGAGATCGTGGTCGCCTCGCTCGATCCGTTCGCGCTGCCGCTGCGCGACCTGCCGCCCGGCGTCGGCGACTACGGCAGCGTCGTCCGCGTCCACGGCGATCAGTTCTCGTCTCGGTACCCTGCATCGGCCACCCTGGAGGGCGCCCCCATCGGCGAGGTGCTCGACGACGCCCGGGCGACGGCCGAGCGCCAGGGAATCGGACCGGGCGCCCGCGTGGTGTCCACCCGGCCGTGGTACTCCGGCGACCGGGTGATCGCCCATCTCCTGACACCATTGTTGATGGGGGGCAGCCTCGTTCACGTCTCCGCGGCCACCCCGGAACGGGTCGCGGCCATCGCCGAGATGGAGAAGGCCACGTTGGTCCTGTCGTGAACCCCCGGCGGGCTCGCCGCCGATCGGGCACAGTGGGGACATGCGAATCCCCCGCGCGGTGGCCCGTCTGAACAAGCGAGTGACCAACCCCATCCAGCGACAATGGGCGCCCCGCCTGGCCCCGTACGCGATGGTCGAGCACGTCGGACGCAAGTCCGGCAAGCACTACTCGATCCCGGTGATGGCGTGGGTCGACGGCGATCGGCTCACCATCATCCTCACGTACGGGCGGCACACCGACTGGGTCCGCAATGTGCAGGCCGCCGGGACCTTCGGCCTGATCCGCAAGAACCGGCACTACCGGGTGACCGGTCCGCGGGTGGTGCCGTCGGACTCGCCGGACATCGCCCGGGGTGCCCGCATCCCGGCGCGACTCTTCGACTCCGCGCTCCTCGGCACACTGCACGCGGCGTGATCTGATGGCCGACGACCCGCTCGACGACTTCGACGCCGAGGACGTGACCCTGTACGGGACCACCCGCCGGGTGCATCGCCTCGGCAGTGGTCCCGCCGTCATCGTCATCGCCGAGATGCCGGGGATCAGCCCCAAGGTCGCCGACGTCGCGCGCCGGGTGGCCGGGGCGGGCGCCACCGCGGTGCTGCCGTCGTTGTTCGGCGTCGACGGCCGTGATCCTCGACCCGACAACCTCGGCGCGGTCGGCTCGGCGACGAACATGCTCGGCACCATCGCACGGGCATGCATCACCCGCGAGTTCACGATCCTGGCCACCGGCAAGACGTCACCGGTCGCGTCGTGGCTGCGGGCGTTGGCCGCCCGCGAACACGACCGGTGTGGCGGGCCCGGGGTCGGTGCCGTCGGGATGTGTTTCACCGGCGGGTTCGCACTCGCGATGGCCACCGACGAGCGGATGCTCGCCCCGGTGCTGTCCCAGCCCTCACTGCCGTTCGCGGTGTTGCCGGGACGCGCGCGGGCCATCGACGTGAGCGAGTCGGATCTCGCTCTGGTGCAGGCGCGGTGCGCACGCGGCCTCGAGGTGATGGGTCTGCGTTTCCAGGGCGACCGTCTGGTGCCGGGAGCCCGATTCGCGTATCTCCGGGAGATCCTCGGCGACGCCTTCATCGGCATCGAGCTACCCGACGAGTCCGCGAACCCGGATTCGATGCTGCCGCGGCCACATTCGGTGCTCACCGAGGACCTCCGCGACGAGCCCGGGCAGCCGACCCGCGAGGCCTACGATCGGGTCATCGACTTCTTCACCGCGAAGCTCGGCCTGCAGCCGACGATCTGATCGACGGAAGTGCTACTCCCCCAACAGTTCCTGCTGGAGTGCCGCGTCCTTGTCGAGAACCATCTGTTCGAGCCCCTGCTGGAATTCGACCATCCGGGCGCGCAGGTCGGCGTCGGCGGCGGCGAGGATGCGGACCGCGAGCAGCCCGGCGTTGCGGGCGCCGCCGACCGACACCGTGGCCACCGGGACCCCGGCGGGCATCTGCACGATCGACAGCAGCGAATCCAGTCCGTCGAGATGCCGCAGCGGGACCGGTACCCCGATCACCGGCAGCGGGGTCGCCGACGCGACCATGCCCGGAAGATGCGCGGCGCCACCGGCTCCCGCGATGATCACCTCGATGCCGTGGCCCGCCGCCCCTGCCGCGTAGTCGAGCATGCGCTGCGGTGTGCGGTGAGCCGAGACGACACCCACCTGGAACGGCACGTCGAACTCGGCGAGGGCCTCGGCGGCCGCCTTCATCGTCGGCCAGTCCGAATCACTGCCCATGATCAGGCCCACCCGCGGGCCGTGCGTCTCACTCATGAATGTTCATCCCATCCGTCGGTCCACGTCGCCCGCGACATCCACTGGGCCGCGCGTTCGGCACGCTCCCGTACCGACTCCGGCGAATCCCCTTCGCGCCCGACGATGTTCACATGCCCGATCTTGCGATCGGGTCGCTCGCCCTTGCCGTAGAGATGCACCTTGGCCTCGGGCATCCGGGCCATGAGGTGGTGCAGCCGCTCGTCCATCGACATCGCCGGTGCGTCCGCCGCACCGAGGATGTTGGCCATCACCGTCACCGGCGCACTCGGTGCCGTGCTGCCCAGCGGATAGTCGAGGACGGCGCGCAGGTGCTGCTCGAACTGCGAGGTCACCGCGCCGTCCATCGTCCAGTGCCCGCTGTTGTGCGGACGCATCGCCAGTTCGTTGACGACCAGCTCGCCGTCGACGGTCTCGAAGAGTTCCATCGCCATCACACCGACCACGCCGAGCTCGTCGGCGAGCCGCAAGGCCATCTGCTGTGCGTGCGCGGCGACCTCGTCGTCGAGCCCGGGAGCCGGTGCCAGGACGACCGCGCACTGCCCGTGGCGCTGGATGGTCTCGACCACCGGCCACGCCCCACCCTGGCCGAACGGCGACCGCGCGATCATCGCCGACAACTCTCGTCGCATCGGCACCTTCTGTTCGGCGAGCAGCGCCGGTGCGTCGTCGGGGTACTCGTCGAAGACCGCGAGAGCGTCGTCCGCGCCGTCGACGAGCCACACCCCGCGGCCGTCGTAACCGCCGCGCACCGCCTTGACGACGATGGCCCAGTCGTTGGCCTCACCGAACTCGATCAGACGAGACCTGGCCGCGGCCCGGTCCCCGGCCAGGTCGGCGAAGTCGGGCACGGGCAGTCCGAGCTCGGCAAGCCGGACCCGCATGGCGAGCTTGTCCTGCGCGAAATGCAGTGCCTTCGACGGCGGCAGCACCGCGACGCCGTCGGCTTCGAGTGCCTGCAGGTGCGCCAGCGGGACACCCTCGTGGTCGAAGGTCACCGCGACCGACCCGGACGCGGCGCGCCGCAGATCGTCGAGGTCGTCGTGCGACCCCAGGACGATGTCGGCGCTCACCTGGGCGGCCGGGTCCGATTCGGACGCGGCGAGCACTCGCAGGCACTGGCCCAGGGCGATGGCGGCCTGGTGGGTCATCCGAGCGAGCTGCCCACCGCCGATCATCGTCACGGTCGGCATCCCCGACGCCCGGCCGCCCGGGCGCCCCGACTCAGGGACCGGCGGCACCTGCGACGACGGGGCCACGGCACCGCCGACCTGCTCGCGTGAATTCACGCGCACCATCGTGGCATGTACGCGGCATCATTCGCACAACCGCCCGGCACGTGTCCCGGCGGTTTCGTTTCGTACACTCGGATCTTGTGCCATTGATCGACGAGATGATCGCCCGCCTCCCAGCGCCGGTCCGTCGGCTCGTGATGCGGCACCACGAACTGATCAAGTTCGCGATGGTCGGCGGGACCACCTTCGTCTTCGACCTCGCCATCTTCTACAGCCTGAGCCTCACGGTCCTGGAGACCAAGCCGGTCATCGCCAAGGTCATCGCCGGCGTCCTGGCCACCATCCTGAGCTACATCCTCAATCGCGAGTGGGCGTTCAAGAACCGCGGCGGCCGCGAACGTCACCACGAGGCGATGCTGTTCTTCGCCATCAGCGGGATCGGCGTCATCCTCCAGGCCGCCCCGCTGTTCGTCGCCAACAACATCTTCGACATGCGCTCCAACCTGAGCGTGTCCGAGATCGTGGTCATCGACTTCGTGCTCGGCTACATCATCGGCAACCTCATGCAGATGGCGTTCCGGTTCTGGGCACTGCGCAAGTTCGCCTTCCCCGAAGAACAGTTGCGCGGCGGGGACGCCGGATCGACCGACCTGCACCCCTCGCTCGCCGAGCTCAACGATGAGGAACTCGGTCACGCCTGACGCCCGATCGCGGGGGCCGACCGGAGTTCTCGTCGATCTCGTCGGCGAGTTCGGAGTCGCCCCGGTCGGTGCCGAGCTGATCGCGTCCGGTGACCAGCCGCGCGGGCACGACGATCGCGAACACCGGCGGTCGCCGGACGGTCAGTTCGAGTCGGCCACCGTCGGATTCGATCAGTGCCCGCGCGAGTGACAGGCCGACCCCGCTCCGGCCCGCGCCGGGCCGTCGGCCGGCCGAGAAACCCCGACGGAAGATGTGTGCGGCGATCTCGTCGGCGACCCCGTCACCCTCGTCGGCGACGGTGATGCGCACCAGGTCCCCCGCGGGCAGGGTGCCGACGTGGATCCGGCAGGTCCCGCGGCCGTGCTGCAGGGCATTGTCGACCAGCACACTGACCGCCTCCCGGAGACGACCCGGGTTCGCGGTCAGCGCGTGCGGGACGCCGTCGAAGGTCGCCAGCAGTTCGCGGCCCCTCGCCTCGAAGGCGTGCCGGAAATCCCCGACCAGCGTCGTCAGCATGTCCGACACGTCGACGAACTCGGGCGCGGGTTCGTCGGCCCGGGACGCCTCGACCAGCTCGTCGAGTTCGGCGGAGAGCCGCTCGATCTGATCGAGGGCGGCCTCGGCCTCGGTGACGACCGCGGGGTCATCGTGCAGGGAGAGTTCCTCCAGGCGTAGCTGGATCGCGGTGAGGCGGCTGCGCAGCTGGTGGGAGGCGTCGCCGGCGACCTCCCGCTCGCGCTCGAGGCGCAGGGCGAGTTCGGCGTTCGCGTCGGCCAGTGCACGCGACACCCGATCGAGTTCGGCGATGCCGTACATCTTCCACTGGGTCCGGAAGTCGCCCCGGCCCATGGTCGCGGCCCGATCGGCGAGATCGGTCAGCGGATCGACGATCCGACCCGCGGTGACCGCGGCTACCAGCGTGCCGCCGATGACGGACGCGACGACGATGACGGCCACGATCGAGGCGGCGGTGAACTGGTCGTTGCGCACCTCGTCGCGCGGGATGGACAGGGTCAGCGTCCCGGCTGCGCCGAGAGCGATGGACTCCGAGAGCCGGGGCTCGCTGATGTCCGCCCCGACCACCGTGCGCTGCAGGGTGCCGGTGGGGTCGGGGAAGGTGACGATCAGGCTGCCGTTCGGCGGCAGCAGCAGCTGGAACGCCTCACGGTCGAGGGACTCCGGCGGGATCCGGCCGTCGGCCCCCTCCTGCCGGATCAGTTGGTCTGCGATGACCTTCAGCCGATTGTCGAGGTCCTGATGCGCGTTGTCGGCGACCCACCACCACGCGACGACACTCAGCGGGATGCCCAGCAGCCCACCGACCGCCAGCAGGACGGCGATCATGGTCGTGAGCAGGCGACGGCGCATGAGACGACTAGGGGTCGAACCGGAATCCGACGCCGCGCACGGTCACGATGTGGCGGGGACGGTCGTGGCGGTCGTCGCCGATCTTCCGGCGCAGCCACGAGATGTGCATGTCCAGGGTCTTCGACGACCGCAGGTCGGCCGAACCCCACACCTCGGTGAGGATCTCCTCGCGCGTCACCACCTCGCCCGCGCGTTCCATGAGGAAGCGCAGCAGGTCGAACTCGCGGTTGGCCAGGGTGAGGTCGTGTCCGTTCACCAGGACGCGGCGTGCCCGCGCGTCCAGGCGCAGGGCACCGCCCTCGAGGACGACGTCACCGGGCTGGCGACGCCGCAGGAGGGCACGCACCCGCGCCAGCAGCTCGGCCAGGCGGAACGGCTTGCCGACGTAGTCGTCGGCGCCGGCGTCGAGGCCGACCACGAAATCCACCTCGTCGGTGCGTGCGGTCAGCATCAGCACCGCGAGCGCGGGTCGCTGGGCACGTACCCGCCGGCACACCTCCAGACCGTCGAGCACCGGTAGCCCGAGGTCGAGGATGAGTAGTTCATAGCGGGTGTCGAGGGCTTTCTCCAGGGCATCCGCCCCGGTCGAGACCACCTCGCAGCCGTAACCCTCACGCGACAGCGCCCGCGCGAGCGGTTCGGCGATCGCGGCGTCGTCCTCGGCGAGCAGCACTGTCGTCATCGGTCGCGGACCCCCCGGTTCTCCGCCCGGTCACCGGGGTGCACGGGACCGTCCGCTGTCTGGTCGTAGGAATCGCGCCGGTGTCCGTCCCACGGATGATCTTCGTCGTCGTGGACGTCGAGCACCTCGTGGTACAGCAGCGCGTGCACCCTCTCCACCTGCGGGATGTCGTCGAAGGACAGCGGTTCGTCGGAGGCCGACTCGATGACCAGCGTGCCGGTGCGCAGCATCCGGTCGACGAGGCCGTGCCGGAACTCGACGGTGTTGATCCGGCGGATCGGGATGTCGATGCCCGACCGGGTGATGATTCCGTTGCGGAACATCACCCGCCGGTCGGTGAGCACGAAATGCGTTGTCTTCCACGACATCAGCGGGCGGACGAAGTACCAGCAGAAGCCGATGGCCCAGACCGCCGCGACCGCGATGAGCAGCACGGTCTGCGGTGTCGACCGCAGCCCCGACGACGTGATGACGCCGAGGAGTACGCCGGCGGCGGCGGTGAGGAGCCCGAACAAAAGGAACGGCCCGAGCAGGCATTTCCAGTGCGGGTGCCGATGGAGGACGACGCGTTCCCCCGACGCCAGGTTCTCCCGCGGATAGGCCATGCGGCTCAGCATAAACGGCCGGGTGCCGCAGTAGACTGCCAATCACGCCGACCGCCGTCCTCGTGCCGTGAGCATGCCAGGGCCCTGACACCAGATCCGACCGACACCAGATCCGACCATCGGCTCCCACGACCGGTCGGGGAGGAGAACGCCATGAGCTACCAGGATCCCCGCGACCCGCGGACCGCGCGCTACGAGTCCGGTTACACACCCGAGTCGCGTGCCTACAGCAGCCAGAACGACCCGTATGCGCGCGATCCATACGCGGCCGATCCCTATGCGGGGGATCCGTACGGGGGCCAGGGCGCCTACGGCCGGCCCGGCCAGCCCGCCAAGCCCCGTCGTGGCCCGGACATCAATCCCGTCACGTTCGCCGGCGGTGTGGTCATGACCGGCGTGGTGACCGGTCTCGCGGCATGGCTCGTCGCGTGGATCATCTCCGCATTCGTGGAGAAGGTGAACGAGTCGGGCAAGTTCGGCGTGTGGAACCCGGTCGCCGCCAGCGAGCTCTGGTTCGGCGTCGTCGGCTTCCTGTGCGCGCTCGCCGCGGGTGCGCTCTGGTACGTGCTGCACCTGGTCACGCCGTCACCCGATCAGTTCTACCGGTGGATCGTCGGCCTGCTGCTGGTGGCGGCCGTGCTGATCCCGATCCTGACCTACAACCAGATCTCGGTGGGCATCGAGACCGCGATCGTGCACCTGGTGATTGGTCTGCCCTCGCTGACGATCATCCCGGCGATGGCCGGCAAGAGCGTCCAGCGCCCCGCCGGCTGAGCCGGCGAGGAGCGGAGCGACGAGCCGAGTCGAAGTCACTCCGGCCGCAGGTGGGTGACGTCCCCCGCGGCGGCCACGACCTGCTCACCGTCGGCGTCGACGACGATCCGGCCGGAGGAGTCGACACCGGTCGCGGTGCCGACGACCTCACGATCGCCGGGCAGGACCAGCCGTACGCGACGGCCGATGGTGTCGCTGTCGTCGCGGTACCGCGCCGCGAGCCCGTCCAGGTCGTGCGGCCACAGGTCGAGCAGCTCGGAGAGCGCCCGCAGGTACGACGCGGCGAGCTCGGTCAGCGGGACGTCGCGGCCGGTGGCGAGCCGGAGCGAGGTGGCGGTCGGGACCGGCAGCTGCTCCTCCGCCATCGTGGTGTTGAGCCCGGTGCCGATCACCGCCACGCCTCCCGGGCCCCCTGCGGCATGCTCGCTGCGGGTGTATTCCGAGAGGATGCCCGCGACCTTCTTGCCGTCGATGAGCACGTCGTTCGGCCATTTGAGCGTCGGACGGATCCCCATCGCGTCGTCGACACCCTGCACGGCGGCGAGTCCGGCCAGCAGCGACAGCCAGCCCAGGTCCTCGGTGTGGTCGGCGACGTCGAGCGCGGCCGACATGGCCAGCTGCGTGCCGGCCGGCGCGGTCCAGGTGCGGGCGTGGCGGCCACGTCCGGCGGTCTGGTCGGTGGTGATCCGCACGGTGCCCCCGACGGATTCGCCCGCGGCGCGCGACACGAGGTCGGCGTTGGTCGAACCGGTCGCCTCGACCACCTCGATCCGGTGCCAGCGGGTGCCGGTGAGACGGGTGCGGAGCAGATCGGCGTCGAGACTCATACCTGACGAAACTACTGGCCGCCGCCTCCGCACGAACGGATACCACCGGTTTCACGGTCGACCCGCCAGCCCACCGACCGATCGCTCGTAAACCTGAGGGATATCTCACGTTGATCCGGTTGACGTGGCTCACACTCGGGTAGTTAGCATCGTCAGTCATGACCACTGCTTCGCGCGACGACGCCGCCGCTCCCGACATCCACACGACGGCGGGAAAGCTCGCCGATCTGCGCAATCGTCTCGAGGAGACCAAGCATCCGGTGGGTGAGGCCGCCGTCGAGAAGACCCACGCCAAGGGCAAGCTCACCGCGCGGGAACGGATCACCCACCTGCTCGACGAGGGGTCCTTCGTCGAACTCGACGCCCTCGCCCGGCACCGCAGCACCAACTTCGGACTCGCCGAGCGCCGCCCGCTCGGTGACGGCGTCGTCTCGGGTTACGGCACCATCGACGGTCGCGAGGTCTGCGTCTTCTCGCAGGATTCCACCGTCTTCGGCGGCAGCCTCGGCGAGGTCTACGGCGAGAAGATCGTCAAGGTCATGGACCTCGCGATCAAGACCGGTCGCCCCCTGATCGGCATCAACGACGGCGCCGGCGCCCGCATCCAGGAGGGCGTGGTCTCGCTCGGCCTCTACGGCGAGATCTTCCACCGCAACGTGCGTGCTTCCGGTGTCATCCCGCAGATCTCGCTGATCATGGGCGCCGCGGCCGGTGGTCACGTGTACTCCCCCGCGCTCACCGACTTCGTGGTCATGGTCGACCAGACCAGCCAGATGTTCATCACCGGTCCGGACGTCATCAAGACGGTCACCGGTGAAGAGGTGACGATGGAGGAGCTCGGCGGCGCCCACACGCACATGTCGAAGTCGGGCACCGCGCACTACGTCGCCTCCGACGAAGAGGACGCCCTGGAGTACGTCAAGGAACTCCTGAGCTACCTGCCGAGCAACAACCGCGCCGATGCCCCGCGTCTGCCCGTCGCGCAGCCGGCCGCCGGTTCCATCGAGGACACCCTCACCGAAGAAGACCTCGAGCTCGACACCCTGATCCCGGATTCGCCGAACCAACCCTATGACATGCACGAGGTCATCCGTCGCATCCTCGACGACGACGAGTTCCTCGAGGTGCAGGCCGAGTACGCGACGAACATCATCATCGGCTACGGCCGGGTGGACGGCCGCAGCGTCGGCATCGTCGCCAACCAGCCGACGCAGTTCGCCGGCTGCCTCGACATCGACGCCTCGGAGAAGGCCGCCCGGTTCGTGCGCACCTGCGACGCCTTCAACATCCCCATCGTCACCCTGGTCGACGTCCCGGGCTTCCTTCCCGGCACCGATCAGGAGTACCGCGGCATCATCCGTCGCGGTGCGAAGCTGCTCTACGCCTACGGCGAGGCGACGGTCGGCAAGATCACCGTCATCACCCGGAAGGCCTACGGCGGCGCGTACGACGTCATGGGCTCCAAGCACATGGGTGCCGACGTGAACCTGGCGTGGCCCACCGCCCAGATCGCCGTCATGGGCGCCTCGGGTGCGGTCGGGTTCGTGTATCGCAGCCAGCTCAAGGACGCGGCCGCCAAGGGCGAGGACGTCGACGCACTGCGTCTGCAGCTGCAGGAGGAGTACGAGGACACCCTCGTCAACCCGTATGTCGCGGCCGCCCGCGGATACGTGGACGCGGTGATCCCGCCGAGCCACACCCGCGGTCAGATCGCCACCGCGCTCAAGCTGCTCGAGCGCAAGATGGTCAACCTGCCGCCGAAGAAGCACGGCAACATCCCCCTGTGACACCAGCGGTCAGTTCCGAGAGCGAGAATCCCGTGAGCGAAGACTCCACGAAGTCCGAGCGTCCGTTCCTGACGGTCGTCGGCGGCAATCCGACCGACGAGGACCTCGCCGTGCTGGTGACCGTCCTCGCCGGTGCCGGTTCGGGCGGCGGTTCGGCCGAGCCCGAGACCCGGAACGACTGGGGCCACCCGATCGACCGGCTGCGTCCGCAGTGGGGCGGCCCGGGAAGCTTCACCAACCTGCGTTACTGACGATGACATCCGAATCCGAGATCGGGCCGGGTACTCCCGGCCCGATCTTCGTACTCGGTTCGGCCTCCCCTGCCCGGCTCCGCATCCTTCGGGCGGCAGGCGTCGAGCCGGTCGTGCGGGTGTCGGATGTCGACGAGGATGCGCTCCTCGCCGCGCTCCCCGATTCCACACCGGCCGATGTGGTGGTCGCCGAACTCGCCCGCGCGAAGGCGGAAGCCGTTGCGGCACTTCCGGAGATCGCCGAACTCGCCGGGTCCGGCACCCCCGTGGCCGTCATCGGCTGCGACTCGATGCTCCATCTAGGCGGCCGGCTGCTCGGCAAACCGCACACCCCCGAACGCGCCGTCGAGCAGTGGTCGGAGATGCGCGGTCGTAGCGCGGACCTGCTGACCGGCCATCACCTGATCCGCCTCGACCGGCCCACGACCGCCGGCGGGACGAGCTCCACCACGATCCATTTCGCCGCCGCCGACGACCACGTCATCGAGCGGTATGTCGCCAGCGGTGAACCCCTGCAGGTGGCCGGCGCATTCACCCTCGACGGTCTGGGTGGCTGGCTGGTCGAGCGTATCGAGGGCGACCCGTCGTCGGTCATCGGTATCGGCCTGCCGCTGGTCCGCACCCTCCTGGCCGACGTCGGGCTCTCGGTCACCGACTTCTGGCGCCACTGACGACGACCCGCTCCCTGAGGCGCGACCGCCCGGCCCGGCTCCTTGCGGTGAGCGCATCAACCCCCTCCGCTCCCTGAGCAGCCTATGAGGGTTTGTGTCAATGGGGTCCTGTGATGGGTGTGGGCGTGGGGGTGTGGCCCGGCGGCCGGTGGCCTGTCGGGATGGGTGTGTGGGTGGGTTCGAGCGGGCCGGGGTCGTGCCGGGCGCGGGCTCTACCTAGCGTTCAAACGGGTTGGTACCCAACAGCCTTCATTCGAGCTTGGTTCGCGCCGGGTGGGGACTGCTCAGGCTCAGGGTCGGGTTTGTGTGCCCAAGGAGCAGCGAGCTTGTCCCGGCCGGAGGGTGTGAGGGGTCAGGCGGCGGTCCTTTCGGCGGGGCGGGTACGGCCGGCAGCGATGTCGGGGTTCCACGGCGTGGCGGTGGTGATGACGACGAACAGTTGCCGCAGCAGGGCGGCAGCGATCGCTACTCGGGCCTGGTTGGGGTTGAGCTGGTTGGTTTCTCGGCTGGTCAGGTGCCGGTAACGGGCGGCGTACACCTCGTTGTGGGTGAGCGCGGCGAACGCCGCCCGCCACGCCGCGACCCGCAACAGCGGCCGGCCACGCCCGCTGATGCGGGTGGTGCCGCGGTAGTTGCCGGAGGAGTTTCCCCGCGGGCACAGCCCGGCGTGTTTGACCACCGCGCGGGCGGAATCGAAACGGGTCAGATCACCGGTTTCGGCGAGGATCGCCGCGACCGAGACCACCGAAACCCCCGGGATGGACTCGGCGAGGGCGCGTAGGCCCAGCCCGGTGAGGACCTCGAGCATGAGGTGTTCGACCTGCTCGCAGGCGGTGCGGGCGTGCCCGAAATCGTCGAGAGCGTAGCGGGCCCGTTCCAACGCACCAGCCTCGCCGGTGATCGTGGTCTCGGTCGCGAAGGCGGCGTCGACGAGTGCGACCAGGATGCGGGTGGTGACCCGACGCCCACCCCAGCGGGGCAGCTCGGCGCGCACCTGCTCCCGTAGCCACGCCACCGCCTGGTCGCGGCTGCTCTGGGCGGTCAGGGGTGTCGGGTCAGCGCCGATGACGGCCATCGCGGCCAGCCAGGTCACCGATTTGAACGGCTGCCCGGCGCAGTCGAGCGCCTCTGGCCAGCTGCTCTCGAGCAGATCGCGGGCTTGTTGTTGGGCTGCGCTACGGCGGGTGAGTTGCTGGGATCGGCGCACACCGAGGTGGCGTAGCCTGCTCCATTGCTCGTCGGCGTGTTCGGGTAGGTAGAGGTGGAGTTGGGTGGTCAGCCGGGCGATCAGCAGGGCGTCTTTGTCGTCGGATTTGTCGTGGGTGAAGTCTTCGGTCTCCCGCGCGCGGGCCACCGCGATCGGTTGCACGCACACCATGTCCACGCCGACCGCAGCGGTGAGGTCTCGGACTGTTTTCCAGCGATGCCCGGTCGGTTCACACGCGATCACGATGCCGGCAAACCCCGCAGCAGCAGCGGCGGTACGGCTCCACTCGATCGCGGTGGCCAACTGTGGTGGCGCGCAGTGAAACGTGCGGCGCGCCACGATGCGGGAGTCGTGATCGACCACCGCGACGACCTGTTTGTTCGATGCCAGATCGATCGCGACGACCGCGTGGTCGCGGCGCACGATCCCCCGGAACCGGGTCAACCGATCGTTGCGACGCTTGTCTCCCCGACTCAAACGACTAGCCTGAGACATTGACATCCTCCTTTTGTGGTTGGGATAACCAAGCCCCTACGACCACATCAGGAGGATGTCCCAGTTACCAGCCCTTCCAGCTATTACTAGGAGCGCCCGGAGCTTGCGGAGGGCGCGTCACGAAGGGTCACTCCACCTCGAAGAATTCCGGCCAGTACCGCTCGATGCAGTCGACCGGCTGACCCTGGCGGTTGAACTGCGGGCCGGTCAGTCCGACCGTCAACGCCACCGCACGTTCGCGCGCCGAGCCGTGTCCGGAGGCGCCGCCCGTGTCGCCGATGATCGGCAGCAGCGTCGCGACCTGAAGGATCTCCCGCGCGCCGAGCGCATCACGCTGGTAGGCGGTCGCACCCCAGTTCGCGGCCAGGCAGTCGGCGATGAGCTCGCTGTTCTTGCCGGCCGGGAGACGGCTGTCGGGGATGTCGAACGCCTCGGCCATCCGGAACACGACGTTGTGGCCGTATTCATGCGCGACCACGATCGCCGCGGTGAAGTCGCCGACGATCGGCGATGGCACCCCGAAGACGTTGCCGTCCCAGATGGCCGCGAAGGTGTCGACCGGGAGCACGATGCTGCCCTCGGTCGGGGTGCCCTCTCCGTTCGGTTCGGTGTCCACTCCACAGAAGAACGCGTTGGCCTCGTCGGACGGGATCGGTACCGGGTTCGAATCCTCTTCGCCGGCAATGCACTCCGTGGCGAAGGAGGTGCCGGACTCGATCAGCACCCGTCCCGGTGCCGGGTCGCCCCAGCCCAGTTCGTCGAACCACCCACCCCATGTCTGGTCGAGGTCGTCGAGGAGCGTGGTGAGGTAGTCGGGCACCGCGGTGTCCACGTTGGACGGGGTGACCCCGCTGGTCATGAGTTCCGCGGTCGGCGTCGGCAACTTCGGGCAGTCGTCGGGCCGGCACTGCGCCGCGTCGGCGTCGCCGGTCGGGTCCGTTGAGCGCGACGGCGTCGGACTCGGTGCGCTGCTCGTCGACGCGGACGACGGACGGGGCTCCCCGGAATCCTCGGACGGGATGAGTGCGCATCCGCTTCCGACGGTCAGTGTCACCACGGCGGCCAGAGCGACCGCCCACCGCATCGCGAGGGGCCCGCGTCGATCGATCATTCGGCGAACGTAGCAGGCGGGACCTGCTTCACCTGGGGTTTGTCGTCTGATCGAAGCACGCTCCGGCCGATGCCCTACGCTTTATCAGCGGGACCGCAGATGGTCCGCGCGTGATCCACGCGGAACGTCCGAACAGCGAGCTGGAGAGCACCGTGAGCGTTGACACCGACCCGAATCCGGCCTTCGCCGACTACGCCCACCCCGAGCGGCTGGTGACGACCCAGTGGCTGTCGGCGCATCTCGGCGCCAAAGGACTCAAGATCATCGAGTCCGACGAGGATGTGCTGCTCTACGACATCGGCCACATCCCGACCGCTCAGAAGATCGACTGGCACCTTCATCTCAACGACCCGGTCACGCGCGACTACATCAACGGCGAGCAGTTCGCGGAACTGATGCGCAGCAAGGGAATCGAACGCGACGACACCGTCGTGATCTACGGCGACAAGAGCAACTGGTGGGCCGCCTACGCGCTGTGGGTCTTCACCTTGTTCGGCCACGAGGACGTCCGCCTGCTCGACGGTGGCCGCGACGCCTGGATGGCCGAGGACCGTGACACCTCCTTCGACGTCCCTGATTACCCGCGGTCGGACTACCCGGTGGTCGAGCGCGACGACGCCAAGATCCGCGCGTTCGCGCCGCAGGTCCTGGAGGCCCTGGGCACCGAGCCCCTCGTAGACGTCCGTTCCCCGCAGGAGTACACCGGCGAGCGCACGCACATGCCGGACTACCCGGAGGAGGGCGCGCTGCGCGGCGGGCACATCCCGACCGCCATCTCGATCCCGTGGGCGAAGTCCGCCGCCCCCGACGGCCGTTTCCGCAGCCGCGCCGAACTCGACGAGATCTACGCCGGGCTCGACCCGAAGACGCCCACGATCGCCTACTGCCGCATCGGTGAGCGGTCGAGCCACACCTGGTTCGTGCTGACACATCTGCTGGGGCACACCGCGGTCCGCAACTACGACGGATCGTGGACCGAGTGGGGCAACGCGGTGCGCGTGCCGATCGCCGTCGGCGAGGAGCCGGGCGCCGTTCCCGGCACCGAGTGAACCCGACCGCACGATGAGTCTGCCTCCAGCCCTGGCCGAGATCGTCGACGACTTCGGCGCACTCGGCGACTCCGACAAGGTCACCCTCCTGCTCGAGTTCGCCGGCGAATTGCCGGACATACCGGCGCATCTCGAGCAGGATGCGATGGAACCGGTACCCGAGTGCCAGTCGCCGGTCTTCCTGTCCGTCGACGCCGCCGACCCGTCGTCGGTGCGGCTGTATTTCAGCGCTCCGCGCGAGGCGCCGACGACCCGCGGTTTCGCCGCCATCCTGCATCAGGGGCTCGACACCGCGTCGGCGCGCGAAATCCTCGACGTGCCATCGGATTTCTATTACGACCTGGGACTCGGGAGCGCCGTGAGTCCGCTGCGCCTGCGGGGTATGGCGGGCATGCTGGGCCGCATCAAGGCGCAGGTTCGCGCCCAGGTGCCCGACACCCCCGGGGCATGAAGTTCATCCAGATCCGCGACGAACCCATCGCGCCCGGCGGTCTCGTCGAGTGGACGCCGTATGTGCCGGGCGGACTGGGTAATTGGGACTACGACTCGCGTCTGACCTCGCACAATCACGAGCAACATCTGCGGGCGGCGTTCGAGTACCGGGTCCGCACGCGTCGCGAGGGCGGACGTGAGGCCTGGCTCGGGTTGAGCATCGAGTTCGACGAGCCGCTGTCGATTCCGGCCATCCGGTCGGTGCTGACCCAGTGGATCGACCGGCACGAGGTGCTGCGTAGTCACGTCGTGATCAAGGGCTCCGGCCTGCAGCGGCTGACCACCGCGCCGGGGACCGTGAAACTCAAGATGGGCCGGGTCGGCTGGTACGCCGAGTCGGGTCCGCTCGTGGAGCAACTGGCGGGCTCGTTCGATCGAGCCACCGCACCGCTGCACTGGCCGGCCTACCGGTTCGCGACGGTCGGACGCGAACGCTCGTTCACGCTCCTCTTCGCCGCCGATCACTCGCTGGTCGACGGGTACTCGCTGATCATGGCCCAGCAGGAGTTGGTGTCGATGTACCGGGCGGCGCGGGAGCATCGCGGCGCGAATCTGCCCGAGGTCGGCAGTTATGTCGACTTCAGCGCCGCGGAACGCCGGCTCGCCGACCAGACCGGGCGCGATCATCCGGCCGTCGGCTTGTGGTCGGAGTTCCTGGCCGCCGGCAACGGTGACATGCCCGGCCTGCACACGGCCGATCCGGCCACCGGCCACCGCACCCCCGACGATGTCGCCCCCGACGATGTCGACACGGACGCGGCACTCCCCCAGGAGTCGCTGTGGGGTGTCGTCGCCGACGACGCGACGGCCAACAGGTTCACCGCGATCTGCTCGGAGGCCGGCGGCACGCTGACCGCCGGGGTGCTGGCGGCCTTCGCCGTCGTGCACCACGAACTGACCGGCGATCGGCAGTTCCGGTGTGTGCTGCCGCGGCACACGCGCGACGACGCCCGCTGGCTGACCTCCCTCGGCTGGTTCGTCGGGGTCGCTCCCTTCTGTCTGGACATGTCCGACTCCCCGACGTTCGACCAGGCCGTCGTCCGATCCACCGCCGCGCTCAAGCACGGGCGTCAGGGCGCTTCGCTGCCGTTCCTGCGGGTGGCCGACCTGATCGGGCACGAGGGTGGCCCGCGGTTCGTCATCTCGTTCATCGACACGCGCTATGCGCCGGGCGCCGGGGCCGCCGACGCGGGGCGTGCGAAGGTCCTCCGCAGTCACAGCTACTCGCCCGACGAGGTGTACATCTGGATCAACCGCACCCCGTCGGGGCTGCGGTACTCCGCCCGGTTCCCGCGCGAGTCGCCACTGCGTGAGCTCGGCGTCGCCGCCTCGGCGAACACCCCGGGTGCACAACATGAGGGAAACGTCACATTTCCCGCCGCCGAGGCCCGTTCCGAAGACGGTTGGGCAATCGACCCGACAGGTGGTCCCGTCCACGCCTACCTGCGTGCTTTCGCCGAACTGGTCCGACGCCTCGGTGATGCGAGCACATTCTCCCCGGCGTTGTGACCCAGGGCTCCACCGAACGATTGCTCGGTGGGCTAGGGTATTGCCCGGAAGGTCGCGACACCTGCACCGCGAAGGTGTCGCATCGCCCTCGCCGTCCGCATCCCGGCCGGTGACGGCGGGCCGCCAGACTTGACCGACGTCCGCCCAACGTGTCGCGTGCGCTACCGCGTCGTGCACCTGAGTACGAGTAAGGCCCAGGAGAACAAGTGCCCAGTACCTCTGCGAACACTCCGTCCGCAATCAGCAAGGTCCTCATCGCCAACCGTGGCGAAATCGCTGTCCGCGTGATCCGCGCCGCCCGGGATGCAGGCATCGCGAGCGTCGCGGTGTACGCCGAGCCCGACGCGAACGCACTGTTCGTCAAACTCGCCGACGAGGCTTTCGCACTGGGCGGGCAGACATCGGCGGAGTCGTACCTGGTCTTCGACAAGATCCTCGACGCGGCCAAGAAGTCCGGCGCCGACGCGATCCACCCGGGTTACGGCTTCCTGTCGGAGAACGGCGACTTCGCGCAGGCCGTCATCGACGCCGGGCTGATCTGGATCGGTCCGTCCCCGCAGTCGATCCGCGACCTCGGCGACAAGGTGACCGCGCGTCACATCGCGCTCAAGGCCGACGCACCGATGGCCCCCGGCACCAAGGATCCGGTGAAGGACGCCGACGAGGTCGTCGCCTTTGCCCAGGAGCACGGCGTGCCGGTCGCCATCAAGGCGGCATTCGGCGGCGGTGGACGTGGCATGAAGGTCGCGTACACGATCGAGGAGATCCCGCACCTGTTCGAGTCCGCCACCCGCGAGGCCGTCGCGGCGTTCGGTCGCGGCGAGTGCTTCGTCGAGCGCTACCTCGACAAGGCCCGCCACGTCGAGGCCCAGGTCATCGCCGACCAGCACGGCAACGTCATCGTCGCCGGCACCCGCGACTGCTCGCTGCAGCGTCGATTCCAGAAGCTGGTCGAGGAGGCCCCGGCCCCGTTCCTGACCGACGAGCAGCGCACCAAGATCCACGAGTCCGCCAAGGCCATCTGCCGCGAGGCCGGCTACTACGGCGCCGGCACGGTCGAGTTCCTGGTCGGCAGCGACGGGCTGGTCTCGTTCCTCGAGGTCAACACCCGCCTGCAGGTGGAGCACCCGGTCACCGAGGAGACCGCGGGCATCGACCTGGTGCGTCAGCAGTTCCGCATCGCCAACGGAGAGAAGCTGGAGATCACCGAGGACCCGACCCCGCGCGGCCACGCCTTCGAGTTCCGCATCAACGGTGAGGACGCCGGCCGCAACTTCCTGCCCGCCCCGGGTCCGATCTCGGTCTACAAGGAGCCGACCGGCCCCGGCGTCCGCGTCGACTCCGGCGTCGTCGAGGGTGACGTCATCGGCGGCCAGTTCGACTCGATGCTGGCCAAGCTGATCGTCACCGGCGAGACCCGCGAGCAGGCGCTGGAGCGTTCGCGTCGTGCACTGGCCGAGTTCGAGGTCGAGGGCCTGGCGACGGTCATCCCGTTCCACCGGCACATCGTCTCCAATCCCGCCTTCATCGGCGACGGCGAGAAGTTCGACGTCTACACCAAGTGGATCGAGACCGATTGGGACAACCCGATCGAGCCGTACACCGGCGGCGAGCCCATCGAAGAGGACGAAGCCGCCCCGCGGCAGAACGTCGTCGTCGAGGTCGGCGGCCGTCGCGTCGAGGTGTCGCTGCCCGGCGATCTCGCCCTCGGTGGCGGTGGCGGCTCGGCCAACGGCGTCGTCCGCAAGAAGCCGAAGGCACGTTCACGCAAGAAGGGCGGCGGCGCAGCCGTTTCCGGCGACGCCGTGGCCGCTCCGATGCAGGGCACCGTCGTCAAGGTCGCCGTCGAGGAGGGCCAGGAGGTCGCCGCCGGTGATCTGGTCGTCGTCCTCGAGGCCATGAAGATGGAGAACCCGGTCACCGCCCACAAGGACGGCGTCGTCACCGGCCTCACCATCGAGGCCGGTGCTGCCGTCACCCAGGGCACGGTGCTGCTCGAGCTGAAGTAAGACACACCGCTCCCTCGCTGCCTGAGGTGCGAGGAGCGATAGCGACGAGCCACGAAGGCCTGGTGAGACGATCTCGCCAGCCCTTCGTGGCTCGCTTCGCTCGCACCTCAGGGAACAGTGGGCGCAAGCGCATCGAAGGGACGTTGTGCAACCAGTCGAGATCAACGCCGGGACGTGGTATCTGCGTGCGCTTCGTGCGGACGAGCGGATCACCGACGTCCCGGCGTTGTCTCATCTCGAGGTCGACGACCCCGCCGCGTACGTCGCTGCGGCGCAGCGTGACTGGGAGTCGGAGACACGATTCGTCTGGGCGATCTGCATCCCCACCACCGGTGAGCTCATCGCCCTGATCGGGGTCACGCCGAACGGCTCGTCGGGCCGCCTGTGGGGCGAGGCACGCGACGGCTACGACGAGGCGCTCGACACCGCCGTCGGGCCGGTCTCGAGGTTTGCCGAGGGTGCACTCGGTCTGGTTGTCGGGCAACCATTTTCGCGCGGCATCGGCTGAGGTCCGTAGTCAGCGGACGGTGTGGACCTAGTTCTTCAATCCGATGCCGCGGCTCTCGACGGCATACGGCGCGGGACACCACACTCGGGCCGTCTTACCGCTTCTCGCCTTCTGCCACGAACTCTGCACGAACTTCTTCCCGAACAGCTTGGGGTTGACTGTGTTGAAGCAGACCGCATATGCCTGGTACGAACCGTTTCCGCCCTTGCACAACGCATCTGAGTAGGTGAAGCCCCCACCCTTGGTGCACTGGGTCGGCGCTGCGGATGCTTCACTTGCTCCGCCCACCGCGAGTGTCAGTGCCGCAGCGCTCGCAACCATCGTGGCGGTCAATCGTTTTCTCATTGGTCATCCCTTCCGATGCGCGAAGTGCGCGGATCGAAGACTCCACGCATTGGACGAAATCTACGGTGCAAGATCAAGCAGGTCTGTCCTCCGGACCGGTGAATCGTCCCACCTCACTGTCCGACTCCGATCACCTTGATCGTCTCGGTGGCCACGATCGGCTGTCCACCAATGGGCGGGGTCACCGACACCGTGATCCGGTAGTCGCCCGGTACGGTGATCGATGGCATCTGGCTGAACGTCCGCCCGCCGCTGCATTCATCGCTCCGGTACCGTTCATCGACATCGCCTGGACCGGTCACATCGATCACCACCGCACAGTCATCCGACTCGAGGTCGCCGTCCTCCGACCGCGACGTCCAGCTCACTCCCGGGAAGCTCGTACCGCCGCGTCGATTGAGCTGGATCATCTTGTCTCCCACTTTGTCCCCGCTGTAGAACTCCAGCTTCACAGACCGGATCGCATCGACGTCGGCACTCGCTTCAGCACTGGTCCCCGACGAGTATGCGGCGGCACCGGTGGAGACCGCGGTCGTGGAGCTGGTGGCCTGAGTGGCGGTGACGGTTGCGGTCACCGTCTCCGGCGCAGGCGCCTGCTCCTCCGCACACCCTGTGATCACACCCAGAGCGGCGATCCCGATGATTCCCAGCACGATCCGACGCATGTGCGACCCTTTCTCAGTACCGACAGACACGGCATCGTCCCACGGCTCGATACGGACAGCGCGCTCAACGGATGGCCCGCGGCTCAAATTGGTACGGACGGACTACACGTCCAGACAAGGGCGCCCCGGTCGAGCAGGCTTCGATCAGCACATGGCCCAAGCGCCGTACTCGGAGCGGTCCTCGTCGCGTTCAGCGATCTGCCCGTTGATCCAGATCGCGCAGTACACGTAGCTCGCGTTGTCGTTCTGGATGTCTGCCGAGATGTACTGGCCGTACTCCTTGTACTCGGTGAAGCTCGACGATCCGCACCACAGTCCGTTGTTCCGCTCCGACAGCTGGACCCGCTGATCGTAGTGGCGGTTGCCGTTGTCGTATTCGACGTCGTTGCCGTACCGCTCGGACGAACAGAATACGGTCTTCACGCGGTCGTACTGGTCGGTGATCACGGCCTCGGCAGGGACCGCGAGTGCGAGCGCGGGGATGATGGCTCCGGCGCCGATGAGAGCCGTGCGGATGATCTTGCGCATTTCAATTCTCCTTGTGTAGCGATGGTTCCAGGTGACGCCGCGGACACAGCGCACGTGTGCGTGTCGGACGGAATTCACCCGCGTGATTGACAGGGCCGACCAGGCAATCGTCTGGTCGCCCGACAGCCGATGGATGCCTACTGCATGTCGACTCCTCGGAAGCACCACTCGCATGCGGTACGGATGCGGGCGATGCCCGTTCGGATTCGTCCGCGCCGGCCACACAGTTCGCAGATCGTGCTGGACTCCTCCACGCTGGCGTCGATCAGGAGCTCGCAGACACCGCGGGTGAATTCGTCGACCGAGTCTCCGTAGTTCACGTAGCAGCGCAGGACCCCGAACTTCTCCTTGATCTGCACGTAGGTGAAATCGTCGGTGACGGCGGTGAGTTGACGATGGAGACGGACCAGAAGCGGATACCACCCTGTGTTGACGGAACAGTCAACGGCCGGAGGCGCCATCGCGTCGGGAAGTCGGACAGGCTCCGGCATCACGCGACGCCGCGTTCGGTGGCGATTGCCGAGTCGTCAGAATCCACGCCCGCCAGCGCGTTCAGTGCGTCGGCCAGCAGTCGGTCGATGGCCGAGTAGACAGCCCCGCAGGTGCTCTCGATCTTGCGCACGTTGTTCGCGATCGCACCGGCAGACTTCTTGATCTCGTCGATCTTTTCGAGTTGTTTGACTGCGGCGGTGATCTTCTCCTCCGCGGTGTTGATCTCCTGCGCGCCCGACCTGGTGGCCGCAGCCAGGGATGCGGTCCGCAGGAGCATGACGACCGCACGCATGAGGTCGGGGTCATCGGCAGTCGGGTCGAAAGCGAGCACGATTCGACGCCGACCGAGCACGCGGATCGTCTCACCGCAGTTCTGTTCCACGGACCGGACCAGGCCGATCGCGGCAGTGGCGTTCCGGTTTCGTTCAGCTTCGTCGAAGTACGCCCCCCAATGATCCCGCTTCGAGTCGGTCACCTCGACGACGACGCGCGCGTCTCCGCCGTCGACGACCAGCACGCCGTCGCCCTTCTTGCAGCGAACGACCGAGCCGACGACGGCACCGGTTTCGAGGTACTCATCCCCGAGGCCGGCGGCGACCTGGTGGAGAACCTGATGGATCTCGGCCTCGTAGGTGCTCCCCTTGATCGGGGACACCTTGCTCACCGACGCTTTCGCCTCGGCTACCTTCAGCGCCGTGACCACCTCGTCGAGCCGCCGGGCCACCGCCGAGTGCTGTTCTGCGAGTTGGGCAGTCAGAGCGTCCTGACGCTTGGCGAGGTCTGCGGTGTGCTTGGCCATGGGAGATGTCGGGTCGGCAGGATCGAACTGTTTGGCCGCCTTGGCGAGCAGTTCGCTGGTGTTCTCGGCGGCTCGTTTGTCGAGGTTCGCGGCAAAACGTTCGAGCAGTGGCGCGAAGCGGTCGACGACCTCCGGGTCGGTACCTCCGAACAGCCGTTTGAGTTCGGCTTCGGTCTCGCGGCGCATCAGTGCAATGGCCTCCGAGAGTGACTTGCGAGTTGCCTCGTCGGCCTCGCGAAGGTTCTTCTGCGCTTCCGCGGCAGCCTTGCTGACGGCCTCCGACGCGGCTTTCACGCTGCGGTCGGTCATCGAAGCGGCCTCTGCCGTCGACGACGCAGCCCTCTCACCGAGTTCGGTGATCATCCGCTTGAGGGCACGCGATTCCTGGGCGTCGCCGGTCGCCGACAGGGCGTGAGAACCAATGGTGATCGCCTTGGCAACGAAATCTCCGAGGTCCGCCTCGACGAGGGTCGCTTGGTCTTCGACGATCGGCCCTCGTTCGCCGGTGGTCCATCGCTGCGCTTCGCGGACAACGTCTTTGTCTCGGAGTGTCACCCCTTCGATGACGACGGCTGCGGCCAGTTCATCAAAGTGTGCGGGTGCTTTCGGTTCGGTCATTTCAGCTCCTCCCGGTCTGGCCGACCAAGGGGATCGGCTGCCGAACACAGACTGCGCCGGGGCCGCCGTTTGCCGATACTATTTCACTGTTAAGCCGCCTTAACAGTGAGACGAACCTGTACAAGTGCCGGCTGGGTAGTGTTCTCCGGGAAACGATGAGCAGTCGACAAGGGCGAGGAGGTGACCGCAATGACCACACTGACGATGCAGGACATCGCCGACCTTGCGAGAGTAACGCGGCCGGCAGTCAGCCAGTGGCGCAAACGCCCGATCGTGCGCGGCGAGTCGTTCCCCTTCCCTACTGCGGTCTCGACGATCGGTGGCATCGAACATTTCGACCGCACCGAGATCGTGGAGTGGCTCGACCGAACGGGTCGTGGCAAGAACCGCGCCGAACAACATCTGGACGTCGACGCTCTGGCAGTGCCGGAGCACGTCCGGTTCGACGATGTCGTTTGCCTACTGGCTCTGTACGCGTTGTCAGGCGTCGACTTCGCGGATGCATCACACGGCGAACTGACCACTGCGGCCGCGCGAGTCGACCCTGACGATCAACTGATCCGACGCGAAATCGACGCGTTCACGGCAACATCGGATTCGGTGCGGTTCACCGAGCAGCTCGTCGACGCCTCCCTGGGCACACCTGATGCGCTGACGCGTCTGGAGCGAGGACGGTTGGGCAGAGCACGCGGCGTACGCGACCTGACCCCCGACGCTCTGGGTCTCGTCCGCGGAGTTGTCGGCGCCGCAGTGGCGCACCTCGACGCAGATGTGTCCATCGTCCCGGCCGGCGACCCGACCCTGGCGCTCGCGTGCGCCGACCTGGCGTCGGAGCTGGTCGTCCGGGGCACCGACAGCGAGGCCCGGGATCTCCGGCGGCGAGCGGCGATCGCGAGAGTCGACGTGAGCACCGCCGTACAGGCACGCGGCGCAGTTGTCGCCTCGCTCATCGGGTCCGAGGTGTGCGATGTGCTCGAAGCTGTGGATGCACTCCTTCTCGATCTGCGGGACGGCGACGTCGCGGTGGTCATGGCACCGGCGGCCGCGCTCACCGATCACCTCGCCGGCGACTTGCAGATCCGCCGATCCGAGACGCTCAAGCTCGGCAGTGTCGTTGCGGCACTACGCCTTCCGCGCGGTCTCTGGCGCGAGGCACATCGGCAAAGCCAGGCTTTGTGGATCTGTCGGGGCGGGACGGATTCGGACCTCATCGGCACTGCCGACCTGGACAGGTTCTCCGTCGACGACCTGGGCGACCTCGCCAGCGACGTCACCGCGATCCTCGACCGGGATGCCCGGCGCGCCCACCGGTATTTTCGGTCGCGCGAATTGATCGCGATCCGGGGAAGCGGCACGGTCGTTCCCCGCGGGACCAGTGCGCCGCGCCTCCGATCCCGCGCGCTCGCCGACCACGCTGACCGTGTCCACCACGCCACGCTGCAGACGTCGACTCCCGCACGCACGGTGGACGTGCTCATCAAGGCAGCGTCCGGACGGTTCCGGACGCACGATCAGTCGCTAGCCGAGTTACAGGAGAGCAAACTCATCACGGTGCGCTCGGGAAACCGCTTCGACGAGTCGGATGCCGACCCACATGGAACGGTGATTGTCTTGCCGGAGGGAACGCTACGCTTCGATCCGTTCGATGCGGCGCAACGCTATCCACGCGCCCGACGAACCGATCCGGGCGACATCGTGTTCGTCGAGAAGCCGGTCCCGCACGCGGTCATCGACAACGTGGGCGGGTCGCTCGTGAAGGCTCCAGCGAAGCTCCTGCGAATCGACCCGCGGGCGCCGCTCGGTCCCCACACGCTCGCGGCGATCATCAACTCGCGATGCGAACCCGGCTCCGAGTGGCAGACCTGGCGTGTACCCGGGCTCACCTCCACCGAGTCCGACCAACTCGAACGAGCTCTCGCCGACGTCGCGGACTACCAGCGCGCCGTCGAGCGAAAGGTGGCGGCCGCCAGAGAACTGACCGTCGCGCTCATCGATGGCGTCGCCGCCGGCGACATCTCCCTTGACACCACCGAAACCACACCGGGCATAACGGCCGTGAGGACAACGGCGGGGCGGGGATGAGTGGTCGATGACCGCTCCCCTGTCCCAACCGCAGCTTCGATAGAGAGGAACCACCAATGGCCGCGAGGCGCAAGGCAGAGCCGTCGGCTCCGTCGACGATGAAAGAGCTCAAGGACACACTGTGGAAAGCGGCGGACAAGCTCCGCGGGTCGCTGTCGGCGAGTCAGTACAAGGACGTGATCCTGGGGCTGGTCTTCCTCAAGTACGTCTCGGATGCGTACGACGAACGTCGAGAAGACATCCGACGCGAACTGGCCGATGACGGTTTCGACGAGTCGCAGATAGCCGATGTCATCGACGACGCCGGCGAGTACCAGGGTGCCGGGGTCTTCGTGGTCCCGCCGATCGCACGCTGGTCATTTCTGGCGGACAACGCCAAGGGTCTCGCCTCCGACGACGGTTCGCCAGACAAGAACATCGGCCAATTGATTGACGAGGCGATGGACGCGGTCATCGCCGCCAACAAGTCGCTCGCGGGTACGCTCCCCCGGATCTACAACCGCGACAACATCGATCAGCGTCGCCTCGGCGAGCTCGTTGACCTGTTCAACAGCGCCCGGTTCAGCCGCCAAGGTGAACACAAGGCGCGTGACCTGATGGGTGAGGTCTACGAGTACTTCCTGGGCAACTTCGCTCGTGCGGAAGGAAAGCGGGGCGGCGAGTTCTTCACCCCGCGCAGCGTCGTCCGGGTGATCGTCGAGGTCCTCGAGCCCTCGAAGGGTCGCGTCTACGACCCATGCTGTGGCTCGGGTGGCATGTTTGTGCAGACCGAGCAGTTCATCTACGAGCACGACGGCGACCCGAAACAGGTCTCGGTCTATGGCCAGGAGGCCATCGAGGAGACATGGCGGATGGCGAAGATGAATCTCGCGATCCACGGCATCGACAACAATGGTCTCGGCGCTCGGTGGGGTGACACGTTCGCACGGGATCAGCACGCGGATCTTCAAATGGACTATGTGATGGCCAATCCGCCGTTCAACATCAAGGACTGGTCCAGGAACGAGGAGGATCCCCGATGGCGGTACGGCGTTCCGCCTGCGAGGAACGCCAACTACGCCTGGTTGCAGCACATTTTGTCGAAGCTGGCTCCTGGCGGCAAGGCGGGCGTCGTGCTGGCGAACGGATCGATGTCGTCGAACAACAACGGCGAGGGCGAGATACGCGCCCAGATCGTAGATGCCGACCTGGTGTCGTGCATGATCGCGCTACCGACGCAGCTGTTCCGTAGCACCGGAATCCCTGTGTGCCTCTGGTTCTTCGCGAAGGACAAGACGAAGGGCAAGCAGGGGTCAGTCGACCGAAGCGGACAGGTCTTGTTCATCGACGCCCGCGAGATGGGCTACATGATCGACCGCGCGGAACGCGCGTTGACCGACGAGGAGATTGTCAAGATCAGCGATACGTTCCACGCCTGGCGCGGGTCCACCTCGGCTGCCGAGAAAGAGGTCGATTACGAGGACGTCCCGGGGTTCTGCAAGTCGGCGACGCTCGAGGAAATCAAGGCTGCGGGCTATGCGCTGACGCCCGGGCGGTACGTGGACGCACGCGAGGTCGAGGATGACGGCGAGCCGATCGATGAGAAGGTCGCTCGCCTCCGGACGGAGCTGTTTGCCGCTCTCGATGAATCCACGCGGCTGGAGAAGGTTGTTCGCGCGCAGATGGAGCGGCTTCATGGTTAAGTCACAAAATACCTCGTGGCAACAGGTCCAGCTTGGCGACCTCTTGACACGCATCACGTACGGTTTCACCAACCCGATGCCGACTACAGACTCCGGACCCACCATGGTGACTGCGAAAGACATCCGGGGAGGCCGCATTGACTACAGCACCGTGCGCCATACGTCCGCTGAAGCGTTCCGAGAAAGGTTAACCGACAAGAGTCGGCCACGAGTCGGAGACATCCTCTTGACCAAGGATGGAAGTATTGGCCGCGTTGCCGTATGCGATCGGGACGACATCTGTATCAATCAGTCAGTTGCCCTCCTGCAGCCAAAGTCAGACGTCAACCCACGATTTCTGGCGTACCTTTTGCAGGCTCCGAGATACCAAACAGCAATGGCTGCGGACGCAGATGGTTCGACCATCAAGCACATCTACATCACTCGAGTTGACAAGATGGCAATCGAGGTTCCGGATGCTGTCAAGCAGAAGGAGATCGCGGATGTCCTCGGCGTTCTCGACGACAAGATCGCGGCGAATGAGCGGGTAGGCCGTCTCCTTGACAATCTCGGCGAGGCGGCGGTCAACCAGCAAGCGTTGACTGTTGCGCCGAGCACAGTTCGCACGGTCGCAGATTTCTTGTATGGAAAAGCACTCCCCGTCGCATCGAGGACGACCGGGATTGTCACTGTTTATGGCAGCGGCGGTGCGGTCGGCACCCACGACACGGCGCTGGTCGACGGCCCCGGAATTGTTGTCGGTAGAAAGGGCACGGTCGGCGCACTCTATTGGTCTGACGGCCCGCACTTTCCAATCGACACCACCTACTATGTGGTTCCCAAGCCTGGCGTGTCGCCGTACATTCTCTACTACGCGCTTCGCGCCGCCAGACTGAGTGAACTCAATTCGGATTCGGCTGTACCGGGCCTCAATCGCGATGAAGCGTATGGCCAGTATTTGAGAGTGCCTCTCGGCTCGGACGCAGAACAGCTGGCGAGGCGGCTCGAGCGCGACTTCGAGCTCGCGAAATCCCTACGAGAGCAAACCCGCTGTCTCGCCCAAACCCGCGACCAGCTCCTCCCCCTGCTGATGTCTGGAAGGGTGACAGTCAAGGACGTCGAGGGCACCATCGAAGACATCGTCTAACACACACCGACGCGGGGGCATCGACATCCGCGGACATCGACAGTCGGAGGACCACTAGATGAGTATGATTCCCGAATCCGAGTGGGAGACGTTGGCACTCGAGTGGCTGGCTGACCAGGAGTGGCAGCCGACACACGGCTCCGAGATCGCACCGGGCACCGAGGACGGTCGTACGGCGTGGGACGACATCGTCCTCCCCGACCGGCTTCTCACGAAGATGCGAGAGCTGAATCCCGATGTGCCCTACGAATATCTCGTTCAGGCGAGGGCGGCCATTCTCGCTCCTGAGTCGGGAGACCCACTGGCGGAGAATCATCGGCTGCACGAGATCCTCGTCAAGGGTTTCCGAGGCATCTCCTACGTCGATCACGAAGGCCTCGAGCAGACCCCGACCATCCGTCTTATCGGTGCTCGCCCAGAGGACAACGAGATGCTCGCGGTCCAGCAGGTGACCGTGCGCAACTCGGAGCACCAGCGTCGATTCGATGTCGTCGTGTACCTCAACGGTCTCCCGGTTGCGTTCTTCGAACTCAAACAGGCAGGTTCGGCGCAGGCCGACCTCGCGTCGGCCCACGCTCAGCTCCGGACCTATCTGCACGAATTCCCGATGGTGTTCCGGTTCGCTGTCATCTCGGTGATCAGTGACGGAATCACCGCCCGGTACGGCACACCGTTCACGCCGCTGGAGCACTTCGCACCGTGGAACGTCGATGACGACGGCAAGCCCATCGCGTCGGGCCACTCGAACGATCCCGACAAGCTCGGCCTCGAACTCGAGTACCTCATCGACGGCGTGTTCAATTCGGAACGCTTTCTGCAGATTCTGCGCAACTTCACCGCCTTCGACGCCGGCGCCGACGGCTACCTGAAGCGAATCGCGAAGCCGCATCAGTACTTCGCGGTCACCAAGGCCGTCGGGAACACCGTTGCGGCTGCGGAGAGCAACGGCAAGGCCGGCGTCGTGTGGCACACCCAGGGGTCGGGCAAGTCCATGGAGATGGAGCTCTACGCGCATCTCGTGGCACGTCAACCGAAGCTCAAGAACCCGACCATCGTCGTGGTGACCGACCGACGTGAACTCGACGGACAACTATTCGAGACCTTCAACCGGTCCGAACTCCTCGACGAATCGCCGGTGAAAGTTACTTCGCGAGAACAACTGCGGGATGAACTGTCGAACCGAACGACCGGCGGCATTTACTTCACCACCCTGCAGAAGTTCAGTCGGACACAAGCCGAGCGCGAGGCGGGCGCCGACCACCCGTTGTTGACCGACCGTCGCAATGTGATCGTCGTCGTCGACGAGGCGCACCGTAGTCACTATGACGACCTCGACGGATACGCCCGACATCTCGCCGATGCGGTGCCGCACGCGACTCTGATCGCGTTCACCGGCACCCCGATCTCGTTCGCCGAACGCAACACCCGAGAGGTCTTCGGCCCCTATATCGACATCTACGACCTCACCCGGGCCGTCGACGACGGCGCCACCGTGCCGGTCTACTTCGAGCCGCGACTGATCAAGGTCGGACTCACCGACGAAGTGACCGAGGACGATCTCGACCGCGCCGCCGACGAAGCAACTCGCGGCCTCGACGACGCCGAACGCGCTCAGATCGAGAAGTCCGTGGCCGTCATCAACGCGGTGTACGGCGCTCCTGAACGCGTCAAAGCACTCGCTGCCGACATCGTCGAACACTGGGACGGCCGGTCGGCATCCCTCGAGACCTTCATCTCGACCCCCGGTAAGGCGTTCGTCGTCACCGCCACCCGTGACATCGCCGCCCGGCTCTACGAGGAGATCGTCACACTCCGTCCGGAGTGGCACGACGACGCGGTCGACCGAGGAATCATCAAGGTCGTCTACTCCGGAAGCGCCAAGGACCAGGGCCTCGTCGCAAAGCACGTTCGGCGGGATGCACAGAACAAGATAATCCAGAAGCGACTGAAGGACGCCGATGACGAGCTGCAAATCGTCATTGTCAAGGACATGATGCTCACCGGCTTCGACGCGCCTCCGTTGCACACGCTGTATCTCGATCGTCCTCTCAAGGGCGCACTGCTCATGCAGACCTTGGCGCGCGTGAACCGGACCTTTCGAGGAAAGCCGTCCGGTTTGCTCGTCGCGTACGCGCCCCTGGCCGACAACCTGCACAAGGCACTCGCCGAATACACCGAGACCGACCAGGCACAGCAACCGGTCGGCCGGAACATCGACGAGGCGGTCGCACTCACCCAGCAGCTGCTCGCACAACTCGATGACGTGTGCTCCGGATACGACTGGCGAAGCAAGGCCAAGGACCCCGACCGCGGGTGGATGAAAGCGGCCGTCGGCCTGACCGAGTACCTGCGCTCGCCCGAAACCCCGGGCAACGCAGGGTCCGAAGACGAGGAGACTCTCGGCGGACGCTACCGCTCCCTCTCCGCCCATCTCGCAAGAGCCTGGGCACTAGCCGGTGGAGAGAAGTCGCTCGGCGAGTTGCGGCCGACGGTCCAGTTCTATGAAGAAGTCCGCGTCTGGATGGGCAAGTTCGACGCCGCCGACCGGCAGGCCGAAGGTCGCCCGGTTCCGGAGGAGATCAAACGCCTGCTGTCGTCCTTGGTGGCGCGCTCCACCGCGAGCGGTGAGATCGTCGACATCTACGACGCGGCAGGACTTCCCAAGCCGTCGTTGTCCGACCTCGGGCCCGACTTCGAGACCAAGGCCAAGGCCGCCACCAACCCGCACCTGGCGATCGAAGCGCTTCGCGCGACCCTGACCGAGGAATCGGCGCGTGCAACGCGGAACAACGTCGTTCGGCAGCGTGACTTCTCCGAGCGGATCACCGATCTGATGAAGCGCTACACAAACCAACAGATCACCTCCGCCGAAGTCATCGCCGAGCTCATCGCGATGGCCAAAGAAGTGGCGGCGGAGGGAAGCCGCGGTGAACGCTTCTCACCCGCTCTGAGCGAGGACGAACTCGCCTTCTACGACGCCGTTGCGAAGAACGAGTCGGCGGTCGAGTTCCAGGGCGACGAAGTCCTCGCCCAAATCGCGCGCGAGCTGGTCCGGATCATGCAGCGCGACACCAAATTCGACTGGACCGTCCGCGACGACGTGCGCGCGAAACTGCGGTCCTCCATCAAACGCTTGCTGGTCAAGTACAAATACCCGCCGGACAAGCAGCCGGCCGCCATCACCACGGTGTTCGAGCAGATGGAGATGATGGCACCTAGGTTCGCAGCAGAGAACGCCCCGGGAGACGACGATGACTGAGCGCTGGATCGATTGGTCTTCTGATGCACGCGATCGATTCACGCGTGTCATCTCCGATCTGAGGGAGCTGTCGCTCCTCCCTGACACGACGTCCGCAGACGACATCAGTTCGCTCGTGTCAGACATGCTTGACCGGCGCGATCAGATCGCCACCAAAACGTGGGACTCCAAGGCGTCCGAAATCCCGGTGCAGGATGGAAAAACCGCTCTGCGCCAGGTTTCCGAAGTGCTGTACGCCGCCGACCAAGCAGTGATCGACGAGCTCGTCTCGCGGATCCCAGCGAAATCGGTTCATGAGCGGATGAACTCCGCTGCGTATCTCGCAGCCGAGATCGACGCGGCGACAGCCGAAGCAGCGACGCTCGACTCGCACCGCTCAGGTGGTCCGGCAAGTCAGCAGGATGCCACCGATACCGAACTGCTCGGCGATCCCGCCGACTACGCCGGAATCGATCCCATCGAAGACGTGGCGATTCCGCCCCGGGTCGTATGGACCGAAGCCGACCGCAAGATCGCCCTCGACGAAGCCGCCAGCGCGTACGGCGTCGCCCCTGGCGAGTGGTACTCGGTCGAATGGCCTCCGACCGACGCCACACTGTGGACCCCCGGGTATCTCGTCACCTCCGAGTGGAAGCCGTGCGACGAACACACCGACGACCCGGACAGCGACGAGGCACTGGAATGCGTCCAGTGCGAAGACTCTGTCACCACCGACATCGAAGAGATGGCCGTCTGGAAGTTCACCACAAGATTGACTCATCACCGAATCGGGTTCGACAGCAACGGTTCTCTGGTCGTCGAACGTTTCACCGAGGACATCGACCCGTCGTTTGAGGTACGCGAGATCACGCAGGACCCACGCCTTGTCCGCATCGCCCGCCCCATGGACATCGCTGACGTCACGCCTGGAGGCCAACGACGACGGCTACATCAACTGCTCGAGACGCGGGCGTGGGTCACCGAAGACGCGCCACACGGACGGGGTGCCGCTCATGCAGTGCGTTCAGATGTCGCGCAGGTTCGCGTGGAGGGTATCAACCAGCTGCTGCCTGGTTGCCTGACCGTGAAACAGGAACAGGTGGATGCGAGCGCGCTTGTAGGCCTGCAATTCCGAGGGCGTGACGAGAATTGTGGTGTCCCGACCTATTGCCGCCCACCCGTTCCGGCCGACATCACGGAGCCAGCGTTCATCTGGCGTCCCCTCGGCTGCCGCGCGAGTTCCGTACACCGCAGCCGGAGTATGGACGATATAGCCGAGCTCTTCGATCGATCGCCGCAAGGTCCTGCCGGCGATATTCTCGTCCAGATAGAACTCAGGCGGTGCGGCCCAGGAGGACGCGGGCGGCGGTTCGAACCTGGGATCTCGAGATGTCGAACTCCTCGGCAACGACCTCGCCGTCCTCTCCGGCTTTCAGCATTGCAGCGACGTCCGCAAGGCGAGGTCCTGATGCTCCGAACCGAGGCTGCCCGAACGCAACATCTGGGTCGACGATGACCTTCTCCGGCTCCCATTCGCGTAGTTGTAGGCGGTTCGGATGCTCACCGTCCCAACTGACATATGAGATGTAGTCCTGGACGATCTCGCGGATGACATTCTGCCCGGATCGCGCTTCGATGAGCCCGGCACCGGCTCGGGTCTTGGCGAAGTCCCACAGGACATCAACACCGCCTGTGGCCAGATTCGGCGCTGTCAGCACGTAGTCACGACCGAAGTCCCGTTGCAGCTGCTCGAGCGCGGGACGGATCTTGCGAACGTGAACGCCTGCGCTGCGAAGGGCGTCGAGTACGTATGCCTCGGTCAGGGCGATGAAGGACACGTTTGCTTGTCGCTGTGGCGCGTCCACCACATGTAGAAGCGGTTCCCCACGGTCGTAGCCTTTCGCCCACCGGTGAAACGTCTGCTGACTGATGGCTAGATAGCGAGCCGCATCGCTCATGGTGAGAATGCCTGCATCAAAGCGAGGATCGCCGATGGTGGTCACGCTGCGTTCTACCTCCCGCCTGACCCTGGACTACAAGTTGTCGGTTGTAGCCACACCATGATGGCACCGTGAGCAGCTCTGAGGAGTCTGCACACCAACTGCGGTAGGCAGTGAGCACCCTCCGACCTGTCGGTGCGTCGTGATTTCATTCGACAAGAGTCTGAGGAAGTTGATAATCAACACTTGACTCGAACGCATGTTCGAGTATAGTGGTGGCATGTCATCGGGGGCGGGGGCCGGATCCACCACATCGGTGGACCCATCACAGGAGTCGGTCGAGCCACGCTTTCGTCCCGACCATGAACTCTCCGCTTCTGAACTCATCGAGGTCTTGAATCACTGCGCCGGCCTGGCGGCGGCGTCCGCGCATCGAATGATGGTCGTTGCCAGCCTCATTCACGATGAACGCGAGATGGACTACGCCCAGCGGCGCGCCGAGACGCACAGCGGCGAACTCGACTCCATCGAAGCCTTCGAGCACCTGTCCGCGCGAGTGGCTGCCGGCGAGAACCCCTACGAGCAGTTCGGGCCCAACGGTCTCGAGCAGGCCATCGCCGAAGTCGGTGCCACCCTCACCGTGACACCGGCTGAGGCGAAAAACCTCATCGAAGCCGGCGACGCACTGCGCTACCGACTCTCCTTCACCGGACACGCACTCGCGTGCGGTCGAATCGACAAGCGCCGCTTCCTCATCGCCCTCAAACGCACCGACCTCATCACCGACGACGAGGAGATGCAGACCGTCGACGCCCATCTCGCCGAAGCGATCTTCGCCCGCGCACCGATGTCCACGGCCCGGTTCACCGCCATGGTCGATTCCATCGTCGCCAAGTGGGCACCCGACGCGATCCGCCGACGCAAGGAGCGAGTGAAATCCGACCGCAAGGTGACCGTCACCCCCGACCGCTTCACACCCGGGCAGTCCCGGATCTCCGGCACGCTGCCCCATGCTGATGCCGCCGAGTTCGACGCCCGCCTGACGGCGATGGCCACCGCGGTCCACGCCGGCGACCCTCGAAAGTTGGCCAACCGCCGGGTCGATGCTCTGAAAGCGCTCGCGCGGGGCGAAGCTTCTATCGCGTGCGAATGCGACGACTGCCGACCTGCCGCAATGGACATTGAAGCCGACACCACCGGGGACGTCGACGCAGCGACAGTGGACACCGCCGACCACACGACTGAGGCACCCGCGCGCCACTCCGGGAACGATGACACCAACACCCCGGACAGCGACACGGTTGTCGCCGACCCTCCGGGTCCGGACGCGTCGCCGTCGTCATCGCTGGCGCCGCGCGCGACCTTTCACATCGTGGTGAACCTGTCGACCCTGTTCGGTCTCGACAACGACCCCGCTTTCCTCGACCGCCACGGCATCATCGACGCCGACACCGCCCGAACACTCCTCGCCGAAGCCCGCCGCACCTACATCCATCCCGCACCCGACGCACCCGACGGTTCACCGGCTCCCGACGCGGACAGTTCGACAACGCGATACACCCCCTCGAAGAAGCTCCAGGCGCTGGTGCGCGCCGGCGAACTGTGCTGCACCTTCCCCGGCTGCAACGCCCCGGTCTGGCAGATCGATCTCGACCACACCGAACCCTTCGATCACACCGACCCGCGTCGCGGTGGCCCGACCGATGCGCGCAACCTCAAACCGCTGTGCCGGTTCCATCACCGCATCAAGACCTTCACCAGCTGGCAGGACCACCAAGACGAGTCCCGCACCGCCTGGTTCACCACCCCCACCGGGCACATGTTCGTCGGCAACGCCTTCAGCGGACGCGACCTGTTCAACAAGCTCTTCCCCAGACGGTCACCCGATCATCCCGCCCGCGACAGACTCGACACGCAGCGCGACAACGACTTCCGACGCCACCAACGCGCCGAGAAGCGCTGGAACGACGCCAACCCGCCGCCCTTCTGAACACCGCAGAGGCCACATCGCCGGTCAGGACTACCTGGACACGGCGGGTGACGTCATGCGACGAATGTCGATCCGCACGACTCGCCCACCCTTCACGGCGATGTCGATGACGGCGAGCGGGTGACCGCCCGGTGCGATCACATGAACCATCCGACCTCCCAGCCACATCGGCGTGCTTGCCCGGATACGGTCGGCGAAGAATCGGGTCTCCTCCGCGACCGCCCGGGCGCCCCGGACCACGGTCGGTGTGTCCGGCGGTACCAGTGACCGGTCGGCGACACGGATGCAATCCTCGCCCAACAGCGCGACCATCGCATCAAGACTGCCGCCGCGCGCCGCGGCCAGAAAGGCGTCGACGACCAGGGACGCATCACCCGACGGCAGTTCAGGGTCCAGCTCGGAGTTCAACCGCGAAGACGCGATCCGTCCGCGTGCCCGGCTCGCATGCTTCTTCGCACCGTCCACACTGGTGTCGAGGATCGTTGCGACCTCACCGAACGGAACCGCAAAGAGGTCATGCAGCACATAGGCCACGCGTTGCGACGGCGTCAACCGATCGAGGACCACCATCAGCGCACGTGACACGTTCTCGCGCTGCAGGTAGAGCTCGTCGGCCGCGACAGCCTCCGCGGGGAGAGCGTCGGCGAACAGCGGATCTTCCTGTCGTCTGCCGCGGGCGCGCAACTGATCGAGACACACCCGGGTGAGTGTTGTCGTCAACCATGCGGCAGGGTTGCGGATCTCGGTGCCGTCGACACGCAGCGAGTTGAGCCACGTGCTCTGCACGGCGTCCTCGGCGTCGTGGATCGAGCCGAGCATCCGGAACGCCATGGCGGTCAGCTGCGGTCGTAGATCTTCGAACTCTGAGGTCGGTACCACCGGATGTCACCTTCTCGTGGGGTAGGACGTCGGTACGGATGAGAGCACCACACTCACATCGTCCATCCGACAACCCACCTCAGAGGAGGACACATGTCGACCGTACCGACCCGGCCACCGCGCGGCGGAACCCGACCAGCGAAGGGCCCCCGGCGATGACCACCACCCTGTTCGTCGCCACGATCATCTGCATCGTGGCCAATGGCGGTATCGCCATCGCCGACTTCGCCCGGGCCGAGTTCGTGCTGGCCAATTCGGCCGAGGTCCACGTCCCACCTCGGTTCCTGCCCCACCTCGCGACACTCAAGGCCGCCGGAGCAGCAGGGCTTGTCCTCGGGTTGACGATCGAACCCTGGATCGGCGTCGCCGCCGGAACCGGGCTCACTCTGTTCTTCGTCGGCGCGGTCATCGCCCATGTGCGGGCCCGCGTCTTCTACAACATCGCGTTCCCGGGCGCCTTCCTGCTCCTCGGCGTGGCGGCTACGGTCTACATGATCCGACTGACCACAGGCGCGTGACCCGTCACCGGCGTCGAACGCCTCAGCCCATCAACGCCGACGCCGAGGGGTAGCTCTCGGCGAATCCGTCGGGAAGCGGCGCGATGAAGACGTTCTCGGTGCGGGTACGAGTGATCCGCCACCGGCCGTCGTGCTTGCGAAAGGCGTTGTTCAGCCGACTCGACCGCAACAGGGCCGAGCCGTCGCCGAAGAGCCACGGCTGCATGTGAATCCACTGTCCCTCGGCGTCATCGCCGTCGACATGGACCTGCTCCGAAGTCAGGTAGTGCGCGTTGAGCACCAGTGCCGGGTCCCGCTTCTCATCCCAGAAGCGCTGGAAGTGTTCGCGGATCTCCGGCTTGCCCTCGGCACGCCCGAACTGTCCGTCGTAGTACTCGCCGACGCCCTCCCACACCGCGTCGTCGGTGTAGAGGTCCAGGATGCGCTCGATGCGCTCGGCGTCATCCGCGAGACCGGGTTCGGGACACGGGGTGTCACAGAGGAACATGTATCGAGCCTGGATTCGTCGGATCTCGGCTTCGGCCTCCAGAATCTCGACCCGCGCGACGAGCGCCGAGATCCTGGCATCGTCGTCGCTCATCGGCCAAGCACCTCGACCACCGCACGCGCCTCCGAGATCCAGGCCTCGACCTCAGAGCCGTTCACGCCCAGCGGCAACTGCGACAACCGGAGCGTCATCGAGTATCCGCCACGTGCGTCCCGGATCGGCAGCACGACGGAACCGACGTCATAGGTCTGATCGGGTCGCACCTCGCGGAGGCGATAGTCGACGGCCGACTTCCCGATGGACTCGCAGATCTCGCGTTCCTGCGAAGGCGTCAACCGGCCCCGCTCATAGGATTTCGTCGCCTCTCGCATCTCCTCGTACGCAGTCGATGAGGCATCGGGCAGAAAGGACACCAGGTAACCGTGCCGCCGCACGAAGTCGAGACGGTCGCGATGTACCTGTCGCACATCATCGTCGGCATGCCGGAGCTTCGCCAGCCACCGCTCCCGGGTCTCGTCGTCCTGGTCGAACACGTACGTGTCCCCGATGGGCGGCACCATCGGGATGCGGTACGCGAGGCCTTCGTCACGGTCGACGCCCGGCGCGGTGGCCGACAACACGACGGCCATCTCGTCGCGGCTGACCGCGGTGAGGACCGACACCTCGCAGCCGACGGACGTCGCCAATGCCTCCACCTGCGGGCGCGCCGCGTGTGCGGCATGGATCGTCGGCAGGATCTCGTGGTCCATCCGGGCCATCAGGGACGTCGACACGAAACTGCCGTAACCACCCTGGAAGAAGATCAGCGGCGACACCGGGTTGGTCACGGCCAGATCCCGCACCTCACAGAGCGTTATCCAGTGATCGCCTGCTTCGACGACGTTGCTGATGCGGGTGTCGATCCAGGCCACCGAATCCGCGAGAACCGGATCGCCCGACGGCGAAGGGAACCAGTCGATGCCCGCGAGCTTGTCCTCCCAACGCTGCGCGATGGTGAGGACGACGTCCTCCTGTTCACCGCCGAGGATGTTGATGCACAACGACTCGCAGGCCCGCATCTTCTCGAAGGTGCGCGAGGTCTTCATCGGCATGAAGGACACCAACGGCGGGTCCATCGACACCGAGCTGAAAGTCCCGACGACCATGGCCAGCACGGAGCCGTCGTCACCGCGTCCCGTCACCACGACCACGCCGGTGGGATAGTGCCCCATCACATTTCGGAAGATGCCTGGGTCGATGGCACTGATCACATTGTCGGACATGTCTTCTCCTGGGATCGAATCGTCGCGGTGGTCGGGCACTCAGGCGGACCGGGCCTCGACCGGCTCCTGGACGTAACGCTTCTGCAGAATGGCACCGAGTCGCTCCGGCCGGAGGAAGGCGATGCACAGTGCGCCGCCGACCAGCAGGACGATGCCGGTGATCGTGAACGCCTGGTGCACGCCGGCCGCCATGTTGTCGGCCATCTCCGCGCTGGGCTTCTCACCCTTCGGCGGCGACACATACCCCGCGTCGGTCATGAGCCAGCCGACCAGGATCGGCGAGATGACCGCGCCGAACGACGCCACGCCGCCGAGGGTGGCCATGAGGATCGGTCGCTGCCGAGCGCCGACCGCATAACCGATCGCGGTGGCGGTCATCGGGAACGCCAGGCTGCATCCACCGGCGAGGCACAGCAGCGCGACCGCCGTGATCCCCGACGACGCCTGGATGGCGATGAAGCACAACCCGGCCAGGACCGCGGCGCAGCCGAACGGGACGGCGATCGCCCGATGTGCCGAACTCCCCCGGTGCAGCATCCGGTGCCCGAGCGCACCCAGTCCGAGCAGGACGAGCGCGCCGACCACCCACGGCACGGTGGTCACCGCACCGACCTCACCGAGCGACAGCCCGACCACGGTGCCCAGGTACTGGGGCAGCCAGGTCGTCAGGAAGCCCTGCACCCAGAAGTTCGACGCCCCGCCGATCACGGCGGAGATGAACGCCAAGCTGAGCAGCGCACGCCAGATCTTGACCGGCTTCTGCTCGTCGACCGCGGAGGTCGCGACCTCCTTCGCATCGTCAACCGTCTCGTCGGTGTCGAGTGCCGGCTCGTCCGGCGACGAGGCCTTCTTGGGACGGTAGGGACCGTCCGCGCCGATCGCCCACCAGGCGATCACCCACACCAGGCCGATGATTCCCAGAACACCGAACGCCCAGCGCCAACCCCACACGGCGATGACCCAGGCCAGCAGCGGCGCCGCGAAGACAGGTCCCAGCGTGGAGCCGGCGGCGATCAGGTTCGACGGCAGCGCACGACGGGTGGGCGAGAACCAGGTGTGCGCGGAGGTGAGCGACATGGCCGTCGCGGGTCCCTCGGCGCCGCCGAGGATGATCCGCGTCACCAGCAGGATGGCGGCGCCGCCGCCGAGCAGCATCGGGAATTGCAGCACCGCCCAGGTGACGCCCATCGCGAACAGGATCCACTTCACCGAGATCTTCGACGCCAGGAACCCGGTGACGACCGAGACGATCGCGTACAGGAAGAAGAAGGCACTGCCGATGAACCCGAATTCGGTTGCGGTCAAGCCGAGTTCGGGCATCGCGTCGGCCGAGACCAGGCCGAGCACCGCCTTGTCGGCGAAGGCGATGATCTGGAACAGCACGAGCATGCCGGTGACGATCCAGGCCCGTCTCGACATGCGGCCGAAGTCGATTCGTCGATCGGGGGCGGTCGGCGACGACGGCGTCGTCACCGCGGGTTCTCTGAGGCTCATTGGGTTTCCTTGGACTGGCAGGGTGCGAAGACGCCGGGCTGTCGGGGGCTGGCAACGACGTTATGGCCACCCGTCCCTACGGGGATACGAGGGAAATCTTTACTGTCGCCGCGATGCGCGACAGGGCAGACTGGTCCCAGCACATGAAGGAGGAACGGTGAGCTCGGCCTACTGGAAACAGCCCATCAGTGAGCAGGCGACCGCGGTCCACGAGAAGGTGGTGTCGGCGGAAATTCTCGCGGAACAGGTCCGTGAGGAGATCGTCGGCACCGACACCGATCTGCGCGCGTGGGTCGAGCTGTCCCCGGGCGTCGTCGACGAGGCACGACGGCAGGATGGGATACCGGGTCGCCGGCCCCTGCGAGGCGTCTCGCTCGGGGTCAAGGACCTCATCGACGTCGAGGGTCTGCCGACCCGTGCCGGTTCACCCGTCACGTCGTCGTCGCCGGCGGCGTCGGATGCGCCCTGTGTCAGTCGTTTTCGCGATCTGGGCGCGGTGATCCAGGGCAAGACGGTCACGACCGAGTTCGGCTACTTCTCGCCCGGGCCGACGCGCAATCCGCACCACCCCGGGCACACGCCGGGCGGGTCGTCGAGCGGTTCGGCCGCCGCCGTCGGGGCTGGCGTCATCCCGGTGGCGCTGGGTACGCAGACCGCCGGCTCGTTGACCCGGCCGGCCGCCTACTGCGGCGCCGCGGGCATGGTCCTCGCGCACGGCTCGACGGATCTGTCCGGCGTCACCGGACTCTCGGAGTCGCTGGACTCGCTGGGCATCCTCACCCGCGACATCGCCGACCTGCAGTACGTGTACACCGCCTTCACCGGCCGCTCGCCGATCGTTCCCGGTCGCTCCACCGTCCGGACCGTGGTGGTGTGGGGCGGCAGCGACCTGCACCCGATCGACCCGGCAATGGCAGACCTGGTCGACCGGCTGCCGGACCTGCTCGAGCGAGCCGACGTCGAGACCCGCGCACTCGAATTCGACGATCATGTCCGCACCCTGGCCGACGACCACGTGACCGTCATGTCCCATGAGGCGGCCGAGACCCTGGACGATGTCGTCCGGGACCATGCGGCCGCGCTCAGCCCCGCGCTGCTCGACCTCGTCGACGCCGGCCGCGCGGTCCGGCCCGCGGACCACGCGGCCGCCCTCATCCGCCGCGACCGCTCGCGGGATCTGCTGGCCGAGACGCTCGGCGATCACACGGTGATCGTCGGTCCCGCCGCACCCGGCCCCGCACCGAGCGGCCTCGACGCGACCGGGTCGCCGGTCCTGAGCCGACCGTGGCAGCTGCTCGGCTGCCCGGTCGTCGTCGTCCCGGGGGCGACCACGGACTCCGGGATGCCCCTCGGACTACAGGTGATCGGCTTGCCGGGGCGGGAGTCGGCCCTGTTCGAGGTCGCCGCGGTGCTCGAGAACGAGCTCCGGTCCCATCCGGTCGTCCCGGTCTGATCCGGTTGCGAGAGAGAAGATCTGCATGACAGTCAAACCCCGTCCCGAGACGCACCACCGGATGTTCCTCACGTGTTACGAGGACACCTTCAACTACGGCTGGCACCATGTCGACCTGTTCGTGCACGACGAGTACGGCCGGGAGGTCAACTGGGTGCACTGGACCGTCGAGGCCGACGGCCCGGAGGCGGCCGACGAGTCGGTCCGGCGCGAGGAACCCTGGCTCAACCGGACGTCGGAGTGGCGCCATCAGGTGAGTGCCGTCGGGATGAACTACTGGACGGCCGACGCGGCGTGGACGTGACCGCATCGGATGTGACCGCGGCGGTGTACGTCGTCGACGACGACCCGGAACTCTGCGAATCGGTCGACTGGCTGCTCGGCAGCATCGGGATCTCGCCGCGGATCTGCCACAGTGCCGACGACTTCCTCGCGCAGTACTCCGGGGACACCCCCGCGTGCATCGTGCTCGACGTCCGCATGCCGACGATGAGCGGCCCGCGGCTGCAGGAGAAGCTCAACGAGTTAGCACCGCACGTCGCCATCATCTTCGTCTCCGCGCACGGCGACATCCGGATGTCGGTGTCCACCCTGCAGGCCGGCGCGATGGATTTCCTGGAGAAGCCCTACGACCCGCAGCGGCTGCTCGACGCCGTCCAGGCGGGGATGGAGAAGGCGGTCGAACGCTTCCGCACCCACGCGCAGAAGCGGTGGGTGGAATCGAAGGTCGCGCTGTTGACCCCGCAGGAACGCGAGATCCTCGCGCTGGTCGTCGAAGGTCTACCCAGCCAGAACATCGCCCGCCGCCTCGACATGAGCGTCAAGACGGTGGACGTGCACCGTGCCCGGATCAAGAGCAAGACCGACGCCGACAGCATCAGCACGCTGGTCCGGGACATCCTGCGGTTCGACGTCGAGGTGCCGACCAACCCTTGATCGGGGTCAGTAATAGTCGAGCACGATCTTCTCGCCGGTGGTCCGCGAGACGCAGACCGCCATGACCTCTCCGGACTCTCGCTCGGCCTTGGTCAGCACGTTGTCGCGGTGCTCGGGCTCACCGGCGAGGACCTGCATGATGCAGGTACCGCAGATGCCCTCCTGACACGAGGTGTCGACGTCGCAGCCGTTCTCCTCGAGGACCTCGACGATGCTCCGGTCGGCCGGGACGTGATAGGTCTCGCCGTCGAGTTCGACGTCGAAGGACGTGTTCTCCGACGCATCCGGCTGATCGGTGGCGTGGAAGTTCTCGAAGTGGACCGCGTCGGCCGGGATGTACTGTTCCGCCAGTTCGCGGACCTTGGTCATGAACCCGTCCGGGCCGCAGACATAGACATGCGAGCCCTGCGGCGCCGATTCCAGCGCGGCGGTCAGAATCGGTCCGTGGGCCTCACGACCGACGCCGACATGCGCGTGCAGCTTCTCCGGGCAACGCTCCCGCAGCAGCGGCAGGAACGCCGCGTCATCGACCGTCCGGGCGAAGTAGTGCAGTTCGAAGCTGATCCCGTGCACGTCCATGTAGCGCGCCATGCTGAGCATCGGGGTGATCCCGATGCCGGCCGCCACCAGGACGTGATGCGTTGCCGTGGAATCGATCCCGAGCAGGTTCCGTGGCTCGCTGATCTGCAGCCGGTCGCCGACGCGCAGTTCGTGCAGTGCGGCCGAACCACCTCGGGACTGATCCTCGCGCTTGACGGCCACGGCGAAGGACTCCCGCCCGTCGGGCCGGCTGCACAGCGAGTACTGGCGGGTGATGGCGGTCGGCCCGACGACATCGATGTGCGCTCCGGGCGTGTACTCCCCCATCGTCGAGCCGTCGGGCCTCGACAGGTAGAAGGTCTTGATGCTCGGGGTCTCCTGGACGATCGCGGAGACGACGACGTCGGTGAGGGCCATGGCGGTGCTCCTGGTGGTGGCGAATAATTCTCGAGGTGCGATCAGCGGACGAAGAGCCCGCCGTTGACGTCCCAGCACGCACCCGTGACGAAGAAGGCGTTCTCGGCGGTCAGCAGGCCGACCATGTCCCCGATGAACTCGGGGCGGCCCAGCTTCCCGACGGGGATGCCGGCGATCACGGCGTCGAGTTTCTCCGGCGGCACGGTCGCCTTCACGACGGGCAGGTCGTGCGGCCCGGGCGCGATCGCGTTGACCGTGACACCCTTGGCCGCAAGCTCTTTGGCGAAGATCTTGGTGACCGTCAGGATCGCGCCCTTGGACGTGGCATAGTGCGCGCCGGTGGCGGTGCCGCCGTTCTGACCGGCCAGCGACGCCATGTTGACGATGCGGCCGTACCCCTCGTCGGCCATCGCGGCCCCGAAGACCTGGCAGCCGAAGAAGATGCTGTTGACGTTCGTGTTCAGCACGCGGGTGAAGTCCGGCTCGTCGAGCGTCATGAGATCGGCCGCCTGGGTCAATGCCGCGTTGTTCACGACGATCGTCGGTGTGCCCCAGACGGATTGCACATGCGCCAGCGCGTCGACGAAACCCTGCCGGTGCGCCACGTCGAGGACGGCCGCCCGTGCGGCCGACCCGTCGGGCGAGAGTTCTTCGGCGATGCGCTGGGCCGGATCGAGGGCGATGTCGGTGAGCAGGACGCGATGACCGTCCCGGTGCAGCCGGCGGGCGATGTGCGAACCCATGCCGCCGGCGGCACCGGTGACGACCGCGATCCCCTTGTTCGTCGAACTCATGTCCAGGTCCGTCCTCACACCAGGTAACCGGAGGCGCTGACCGCGTCCTCGCTGTCGATGAGACGGGCCACCTTCAGACTGATCCGGTCGTTACCGTCGGAACCGAGGCTGATGGTGTGGGTGAGCTCGGCGCCGATCGTCGAGAAGGCATCGCGCTTGAACGCGTTGAGGATCTGCGCGGACCGCAGGATGACGGTGTCGTCGCTGACGTCCGACACGGTGAACCGCGAGATGACCCGGACCGTGCGGGCAGCGGCGACCGCCGACGGTGCGTAACCCTGCATCATCCGTTCGACGCGCAGGCGCCGCATCCGCTGGTCGTCGTACACCATGTTCAGCGACGAGTCGAAATCGTCGGTGTCGGGATCGATCGGGATGACGTAGTGCGCGTCATCGGTGTAGAGGGCCTCCCACGCCGGGTAGTCCTTGGCGTCGAGGAGTTCGGCTTCCTTCCACACGAGCGCGATCGCGCGCAGGACGCGCGGGTCGTTGAAACTGTGCAATTCAGTCATCGCTCATCATCTTCTTCCACATGGCGTAGGACTCACGCATCCCCGTCTCGTCGGTGACATGCGATGTGGGCCAACCCTCTTCGGTCGTGTACTCGCGGTTCTCCCCGCGGTTGACCAGGATCGGCATGTTCGGGTTGCCACCGGCGCCGATCTGGACGCGATCCCATCCCTCGGCGTCGTCGGGGCTGCCGAAGCCGAAGGGGCCCTGGAAGTGCTCGTGGATCCGCAAGCGCTCGCGGTTGATGCTCTCCGGCCCGCCGTCCATGCCGATCGCCATGTGCCACACCTCGGTCACGTCCACGCTGATCGGGATGAGGACCCGGAAGAACGACGACGACATGGCGATGTTCGGGAACATGTTGAGGTTGAACCCGCAGCCGTGCATCGAGCGCATGTAGCGACGGATGCGTTCGGGACTCTCCCCCGCCTCGGCGAGTTCGTCGACGAGATGCTGGAACCGCGGCTGCACCTCCTCGGAACCGTCGTCGATGTCGAGGTCCGCGTGCGCGGCCGCCATGATCGCGACGCTGTGACCGTTGCCGAGCGCGTGCGTCTCGGCGGCCGGATCGTCCATGAACGACATCATGTTCGCGGTCTCGGCGTCGACAGAGGCCATCCACGACTTGTGCACCATCGGGAAGTGGTAACCGTCGGTGGTGTTCTCGAGCTGGATCTTCCAGTTGCCCTTGAACCGGAACTTGTGACTGCCGAGGACCTTGGTGGGGAATCCGTTGGACTGCTTCAGGAATCGCTCCATCCAGATCTTCGCATCACCCAGGTGGTCTTCGAGCGGTTCGATCTCGGTGTTGAACGTCGCGAAGATCATGCCGAGATAGCTCTCGGTGCGCAGCTTCTGCAGGGGGAAGTCGTTCTTCTCGACGACGCCCTCGTAACCGTCCGGGTACGGGATGCCGCGCAGTCGACCGTCGAGGGTGTACGACCAGTTGTGGTACGGGCAGGTGAAGCCGTTGGCCTTGCCGCTGCGCTGGTCGCACACCGTCGCCCCGCGATGCCGGCACCGGTTGAGCAGGGTGTTGAAGTTGCCCTTGCGATCCCGTGTCACGATGACCGGTTGATCCCCGACCTGGGTGGTCTTGAACGAGCCCGCCTCGGGGACCTCGCTCTCGTGCGCGACCCACACCCAGGTGCGGTAGAAGATCTTGCGCATCTCCTCGGCGAAGATCTCGGGATCGGTGTACAGCTGACCGGCGACGCGGTCCTTCTCGGCGAGGTCCGCGAAGCCGCGGGTCGGCCGCTCGATGGTGGTCATCGATGTTCCTTCGTGTGTCGACCGCGCCGGGGCGCGGAGAGGGGCTGTCGGTGCGCGAGAGATCAGGAGGCGGTGCTCATGAGGGGACGTCGTCGCGGATGGTGAGGGCTCGTCCCATCCGCGCCTCGACCTTGAAGTACTTCCAGAGCGCATGTTCACCGACCATGATGGTGCGCAACAGGTTGCAGGCCGCCCGGACGGTCGGCTGGTCGCGCACGTCGGCGAGGACGTAGAACGTCCACGGCCAGCCGTCGGACGGGCCGACCATGTGGGCGTCGTCGTCGAAGGTCCCGATGATCTCGACACCGTCGAGGTTCTTCAGACTCGTGAGGAACTCCATCGTGGCCTCCCACACCGGACCGATGTCGGCCTTGGGCAGGTCGAAGAAGTTCTGATTGTTCCCGACACAGAACAGCGTGCGCAACGGTTCGTCGAACATGGGTGATGGTCTCCTCGCGGTCGTGACGTCTGGGCTGGATGACGGGTGGGTCAGGGAAAGCTGGGGATTCCGGCCTCGAGGCCGAGAAGCAGTGCACCGGCGGCCTCGTAGGTGTTGGTCTGCAGCATCGCGTGCTGCGCGGGCACCAACGCGTCCTGCAGGAACCGCTGCAGCGGATGGGTCTCGTAGATGGCCCCGGTGCCGGCGAGGTCGAACACCTGCAGCACGACGCTGCGCCCGACGTGCGCGGCGTGGGTGGCACTCAACCGCAACAGGGCCTGATCGTCGGTCGAGATGTGCTGTCCCGCGACGGCCTTGGCCCACACCCGGTCGGTGCTGTCGTAGAAGAACGCTCGCGCCGAACGCAATTCGGCCTCGGCGACCGCCAGGCCGCTCTTGTACGCCGGCCGGTTGCCCTTGCTGGCACCTCCGGTGATCGAGGTCCGCGCCGCGCCGACCTCGATCGCGTAGTCGAGGGCGCCCCGGGCCGCGCCGAGGGTCACCACCGCCAGCACCTGCGCGGCGTAGGCCAGCGCGGGGTACCGGGTCAGGGGTTCGTCGATCTGCGGAGCGCCGCCGCGCACGAAGGTCATCTCCTCGGGCACGAACACGCGGTCGGCGCGGATGGCATGGGAGCCGGTCGCCTTCATCCCGGCGACATCCCAGTTGTCGACGATCTCGACCTCGGCCGGATCGACCAGCGCGGTCAGCGGTTTGCCGCCGGTCTCGGGTCCGCCGGCCAGACCGATCCCGAGGAGGTCGGCGCCGCGACATCCGCTGGCGAACTGCCAGACCCCCGAGCACAGGTAGCCGCCGTCGACCCGCTGTGCCTCCTGCATGGGGAACAGCCCGCCCGCGTAGGCGACATCGGGACCGTGCGCGTAGATCTTCTGCTGGGTCTCGGCCGGCAGCGCGGCGAAGTAGACCAGCGACGATCCGAAACTGGACACCCACCCGGTGGCAGGGTCGACGGCGGAGATGCGTTCGACCAGCGACATGAAATCCGACGGTGCCATCGGCTCGCCACCGAACGCCGCCGGCGTCGAGGCCCGGTACATTCCGGCACGCTTCAGCAACGCGATGAAGTCGGCGGGCACGTAGCGCTGCGAGTTGAACTCGTCCCGACGATCCCGGAGCACGTCGAGCGCGTGGTCGAACGCGGCGTCGCGCGCCGCCCCCGCCGGTTCCGCACACACCCGTTCGGTCAGGCTCTCCGCGGTCATCATGTCTCCGTTCGGAATCGACTCTCGATCTCGAGTCCGACACTATGGACGCGGGACCCGACGCGGTATCGGGATTTCCCGCGCCGCGGGTAAGCAATTCCTTACTTGCGTGTCCTCACCTGCATGGCATCGTGGCGGGGGCGAAGACGAGAACTCGGCGAAGGTGAGGTGATGGCGATGTTCCCCGCCCGTCGGGACTTCGAGCAGATGATCCTGCACACCGGCACCGGCATCCTCATCCACGAGGCGAGTTCGAAGAACATCCTGTGGGCCAACCCGGCCGCGTGCCGGATCTTCGGGTTCACCCTGGAGGAACTCAAGCCCCTCAAGGCACACCACATGAGCGCCCAGGAGCGTCAGTACCGTCGCGAGGTCGGCGTGGCATGGCTCCAGTCCGCGGTGGTGCACGGGTCGAGCCGCAAACAGTGGAAGTACCGCGCCAAGGACGGCACCGAGTTCCTCACCGATGCCCGCGCGACCCTGGTGCGCTGCGAGGACGGGCCGGTCGTGATGGTCGAGTTCCGCAACATCTCCGACGAGGTCGAGTTGCAGGAAGAACTGACCTGGGTGTCGGAGTCGTTGCAGCGCATCATGACCCACACGTCGGCCGGGATCGTCGTGCTCGACGACGACAACTGCATCGACGACATCTCCCCACTGGCCGCCAAGCTGTTCGGCCGCACCCCCGCGGAGCTGTCGGGCGTCCATCTGGAAGACCTCGGCCGGTGTGAGCCCCGGCTGACCAGTGACCCCGTCGTCGAACGGCTGACGGACGGAGCGGGCTCGGTCGAGATCCAACAGGAGATCATCAAGGACGACGGCAGCACCGTGTGGCTGGCCGGCGAACTCGAGATCGTCGCCCACGACGGCATCTCCTCGCGGGTCCTGACCGTGCGCGACGTGACCGACCGCGTCGAATGGGAACGCCGCAACGCCTACCAGGAGGCCAACCTCCAATATCTGAGCCGTTACCACGCGATGGGTGACATGGCGATGATCCTGGCCCACGAGCTCGGTCAACCGCTCGCGGCGTCGACCAACTACCTGAGCGGGCTCAAGGCCCGCGTCTCCGCCGACACCGTCGACGCCCGCAGCCTCGCCTACGGCATCGACCAGATCGAGAAGCAACTCCACCGCGCCGCCGACATCGTGGCCTCCGTCCGCCGCTACGTACGACGCATCGAGAGCACCTCGACGCTCATGGATCTCAACGAGACCGTCGAGGAGAGCCTGTACTTCGTGCGACTACGCGCGGCCGAGCAGGGCGTACGCGTGTACGCCGAGATCCCCGACCGCGACCTGCCGATCCAGGGCGAGAACGTGCTCATCGGACAGGTCATCATCAACCTGTGCGTCAACGCACTCGACGAGATCGTCCGTCCGACAACCGAGGTGAAGGAACTGACGATCCAGACCGGCGAGTCCGACGGACTGGCCTCGGTGTGGATCCGTGACCAGGGACGCGGCATGACGGGCGCGCCCACCGATCGCCTCGCCTCCGGCGCGTTCTCGTCCAAGCAGGACGGTTCCGGAATCGGGCTCATCATCTCCGAGCACATCGTCGAGCGCCACGGCGGGACGATCCGGTACCTGCCGAACGAACCGTCGGGCACCACCGTCCAGGTGACTCTCCCCCTCGCGACGATCGCCGAGGACGGCGCCGGCCACTCCCCGGCTCCCGCGTCGCCGTTTCCGTCCCGCTGATTGAATCCAATCAGCGGGACGGAAACGAGGCCGCGCGAATTAGCCCCGGCTAGGCGTTCGCGTTGGCGAACGAGTCCAGGCTGCTCGTGGCGTCGATGTACTCGGTCACCCACCGCTCGATCACCGCAGAGGTCTTCTCGACCTTGCGGAACTGCCCGACCACCTGCCCGACCGGGTTGAAGGCGACGTCGATGCTCTCGTCGGGGTACTTGTGCGTCGCGGCCACCGCCATCCCGGAGACCATGTACTGCAACGGCATCCCCAGCGGATCGGGATTCTTCGGATCCTCCCAGGCCTCGGTCCAGTCGTTGCGCAGCATGCGGCACGGCTTGCCGGTGAACGATCGGCTCCGTACGGTGTCCCGGCTGGAGGCGTCGATGTAGGTCTGCTGCTGGACCGGGGTGTTCTCAGCCTCCTCGACCATCAGCCACTGCGATCCGGTCCACGCGCCCTGCGCCCCGAGGGCCAGCGCCGCCGCGATCTGCTCACCGCTGCCGATGCCACCGGCGGCCAGAACCGGAACCGGCGCAACCTCTTTGACGACCTGCGGCCAGAGCACGATGGAGCCGACCTCGCCGCAGTGACCGCCGCCCTCGCCGCCCTGGGCGATGATGATGTCGACACCCGCATCGGCGTGCTTGCGGGCCTGCTTCGGCGATCCGCACAGCGCGGCGACCTTGCGGCCGGCGGACTGGATCTTCTCGATCATGTCGGCGGGTGGCGTCCCGAGGGCGTTCGCGATCAGGGTGACCTTGGGGTGCTGGAGCGCGATCTCGACCTGCGGCGTGGCAGTGGCCTCGGTCCAACCGAGAAGCTGCAGGGAGTTGTCACTGTCCTCGTTGAGCGGCACGCCGTGGTCACGCAGGAGCTTGCGTCCGAAGTCGAGGGTCTCCGCCGGCACCATCGACTGCAACATCTTGGTGAGTTCCTCGCCCGACATGTTCGAGTCCATGCCCTCGTACTTGTTCGGGATGACGATGTCGACGCCGTAGGGACGGTCGCCGATGTGCTCGTCGATCCAGTTGAGCTCGATCTCGAGCTCCTCGGGGGTGAAGCCAACCGCGCCGAGCACTCCGAAACCGCCCGCCTTGCTCACCGCGACCACCACGTCCCGGCAGTGGGTGAACGCGAAGATCGGGAACTCGATACCGAGCTCGTCGCAGATCGGGGTGTGCATGGAGGACTCCTCGCCCGTCGGAAGAACAACCAAAATTAGAACGTGTTCTACTCTCAATACCAGGCGAGGCGGTCACGGACAAGCAATCGGGGAGAACTCGGGTCCCGGCGCCGGGAGCGAAGCGAGCGGGCCGAATCGACCCGGCGCCGGGAGCGAAGCGAGCGGGCCGAATCTAACCGGTCACTGCCCGTAGGGCTGCCTCGCCGTCTCCGGGCTGCCGTAGGTGATGGCGCGCTCCCGCCGAGTGTCGGTGAGCAGCGTTGCGCCCCACGTCATGACGGTCCCCATCCGGTTGCGGACACCCGCCAGGAAGGCGATGTGGATGACGCCCCAGGCCACCCAGCCGAGGAACCCCGACAGCTGGAGCGGGCCGGACTGGACGATCGCGTGGCGGCGGGCGATGTAGGCCGCGGTACCCAGATCGCGGTATCTGAACGGACTTCTTTCCTGTTGCCCTGCAACGGTTTCCGCGATCACCGCCCCGGCGTGCCGGCCGCCCTGCATCGCCACCTCGGCGACCCCGGGCAGGTCTCGGTAGGAACTCATGTCGCCGCAGACGAAGATGTCGGGATGGCCCGGGACCGAGAGATCGTCCTCGACCGGTATCCGCCCGCCGTGGTCCTGTTCGACACCCAGCGACCGGGCGAGTGTGGTGGCGAAGGGGACGGCCTCGACGCCCGTCGTCCACAGCGTCGTGCGCGCCGGGTAGACGTTCTTGGTCCCGTCGGCCTTGCGGGTCGTCTCGACGTGGTCCTCTCCGACCCCGGTGACGTGCACGCCGAGGTGGGTCTCGACGCCGAGGTTGTCGAGCGTGCGCTGGGCGCTGGCCGAGAGCCGCGTCGAGAACGACGGCAGCACGCGGTCGCCGCCGTGGAGCAGCAGCACCCGCGCCTGCGCCGGATCGATCGCGTCGAACTCGCGCTCGAGCGCCAGGGTCGCGACCTCCCGGATCTGTCCGGCGAGCTCGACGCCGGTCGGGCCGCCGCCCGCCACCGCGAAGGTGAGCCACGACCGCTGCTCCTCCGGGTCGGTGATCGTCTCGGCCATCTCGAACGCGGCCATGATCTTGCGGCGGATCGACAGCGCGTCATCGAGCGTCTTCATCCCGGGCGCGAACTCCGCGAACGTCTCGTTGCCGCGGTAGGCGGTGCGCATGCCGGCGCCGACCACGAGGTAGTCGTAGCCGAGACGGAACGACGACCCGTCGATGCGGTCGACCGTCAGCTCGTGACCCTCGACGTCGATGGCCGACGCCTCGCCGAGGACGACGTCGAGGTTCTTGTGCCGACGGGTCAGATGCCGAACCGGGCTGGAGATCGCGCCCTCGGACAACAGACCGGTGGCGCACTGGTACAGCAGCGGCTGGAACAGATGGCTGGTCCCGCGGTCGACGATGGTGACGTCGACCGGCTCGTTCTTGAGCCTGCGGGCGCAGTGCATACCCGCGAATCCGGCACCGATCACAACAACTCTGGGTCTCGAGGGGGCCATTCGACCGATTGTTCCAGACATTTCGCGGTTCTCGGCGGGTGTTTACCGCCTCTACGGACGGGTATGCCTCGCGACGTGGAAGCCAAAGTCTCCTTGACCGTGAACGGTGCCGAACACGACGTCGTCGTGGACACGCGAACAACACTGCTCGACGGTCTGCGTGACCGGCTGGGCATCTTCTCGCCCAAGAAGGGATGCGATCACGGCCAGTGCGGTTCGTGCACCGTGCTGGTCGACGGCAGGCGCATCGTCAGTTGCCTGTCCTTCGCCGTCTCCTACGAGGGCAGCGACATCGTCACCGCCGAGGGCCTGGGCGACGGTGACGAGCTACACGACATGCAGCAGGCGTTCATCGACGAGGACGCCTTCCAGTGCGGCTACTGCACACCCGGCCAGCTGTGCTCGGCGATCGGGATGCTCGACGAGGCGAAACAGGGGTATCCCAGCCACGTCACCGAGGACCTCGACCCGTCGTCGAGCGGCGACGCGAGTCCGCTGGCCGACGACGAGATCCGGGAACGGATGAGCGGCAACCTCTGCCGATGCGCGGCGTACCCGAACATCCTCGCGGCGATCCGACAGGCGGCCGATCGATGATCCCGTTCACCTACGAGCGTGCGACCGACGTCCTCGCCGCCGTGGACTTCCTGCGGGATCACGACGGCGCGAAGCTGATCGCCGGCGGCACCAACCTGGTCGACCACATGAAGCTGGGCGTCGCCGACCCGCCGGCGCTGCTCGACATCTCCCGCCTGCCGCTCGACGACATCACCGAACGCCCCGACGGCTCGCTCCGGCTCGGCGCCACCGCCCGCAACGCCGACACCGCCGCCCATCCCCTCGTCCGGCGCCGCTACCCCGTCCTGGCCCGCGCCCTGCTCTCGGGCGCCTCGCCGCAGTTGCGCAACCTCGCGACCAATGCGGGAAACCTGTTGCAGCGCACCAGATGCGTTTACTTCCAGGACGTCACGACCCCGTGCAACAAGCGGACGCCGGGCTCGGGCTGCTCGGCCGTCGGCGGATACACGCGGTATCACGCCATCCTGGGTGCATCCGAGACCTGCGTCGCGACCCACCCCTCCGACATGGCGGTGGCCCTCACCGCCCTCGACGCGCGCATCGTCGTGCAAGGCCCCGACGGCGAGCGCGTGGTGGACATCGGTGACTTCTACCGGCTCCCGGGTGAGCATCCCGAGCGCGACACGGTGCTCGAGCCGCACGATGTCATCGTGGCCATCGACGTGCCACCGCCCCTGCCGGACTCGTCGTCGACCTACCGCAAGGTGCGCGACCGTGCGTCGTACGCCTTCGCGCTCGTGTCCGTCGGGGCCGAGGTGAGCATGGACGGTGACGCCATCGGCGAAACGCGGATCGCGTTCGGCGGTGTCGCGCACAAGCCCTGGCGGGCCGCGCGGGCCGAAGAGGTGCTGCGTGGTCAGCGACCGTCGACCGAATTGTTCGCCGCGGCAGCCGATGCCGAACTCGGCGAGGCCCGTGCACTCGAGGGCAACGAGTTCAAGGTGCCCCTCGCCCGCCGCACCCTGATCGCCACCCTGCGGGAGCTGAGCACTCGATGACCGCGATCGGTACCTCCCACGCCCGCATCGACGGCGCCGACAAGGTGCGCGGCACCGCGCCGTATGCCTACGAGCACCTCACCGAGGCCGCGTACCTGTGGCCGATCACCGCGACCATCGCGCGCGGACGCATCACCGGATTCGACACGGCCGCAGCCGAATCGACGCCCGGTGTGCTGTACGTACTCACACCCGAGAATGCACCGGAACTGGCCGACACCTCCAGCGGCGACCTCACGATCCTGCAGTCGCCCGAAATCGCCTACCGCGGGCAGCTGATCGGCGCCGTCGTCGCGGAGAGTCCCGAGACGGCACGCGAAGCCGCCTCGGCGGTGACCGTCACCTACGACGAGGACGCCCACGACACCGAGTTCCGCGTCGATCACCCCGACAGCTACCGGCCCGAACAGGTCAACGGCGGGTTCGAGCCCACCTCACAGGACGGCGACCCCGATCGAATCCTGGACGAAGCGGCCAGTACCACCGGCGGGGACACGGTCACGGTCGACCAGTGGTACTCCACCCCGGAGGAGCACAACAACCCGATGGAGCCGCACACCGTGGTGGCCACCTGGGATGCGGATGCCGCTGTCCTCACGCTCTACGACTCGACCCAGTCGACCCAGGGCGTGGTGTCCTCGCTGGCGCCGGTGCTGGGTCTCGAACCCGAGCAGATGAGGGTGATGGCGCCGCACGTCGGCGGTGGATTCGGGTCGAAGGGCTCGCCGCACTCGCACGACGTGCTCGCGGCCATGGCGGCCATGCGCCTGCCCGGTCGTCCGGTGAAGTTCGCGGTGACCCGGCAGCACATGTTCGTCTACGTCGGACACCGCGCGCCCACCCGATCCCGTCTGCGGCTGGCCGCCGATCGGGACGGCCACATCACCGCGATGGTGCACGAGGCATTCACCCACAGCGCACACGCCGGGGAGTTCGCCGAGCAGGCCGCGGTCACCTCACGATCGATGTACTCGGCCGACCATCGGCGGACCGATCACCACGTCGTCCCCCTCGATGTCCCGGTCCCGTTCTGGATGCGTGCGCCCGGCGAGGCTCCGGGGATGTTCGCCGGCGAGGTCGCCATGGACGAGCTCGCACATGCCCTCGACCTCGATCCGATCGAGTTGCGTGTGCGCAACGAACCGCCCGAGGACCCCGAGACGGGCAACCCGTGGTCGTCGCGGCGGCTGCTCGACTGTCTCCGCGAGGGGGCCGGACGATTCGGCTGGGAGCGGCGTGTGGCGGAGCCGGCGGCCCGCCGGAACGGTCGGCAGCTGGTCGGCCTGGGGGTCGCGTCGTCGACCTATCCCCACATGGTGCAGCCGGGCAACGCGGCGTCGATCACCCATCGCGACGGCCGGTACACGGTCCGGATCGCCGCCACCGACATCGGCACCGGTGCGTGGACGACCCTGAAGATCATCGCCGCCGACGCGCTCGACGTACCCACCGACGTCGTCGACATCGAGATCGGCGACAGCGCGCTGCCCAGCGCGACCGTCGCCGGCGGTTCGTCGGGCACCTCGTCCTGGGGATCGGCCATCGTCACCGCCGCGCATCAGTTCCGTGCACGTTTCGGCGACGATCCGCCTCCGGACGCCGAACTCAGCGCGGAGGCGGCGGACAACCCCGATCTCGAGAAGTTCACCGTGGCCTCGTTCGGCGCGCACTTCGTCGAGGTCGGCGTCGACATCGACACCGGGGAGATCCGCATCCCGCGCATGCTCGGGGTGTTCTCCATCGGCCGCGCCATCAACCCGCGCACCGTCCGTTCGCAACTCATCGGCGGCATGACCTTCGGTATCTCGATGGCGTTGCATGAGGAGAGCGTCCGCGATCACCGGTTCGGACACGTGGTCACGCGGGATCTCGCCGAGTACCACATCCCCGTGCACGCCGACATCGCCGACGTCGACGCGATCTGCCTCGACGACCGCGACGAGCACGCCACCCCGATGGGTTCGCGCGGTGCGGGCGAGATCGGGATCGTCGGCAGTGCCGCCGCGGTGGTCAACGCGATCTACAACGCCACCGGGGTACGGGTCCGGAACCTGCCGGCGCACCTCGACGATCTGCTCGGCGGACTGCCCGACCAGTAGTCGCTGCCCCAGCGGTGCGGAGTCAGGCCGCGCCCGGATAGCTCGACCACCCCGGTACCGGCTGCTGGGCCGGCCACGGCTCGGTGTCGGCCATCGGCAGCCAATGCGGCATACCGTCCGGAGTCATTGCGGCGCACGCCTTCTGATCCGGGGTCGGCGTCGGATACAGGGCCGCGAAGTCGTAGCGGGAGGTGTACCAGCCGCCGAACACGTCGGCGCCGGGGGTCCGCTCGCCCCCGCGTGGTGCGGCCGCGGGATCGGTTCCCACGCGGCGGATGTCGATCTCCACCGGCCGCGGGGTGTCGTACCCGACGGTCCACTCGCCGTTCTGCTGCACCGACCGATACCCGTGACGGCACATCACGATTCGCGCCCAGCCGTTGTCGTCGACGCGGCGCAACCCCTGATAGAAGGCGGTGCCGACCTCGCGGCCCGAGGTCGACTGGATCGGGGGGTACGCCGTCACCATCTGGTCGATGTTCGACGGCGCGGCGTCGGCGAAACCGGGGTAGCCCCACCGCGCCGACCGTCCGGCGTTGGCGAGTTCGAAGGACTCGGTGAAGGCTCGGACGAAGGTGCCCTCGGCGGACTGTGGATCGAGGACACCGGTCGCGGTCCAGCGGAAGGTGGTGTCGAATCCGGGCGGCAGATGCGCGTCCTGCGCGGCGTGGGCCGGCGGTGTCCGCTCCGGTCCGTCGGGCCCGGTGGCGCATGCCGCGAGGCCGGCTCCCACGACGAGCGCGGCGAGAATCGCGGTGAGGCGTCGACGACGATCGTGCGCCACGGTGATCACCCGCTTCGACGAATAGCGCTCCGTTACCCGGCTATGTCTGCACCCTAGACATGGACGTCGTCCCACGTGGGATCACCGTGCACCGGAACGGCGACGAGAAGGTCTCGAAATGGGCACGCTGATCCCCGGTCAGGGCCGCTCGTCGGTGTCCACGCCGGGCGCCAGATCCCCGCACTCGACGCGGGTCACCGCCCGGGACCGGAGATACACCTGAGCACCCACGTCACCATCGACCACACGCAGAGCCGGTCCGAAATGGTCGGCACCGATGTACACCGGGTGCCCCGGACTGCCGTCGAAGACCGCTCGCGCGAGAAGTGCGCGGTCACCCGATGCCGCGCCCAGGACGCGGGCTACGACGTCGGCGCCCGTGGCCGGGGTGTCGACCACGTGCACCGTCAGCCCCGCCGCGTCCGGTCGTGCCATCGCCCACCGCAGGGCCGCCGCCACCGTGGCGCCGACGCCGTCGGCCCAGTCCTCGACGATCAGCGTCTCGGCACCGGCCGGTGGTTCGACGACCGCGGCGCCCATGGCGACCGTCACCTCGGAGCAACCGCCGTCGCGCAACGCCGCGACCGCCCGCTCGAGCCACCGGCCGTCGTGCGCGAGGATCTTCGGCATCCCGTACCTGGTCCCGGCTCCGGCGGCGAGTACCACACCGAGCACCCGTCCCGCGGGGTCGTCCGGGGGCGCTGTCCCGGTGACGTCGTCCATCGCCCCATCTTCCACGCGCCGTCAGCGACCACGCCTCCTAGGCTGGTCATCATGCGGCTCAACGAGATGGACGACGACGAAGCCCGTGCAGCGCTGCGCAGCTGTTGCGCATCGACGGCCTGGGTCGAGCGCATGATGCTCGCGCGGCCCTTCGGCGATGTACCCGCTGTGCTCGATGCCGCCGATCGAGCACTGGCCGAGATCAGCGAGGACGACCTCGACGAGGCGCTCGCCGGGCATCCGCGGATCGGCGACCGGCCCGACAACGCCTCGTCGGCGCGCGAACAGTCCGGGGTGGCGGGCTCGTCGGCCTCGGTGCTCGCCGAGCTGAGAGACGCCAATGTCGCCTACGAGGCGCGGTTCGGGCACGTCTACCTGGTCTTCGCGAACGGGCGGCCCGCCGACGAGCTGCTCGCCATCCTCCGGACGCGGATGACCAACGACGCCTCCACCGAACGCCGGGTACTGCGTGCGGAACTGGCGAAGATCAACCGCGCCCGCCTGCTCCGTATGCTGTCGACCGAGCACGCCGCCGACGAAGGGATTTCGAGATGACCGGTCTGTCCACGCACGTCCTCGACGCGGTGTCGGGTTCACCCGCCGTCGGCCTCGAGGTGTCCCTCCAGGATGCGTCGGGGACCGAATTGTCCAGCGGCAGCACTGATTCGGACGGTCGCATCACCGCAGTGAACACCGAGGCGCTCGTCCCCGGGATCTACCATCTCGTCTTCGACACCGGTAACTGGTTCGCCGACAACGACATCAAGGGTTTCTATCCCGAGATCGACGTCTGTTTCGAGATCGACGATCCCGGGCGACATCACCACGTACCGATCCTGTTGAGCCCCTTCGCCTACTCGACGTACCGGGGTAGCTGAACCGGCGGCGGGGCCAGGCGCCCCGCCGCCGATCTGCTCAGCGGATCTCGATCAACAGATCCCCCGGCGCGACCTGCGTCACCTGTCCGATGGCGAGTCGGGTCACGGTGCCCGCGACCGGGGCGGTGATCGCCGCCTCCATCTTCATCGCCTCGATGGTGCCGATCGTCGCGCCGGCGGCGACCTCGTCGCCGACGTCGACCGACAGCGACACGACGCCCGCGAACGGGGCACCGATGTGGTGCGGGTTGGAGCGGTCCGCCTTCTCCGCCGACGCGACAGCCGAGTCGACGGAGTGGTCGCGCACCGCGATCGGGCGCAGCTGACCGTTCAGGACGCACATGACGGTCCGCATGCCCTGCTCGTCCGGTTCGCTGACCGCCTCCAGCCCGATGAGCAGATCGACACCGGGTTCGAGTTCGACGCGGTGTTCCTCGCCGTAGCGCAGTCCGTAGAAGAACTGGTTGGCCGAGAGCCTCGACGTGTCACCGTAGGCCTCGTAGTGCTCCTCGAATTCCTTTGCCGGACCGGGGAAGAGCAGGTGGTTGAGCCGGACCTGACGGTCACGACCCGGCTTGTCGAGGATGGCCTCGTCGTCGGCGGACAGTGGGGTGACCTCGGGGGCCGGCGCGCGGCCCTGCAGCGCGAGGGTGCGCAGCGGTTCGGGCCAGCCACCGGGGGGGTCGCCCAGCTCGCCGCGCAGGAAGCCGATCACCGAGTCCGGGATGTCGTAGGACGCCGGGTCGGCCGCGAAGTCCGAGGCGGTGATGCCGCGGCCGACCAGCGCGAGCGCGAGGTCGCCGACGACCTTCGACGACGGGGTCACCTTGACCAGTCGGCCGAGCATCGAATCAGCGGCGGCGTACGCCTGCTCGACGGCCTCGAACCGGTTGCCCAGCCCGAGGGAGATGGCCTGCTGCCGCAGGTTCGACAGCTGCCCGCCCGGGATCTCGTGCGAGTAGACCCGCCCGGTCGGCGCCGGGAGACCGGACTCGAACGGCGAGTACACCTTTCGCAGCGCCTCCCAGTACGGCTCGAGGTCACACACCCGCGCGAGGTCGATGCCGCTGTCCCGCTCGGTGTGGGCGGTCGCGGCGACGATCGCCGACAGCGGCGGCTGGCTCGTGGTGCCCGCCAGCGCGGCACTGGCGCCGTCGACCGCGTCGGCCCCCGCCTGCCACGCGGCCATGTAGGTCGCCAGCTGTCCGCCCGGGGTGTCGTGGGTGTGCACGTGGATCGGCAGATCGAACTCACGCCGCAGCGCCGACACCAGGGTGGTCGCCGCGGGAGCGCGCAGCAGACCCGCCATGTCCTTGATCGCCAGGACGTGCGCGCCCGCCTCCACGATCTGTTCGGCCAGCCGCAAGTAGTAGTCGAGCGTGTAGAGGTCCTCGCCCGGGTCGGACAGATCGCCGGTGTAGCTCATCGCCACCTCGGCCACCGCCGTACCGGTCTCGCGGACCGCGTCGATCGCGGGCCGCATCGCGTCGATGTTGTTGAGCGCGTCGAAGATCCGGAAGATGTCGATGCCGACGTCGGTCGCCTCGGACACGAACGCGGTCGTCACCTTGGTGGGATACGGCGTGTAACCGACCGTGTTGGCGCCGCGCAACAGCATCTGCAGACAGATGTTGGGGATCGCCTCCCGCAACTGCGCCAGCCGATCCCACGGGTCTTCCTTCAGGAAGCGAAGCGCCACATCGTAGGTCGCCCCGCCCCAGCACTCGACGGACAGCAGTTCGGGGGTCAGCGCGGCCACGTACGGCGCCACGTTGAGCAGCCCGTTGGTGCGCACGCGAGTCGCGAGCAGCGATTGGTGCGCATCGCGGAACGTCGTGTCGGTGATGCCCAGCCGCGGGTTCTCGCGCAGGTCGCGCGCGAACCCCTCGGGTCCGAGCTCCAGCAGACGCTGCCGCGAGCCGTTCGGCGGCGAGGCGAGCACCGACCGCTCGACGGTGGGCAGCTTGTCGCGCGGGTACACCGTGGTGGGCCGCTCACCGTGCGGCTTGTTCACGGTGACGTCGGCCAGGTACGACAGGATCTTGGTACCGCGGTCGGCTGACGAACGCGAGGTCAGCAGACCGGGACGCTCGTCGATGAACGAGGTCGTGACGCGCCCGGCGCGGAAATCCGGATCGTCGAGCACCGCCTGCAGGAACGGGATGTTGGTCGCGACGCCACGGATTCGGAACTCGGCCACGGCGCGGCGCGCACGCCGCACCGCGGTCGGGAAATCCCGTCCGCGACAAGTCAGTTTGACGAGCATCGAGTCGAAGTGGCCACTCACCTCGGCGCCGAGGTTCGCACCGCCGTCGAGCCGGACGCCGGCACCGCCGGGGCTACGGTAGGCGGTGATGCGCCCGACATCGGGCCGGAAGCCGTTGGCGGGGTCCTCGGTGGTGATCCGGCACTGCAGCGCGGCACCGCGGATGCGGATCGTGTCCTGGGTCAGTCCGAGATCCGCCAGCGACTCCCCCGATGCGATGCGCAACTGCGCGCTGACGAGGTCGACGTCGGTGATCTCCTCGGTCACCGTGTGCTCGACCTGGATACGCGGGTTCATCTCGATGAACACGTGGCGACCCTGTTCGTCGAGCAGGAACTCCACCGTGCCCGCGCACGAGTAGCCGATCGATCGCGCGAAAGCCACTGCGTCCGAGCAGATCTGCTCGCGCAACTCGTCGGAGAGGTTCGGTGCGGGCGCGAGCTCGATCACCTTCTGGTGGCGGCGCTGCAGGCTGCAGTCGCGCTCGTAGAGGTGGATGACGTTGCCGTAGGTGTCGGCGAGGATCTGCACCTCGATGTGCCGCGGGTTGACCACGGCCTGCTCCAGGAACACCGTCGCGTCGCCGAACGCGGCCTCGGCCTCGCGCGACGCGGCCGCGATGGCCTCGGCGAGGTCGGCACGCTCGTCGACGCGGCGCATCCCCCGCCCGCCGCCACCCGCGACCGCCTTGACGAAGACCGGGAACTGCATGTCCTCCGCCGCGGCGAGCAACTCGTCGAGATCCGACGACGGCTCCGAGCTCGCGAGCACGGGGATCCCCGCCGCCTTCGCCGCGGCCACCGCGGTCGCCTTGTTGCCGGTCATCTCCAGGATGTCGGCGCTCGGGCCCACGAAGGTGATGCCCGCCTCCGCGCACGCGGCGGCGAGACCCTGGTTCTCCGACAGGAATCCGTAACCGGGGTAGATAGCATCGGCGCCACACCGGACCGCCGCGCCGACGACCTCGTCGACCGACAGGTAGGCCCGAACCGGATGTCCCGGCACTCCGATCTGGTAGGACTCGTCGGCCTTCAGCCGGTGCACCGAGTTGCGATCCTCGTACGGGAAGATCGCGACCGTGCGCGCGCCCAGTTCGTAGGCGGCGCGGAATGCGCGGATGGCGATCTCGCCGCGGTTGGCGACCAGAACCTTGTCGAACATCGTGGTGTTCTCTTTCTCTCACGCCTGCGCCGGTCCGGCGCGTGCTCAGCGACTCGCACAATCGCGGTGGAGATCGCGCGAACAAACTCCCGGCGGGCACGGATCGACGCGAATGTCCCGACGACGCCGACCCGTTTCCACGGGCAGTTCCCGTCGTGATCCTACTCACCGAGACCGGCCGTTCGGCCACCCCCTCACACCGCCTTCGACCCCCTCGGAAACCGTGCTCCCCGACGCCGTCCACCGCGTCGGAAAGGCGGCGGCGCGGCACTGTGACGCCTCGGGAGAGGTGATCGAAAACAATTGCCGCGCAATGTACGTGGCACTCATTGCCGCAGTGTTGAGAAATACTCTCCAGCAGGATTCGACAATGAGAGATCCGCAGCGCCGGGAATTCGCGAATGCCGATCGATCGCTCCGTCGGAATGCCGACCGATCGCTCTGTCACGGGCTCGCTTTGTCGGCCGACGGCGCACGGGATTAGCGTCGTCGGAACAACTCCGATCCGACCGGAAGGCGTTGCCGTGGGCTTCACCCGTTACGTCGCCTTGGGCGACTCGTTCACCGAGGGAGTCGGCGATCCGGACCCGACCCGACCCAACGGGGTACGCGGGTGGGCCGACCGTGTCGCCGAACAACTCGCCGCCGCGGCGTCCGCCGAGGGCGGGGCGGGCTTCGGCTATGCGAACCTGGCCATCCGCGGCCGGTTGCTCGACGAGGTGCTCGCCCAGCAGATCGGCCCGGCGATCGCCCTGGAGCCCGACCTGGTCACCATCTACGCCGGCGGCAACGATCCCATGCGCCCGTCCCTCGACCTCGACGCGATGGTCGCGCGGTACGACGCGGCCCTGCGCGACCTGACCGCGACGGGCGCCACCGTCGTCGTCTTCACCGCCTACGACACCGGATGGGCTCCGGTGTTCCGGATGCTGCGTGGACGGGTCGCCATCTACAACGAGCTCGTCCGGGCGGTCGCCGAGAAGCACGGTGCACTGATCTGCGACTTCTGGCGGATGGCCGGTTACGACGACTACCGCATGTGGGACGTCGATCGCCTGCACATGTCGCCGCTCGGTCACGCACAGATGGCCGGCCGGGTCCTCGACCTGCTCGGCGTCGACCACCACATCACGCCCGAGACGCTGGCCGCCGCCACGGTCGCCACCCGCCGGGAGCAGCGGCGACAGAACGCGGAGTGGGCCCGCACCTTTCTCGGCCCCTGGGTGGTGCGCCGCATCCGCGGCGTCTCGTCGGGCGACGGACTCACCCCGCGCTGGCCCCGTCCCGTCGGCCTCGCCGACCTCGCGTAGCCCGGACGCCGGGGCTTCCCGCCGGGTGCGAACGTCTGCACCCGCGACCCGCCGGATATCCTGGTCGTTCGGAGGTGTGCACAATCGATGAGCGGAACCAGCGGGATGACGGCGTGACCAGCCGCACCGACGCCGACGGAACGACGGACAGCACTCCGGACCTCCCGCCCCCCGATCCCACCGCCGAGAAGCCCCACCCGCGGCTCGCGGTGGCCGTGCTCTGCCTCGCCGGCATCGTCGTCGCGTTGATGCAGACGATCATCGTGCCGCTCATCCCTCAGCTCCCCGCGCTGCTGCACGCCGATGCCTCCGACACCACGTGGGCGATCACGATCACGCTGCTGCTCGGCGCGGTCGCCACCCCCATCGGCGGGCGGATCGGCGACATGTACGGCAAACGCCTCGCCATCCTGGTCAGTCTCGGCTTCGTCGCAGCGGGTTCCGTGGCCTGCGCGGTCGCGACGTCGCTCCCGCTGTTCATCATCGGCCGCGGTCTCCAGGGGCTGGGTTTCGGCATCGTCGCGCTCGGCATCAGCGTCATGCGCGACATCGTCCCGCCCCGCCACCTCGGCTCGTCGGTGGGAACGATGAGCGCCTCACTCGGCATCGGCGGCGCGCTCGGGCTCCCGGTCGCCGCCCTCATCGCCCAACACGTGAGCTGGCACGCCCTGTTCTGGTCGTGTGCGGGTGCCGCGACGCTGGCCGGTGTCGGCGTGGCCCTCACGGTCCGCTCCACCGCCAAGCCCTCCGGCGGCCGGTTCGACGCGCTCGGCGCCCTCGGTCTGACGGTGCTCCTCGTCTGTCTGCTGCTGCCGTTGTCCAAGGGCGCCGAGTGGGGATGGTCCGCTCCGCTGACGCTCGGCCTGTTCGCCGGCTTCCTCGTGTCGCTGGGCGTGTGGGTCCTCGTCGAACTCCGTCGCGACAGTCCGTTGATCGATCTCCGCATCCTGGGCAAGCGCCCGCTGCTGCTGACGAATCTGGCCTCGATCGCGACCGGTTTCGCCTTCTACGCGATGCAACTCATCCCGATCCAGTTGCTGATGGCCCCGACGAACAGCCCGGACGGCTTCGGGTACGACATGGTGCACGCGAGTCTCATCCTCGCGCCCAGCGGTCTGGTCATGTTCGTGTTCTCACACATCAGCGGTCGCATCAACGCCGTCTTCGGCGCCCGCATCTCCCTCGCCCTGGGCGCGGTCATCATCGGCATCGGCTACGTGATCTTCATCGTCGGCATCGCCGGCCCGTGGGACCTCACCTGGATCCACATGATGGTCATCGCCTGCTGCATCGGCGCCGGCCTCGGCATCGCCTACTCCGCGATGCCGGCGCTCGCTCATCATGCAATCGGTCAGCGTCGAGCAGACCGGCGAGTCCAACGGCGTCAACGCCCTCATGCGGATCATCGGCACCTCGACGGCCGCCGCCGCGGTCGGCATGCTGCTGACGTGGTCGATGATCTCGGTTCCCGTCGCCGACGGCACCGCGATCGAGGTGCCGACCGCCGAGGGCTACCTGTGGGCGTCGGCCATCGCCCTCGTCATGAGTGCGATCGCCGCCGTGGTCGCCTTCGCGATTCCCGCGCACGGCCGTAGCGCCGAGACCCCGGTCTGACGACCCGGTCACCTGTGGGCCGGGTCGCCGGCCCACGAGATGCGGACCGCACCGGATGCACGTAGCGTGACGCCGTGCTTCTCTCGACGTCGATCTCCGCGATCCGCTCCGACGGGCGCATCGGCCTCGTACGGTGGGAGCCACCCACCGCCGCATCCCGCCTCCTCGACAAGGCACGCTGATGGACCTCACCGCCGTCTCCCACTACCGGTTCGCGCGCACGCGGGATGAGGCGTTCCCCGCCCCCGGCGAACAGATCGTCGCCGGTGGCACCTGGGTGTTCTCCGAGCCGCAGCCGGCGACCACGGGACTAGTCGACCTGAGCGAGATGGGTTGGGCACCTGTCGAAGACCTGCCGGGAGGTGGTCTCCGGATCGCGGCCACCTGCTCGATCGCCGAACTCGTCGCACTCCCCCCGCGCCCCGGCTTCGTGGCCCACCCGATGTTCGCGCAGTGCGCGAACGCACTGCTGGCGTCGTTCAAGATCTGGAACATGGCGACCGTCGGCGGCAACATCTGCCGGTCGTACGCGGCAGCGTCGATGGTCTCGCTGGCGGTCGGGCTCGACGCGACCGCCCACGTGTGGAGTCCCGATGGCACCGACCGCGATCTACCCGTCGCCGAGCTGGTCATCGGCAACGGCATCAACCTCCTGGCACCGGGAGAAGTCCTGCGCGCCATCGACTTCCCCGCCCACGCGTTACGCGCCCGCACCTCCGTGCGCAAGATCGCCCTCGCCGAGCTCGGTCGCTCGGGGGCCGTGGTGACCGGCCGGGTCGACGACGACGGCGCCGCCACCTTCGGGATCACCGCGGCCACCGAATGGCCGACCGTTCTGCGCTACACCGGGTTACCGACCCGCGACGCGCTGCACGACGACATCGTCTCGGCAAGTGGCTATTACACCGACGCGCTGGGTTCGGCCGACTGGCGCCGCGGCGTCTCGGCGGTGCTGGGCGAGGAGATCCGCACGGAGTTGTCGTCGGCGACGAACGGAATCAAGGACATGGGATTCGGAGCCGGCGCATGAGATTCGAGGTCAACGGAGAGTCGCTCGACGCCGAACCCGCTGCGGGACAGTGCCTTCGGATGCTGCTCCGCGAACATGCGCACTACGAGGTCAAGAAGGGCTGCGACGCCGGCGACTGCGGGGCGTGTTCGGTGCTCGTCGACGGACAGCCCGTGCACTCCTGCATCTATCCCGCTCACCGCGCCGCCGGGAAGTCGGTGACGACGGTGGCCGGGCTCGGCACCCCCGACGACCTGCACCCCGTCCAGCAGTCCTTCGTCGACAACTTCGGATTCCAGTGCGGTTTCTGCACCGCCGGAATGATCGTGACCGCCTCCACCGTCACCGCCGAGCATCTCCCCGACCTGCCGCGGCGGATGAAGGGAAACCTGTGCCGCTGCACCGGTTACCGCTCCATCCGGGACGCGATCACCGCGGCCGCCACGGGCACCGCGTCCCCCGTTGCGCCCGCGGAGCCCGCGCAACGGCCATTCGTGGGCGAGTCGGTCGCTCCGCTCGCCGCCCGGCGCGTGGTGACCGGAACCGAGCCGTACACCTTCGACGTCCCCACGCCCGGGACGTTGCACATCCACGTACTCGGTTCGCCGCACGCGCACGCACGGATCACCGCCATCGACACCACCGACGCCGCCGCGCTACCCGGCGTCGAGCTGATCCTCACCCACGAAAACGTCTCCACTCCGCGGTTTTCCACGGGACGCCACGAGAGCCGCCTCGAGGATCCCGACGACACACTCGTCTTCGACCCGGTGGTGCGATTCGTCGGTCAGCGGGTCGCCGCGGTGGTCGCGTCGTCCCCGGCCGTCGCCGACCAGGCCCTGGCGCTCATCGACGTCACCTACGAAGTTCTGCCCGCGGTCTTCGACCCGGAAGCGGCCAGAAGCCCCGGAGCCCCACTGCTGCACCCCGATCGCACTCCCGCCGACCGGGTCGCCGAGGCCCATCGCAACGTCATCGCCACCTTTCACGAGGGGTTCGGCGGCGACGTCGAGGCCGCACTCGCCGCATCGTCGGCGACTGTGCACGGCACCTGGTCCAGCGGGCGGGTCTCCCACGCCCAGTTGGAAACCCACGGGTCGATCGGGTGGTTCGACGAACACGGGCGCCTCGTCATCCGGACCAGCACCCAGGTCCCGTTCCTGGTCCGCAACGAGCTCGCGCTCCTCTTCGATCTGCCGCCGGAGCGTATCCGGGTCTTCAGCGCCCGGGTGGGCGGTGGGTTCGGCGGCAAGCAGGAGATGCTGACCGAGGACCTCGTCGCCCTGGCCGTACTCCGCACCGGCAAACCCTGCGCCTACGAGATGAGCCGCACCGACGAACTGACCCGGACCACGTACCGGCACCCGATGCGGGTCACCGTCGATGTCGGAGCCGACGCGGACGGCAGGCTCACCGGCCTGCGCGTGAACCTGTTGTCGGACACCGGCGCCTACGGCAACCACGCGATCGGCGTGATGTTCCACGCGTGCGCGGAATCGGTGTCGGTGTACAACTGCCCGGTCAAGCGCCTCGACGCGGAGGTCGTCTACACCAACAACCCGCCGTCCGGCGCGTTCCGGGGTTACGGCCTCGGCCAGGTGGTCTTCGCCGTGGAGAGCGCGATGGACGAACTCGCGATCGAACTCGGCATCGACCCGTTCGAGTTCCGACGCCGCAACGCCGTCGCCGACGGCGATCCCCTCCTCATCGCACGCGCCGAACCCGAGGTCGACCTGGTCTACGGCAGCTATGGACTCGACCAGTGTCTCGATCTGGCCGAGCGTGCATTGCACGCCGGCAACGGGGTCGAGGCACCGTCGGGGGACCGCTGGCGCGTCGGCGAGGGCATGGCCATCGCCGCGATCGCCACCATGGCCCCCCGCGGGCACTTCGCCGACGTCACCGTCGCGGTCGACGCCGCCGGCACGTACCACGTGGGCGTGGGCACCGCCGAGTTCGGCAACGGCACGACCACGGTCCACGCCCAGATCGTCGCCACCGCGCTGTCGACCGGACTCGACCGGGTCTCGCTGTGGCACGGCGACACCGATGCCGTCGTGCACGACACCGGGGCGTTCGCCTCGGCGGGCACGACCGTGGCCGGGAAGGCGCTGCACTCAGCATGTCTCGCGTTGCGTGACACCCTTGTCGACGCCGCGGCGCAGCTCACCGGAACGGACCCGGCACAGGTCGGCCTCGGCGTGGAGGGCGCGCTCGTCGACGGCCGGATCGTCGGGTTCGCCGATCTCATCGGCGCTGTCGACCCGTCGAACCGGGTCGAGCACCCCGCGGGACCGCGCGCCGTCGCCGCGGGCGCCGAACGCGGGGAGATGCGGTCCATCGCGTTCAACGTGCAGGCCTTCCGCGTCGCGGTCGACACCGAGACCGGCACCGTCCGCATCCTGCAATCGGTGCACGCGGCCGACGCGGGCACCGTGATGAACCCCGAGCAATGTCGCGGCCAGGTGGAAGGTGGTGTCGCGCAAGGCATCGGCACCGCGCTCTACGAGGAGATCATGATCGACGAGGCCGGACGGCCGATCACGAACGTCTTCCGGGTGTACCGCGTCCCGCAGATGGCCGACATCCCCGTCACGGAGGTCTACTTCGCCGACACCAGCGACGAACTCGGCCCGTTCGGCGCCAAATCGATGAGCGAGTCACCGTACAACCCGGTCGCGCCGGCGCTCGCGAACGCCATCCGTCGCGGACTCGGGAGCCGGCCCGGTGAGACGCCGATGTCACGCGACCGCATCTGGCGACTCGCTCGGCAAGAGACCTGACCCCTTTTCGTTAGCAATGCGCATCGGTTTGCGCGGCAACGGCATCGAGTTCCGGCCCATGGTCACAATTCTGGGCCCGCTCTCGCCGAAACGGTTGCGGGGCGGCATGACTCGGAGGACACTCCCCCTGTACGTGTAGTCCACAGTCAAGGTTGTCCAGAGAAGGGCGTCGTCATGACTCACACCGCACCCACCCACGAGAACAACCGTCCATCCACCTCACAGAACATCGCCGCGGGGACCTCCATCGGCGCCGCGATCATCCTCATCGTCCTCGGTGTCATCCAACTCTTCCAGGGCATCGCCGCGGTCGCCGAGGACGAGGTCTTCGTCCGCGGCGTCGAGTATGTCTACAAGCTCGACTTCACCACATGGGGCTGGATTCACATCGCCCTCGGGGTCGTGATGGCCGGCGTCGGCATCGCACTCGTCACCGGCGCGACCTGGGCACGGTTCACCGCGATCGTGATCGCCGGTCTGTCGATCATCGCCAACTTCCTGTGGTTGCCCTACTACCCCTGGTGGTCGATCCTCATCATCGCTCTCGACATCGTGGTCATCTGGGCCGTCTCGACCTGGCAGCCGAAGGCCGAATACCGCTAGATCCCGACCCACGCTCCACCGTCGAGGCACCCCTCGGCGGTGGAGCGCGTTCTGTCAGCACCGGAACCCCAGACGATCAGCGGCCGGAAGGGCGGCGTCGAGATGACCACGGACACCAACGGACAGAGCGCGGAGCCGAGCGTCGGCATCACCGACTCCGAGCGCGCCGAACTCGAACGACTACGAGCCGAGGTCGCGCGCCTGCGCGACGCGGCCGGCACCGGGCCGGCCACCAAGACCCCCGACCCGACCCGGCGGAACCGGTGGCGCTGGTTCGCCGTCGCGGTCCTGTGCATCCTCGTCGCCGTACTCGCCATCACCTCGGTGACTTCGCGGTTCGTCCGTGGCGAGATCCTCGACACCGACCGCTACGTCAGCACCGTCGCTCCGCTCGCCTCGGATCCCGCAGTGCAAGCCGAGATCTCGAACACGATCACCGATGAGATCTTCAGTCGCATCGACGTCGAGGGACTCACCGCGGCGGCGCTGACGACCCTGACCGACGCGGTTCCGGCCACCGAGAACGCACCACGCGTCGATCGGGCGGTCGAGGGTCTCGCTCCCGTCCTGGCCGGCCAGGCCCGCGGCTTCGTGCAACAGACCGTGTCGTCGTTCGTCGCCAGCGATCAGTTCGAATCCCTGTGGCTGCAGGCGAATCGGGCCGCACACACCGCCCTTGTCGCGGTCGTGACCGGTGACGTCGGACCGTCGTCGGTGACCGTGGACGACTCCGGCACCGTCAGCATCTCGCTCGGCACCGTGATCGACAACGTCAAGGCACGCCTCCTCGACCGCGGCTTCACCTTCGCCGAGAAGATCCCCGCCGTCGACACGCAGTTCGTCCTGTTCCGCTCACCCGAACTGGTCCGCGCCCAGCGCGCCGTCTCGGCGCTCGACACCGCCGCCGACGTCCTGCCCTGGCTGACGATCGCGCTCGCCTTCGCCGTCGTGGCCGTCGCACCCCGCGGTCGGCGTCTGCGGGCCCTCTCGCTCGCCGGACTGTCACTCGTCCTCGCCATGCTCGTCCTCGCCATCGCGTTGCTGATCGGTCGGGCGCTCTATCTCGACGCGATGCCGCCCGACATCCTCGCCCCGGGTGCCGCGGCCGCCACCATCGACACGGTGCTGGATCCGCTGCGGTTGGCGCTGCGTGCCGTGGCGGTCCTCGGGCTCGTGGTCGCCGTCGGGGCCTACCTCCTGGGCGGGTCCGCCTCGGCCACGGCCGTCCGGCGCGGATTCGGCCACGGGCTCGACTCGGTGCAGCGGATACGACGCTCGCGGCCGCCGAATGCCTTCGAGGAGAGCCTGTTCCGCGCGCGAATCGCGTTGCGCAGCGCGATCATCGGCATCGCGGCGCTGCTGCTCGTCTTCTGGAGCTATCCGACCGGTCTGGTGGTCCTCCTCATCGCCGTCTTCGGACTCCTCGCACTCCTGATCCTCGAACTCGTGATCAGGCCGGCGAAGGACTGGGCCGCCAAGGACCGGAACGAGGAGTCGGATCCGCCGGATCAGGAGACGCCCGGCGCGGCGACGCCGGCCGTCGAGACGGTATGAGTCAGGCGTCGGTCGCCGCCGAGGTCGCGCCGCCCACGACACGCAGATGGTGGGCGCGCGCGGCCATGGCGCTGGCCGTCGCCGCGATCCTGCTGCCGGTGGCCGCCGCCGGCCTCCTCCGCCTGCTGGGCCTCCTGGCGATCTGTGGTGTCTGTGCCGTCGTCATCGTCGCCGCGGTGTACTGGTTCCTCATCAGCCGTGGTGTCCTCCGCATCGTCTCGGCCGCTCTCGCGGTCCTGCCGGTGGCGGTTCTCGTGGTGTTCCTCCTTCGCGAGCGACAGCTCTGGGTCGTGATCGCCGCCGCGCTGCTGGCGGCCGCCGCGGTCGGATGCGGTCGGCGCGCGCTGCGGCCGTCGCGCATCGACTCCCTGATGCCCGAACACCCGGCGCCGGACGTCCACCGCCCGTTCATCATCATGAACCCGCGTTCGGGTGGCGGGAAGGTCGTCCGATTCGATCTGCAGCGCAAGGCCGAATCCCTCGGCGCCGAAGTCGTATTGCTGGACGGGCCGGTGGAGATCGACGTGGAGCAATTGGCACGGGACGCGGTGGCGCGCGGGGCCGACCTGCTCGGTGTCGCGGGAGGTGACGGCACCCAGGCCCTCGTCGCCGGAGTCGCGGCCGAGGCGGGCGTACCCTTCCTGGTCATCAGTGCCGGCACCCGAAACCATTTCGCTCTCGATCTCGGGCTCGACCGCCAGGACCCCGCCCGGTGTCTCGACGCGCTGCGCGACGGCGTCGAATTCCATGTCGACCTCTGTCACATCAACGGTCGGCCGTTCGTCAACAACGCGTCGTTCGGCATCTACGCCGAGGTGGTCCAGAGTCCGCAGTATCGAGATGACAAGACACGCACGGTGTTACGCATGCTTCCCGACCTCCTGGGGAGAGGGACGAGGTCGGGTCTGCGGGCCGTCATCGGCAGCGAGACCGTCGCCGATCCACAGGCCGTCCTCGTCAGCAACGGCCCCTATGCCACCAACGACGTGGCCGGGCTCGGTCGCCGCACCCGCATCGACGAGGGACGGCTCGGGGTCGTCACCGTCTCGGTGTCCGACACCCGGCAGGCCGTCGGCCTCCTGCGGCGCACCCACGACCGCGGACTCGTCCAGCGCATCGCCACCGAGGTGACCGTCGACGCCGACGCCGAGGTCATCCCGGTCGGGGTCGACGGCGAATCGCTCCAGCTCACGACGCCGGTGCTATGCACGATCACGCCCGGTGCGCTGCGCGTCCGCGTCCCACGGCACCGCCCCGAGACCCGGATCGCGCCACCGCAACTGGACTGGCTCCAGCTGTGGTACCTGGCGTGGAAACCACACCGGGCCTCGTAGCCGCCCGTTCGGTCAGCGAAGAGCTCGCCGGGGTGCCACCGCTTCCACGGCCGAGATCGCGGACACCGCCGGACTCCGGCGACGTCGCACCCACTTCTCCGCCTCCACCACGACGGGGATGATCAGCGACCATCCGATGCAGGCGAGCCACTGGCCGCCGGTCAGCGAGGTCGTCTGCAGCAGGTCTTGCAGAAATCCGAGCTCCACCGCGAGCACGGTGACGATGATCGGGATCGACAGGATCTTCACGGCGTTGACGATCGGCGGTGTGAGGCCCGACTCCGGATCGCGCCGCATCACCAACCCGGCGAACACCGAACCCAGGGACAGCACCACGAAGCCCATGGTCATCGGGACGTTCGGTTCGGTCGGGCTCATCGGACCGGGCGCCACCATCATCGCGACGAAGGTCACCGCGAACTGCAGGACCCCGTAGGCGAACCACTGCACGAACGACGCGCGATTCGTGATCGGCTGTTTCGGGTCCCGTGGTGGTTTGGCCATCAGATCCGGTGCCGGCGGGTCCTGCATGATCACGATCACCGGGAACAGGGTGATGAAAAAGTGCTGGAAGACCACCATCAGCGGCGCCAGCGCGACGCCCTCGTTGATGTCGAAGATGCTCGCGACCAGGAACAGGAGCACCAGTGAGAACAGCTTGGACATCTGGTAGCGGATGTAGGCGACGATCTTGTCGTAGACGCTGCGCCCCAACCGGATCGCGGTGATCAACGTCCCGAAGTTGTCGTCGGTGAGGATCAGCTTGCCGGCCTGCTTGGTGACCTCGCTGCCCGAGCCCATCGCCACCCCGATGTCGGCCTTCTTCAGCGCGGCCGCGTCGTTGACCGCGTCGCCGGTCATCGCGACGACCGCGCCCTGGCGCTGCATCACGTCGGCGAGCCGGAGTTTGTCCGACGGCGTGACACGCCCGAACACATGCAACCGCGGAAGCGCCTCGGCGAGTTCCTCGTCGGACATCGCGGCGAGTTCGGTACCGCTGATGGCCCCGGGACCGAGTCCCAGCTGCGCACCGATCGCCGACGCGGTTCCCGTGTGGTCCCCCGTGATCATCCGCACATCGATCCCCGCGGCGTGCGCCGTGCGGACGGCGTCGACGGCCTCGGCACGCAACGGGTCGATGATCCCGACCATCCCGACGAAGACGAGATCGTCCACGAACGCCATCGGGTCGGCGGTCACCTCGTCCTCCCGGCCGTCGAGCACGCGCGCGGCGAAGGCCAGCACACGTAGGCCCTCGGCCGACATCTGCTCGTTGGCCGCCTCGATCTCGGCCCGGACCTCCGCCAGCTCCACCCTCTCCCGTCCGGGGCGGAACGCCCAGCGGCAGCGGTTCAGCACGACATCCGGACCGCCCTTGACCATCTCGACGAAACGGACGGTGCCGTCCACCGGCAGCCGGTGGAACGTCGCCATGAACTTGTAGGCCGAGTCGAATGGAACCTCGGCGAGACGGGGATAGGTCTGGCGGGTGAGCGGCGCGTCGACCCCCATCTTGGCTGCCAGCACGATCAGCGCCGCCTCGGTCGGATCGCCGATGACGGCGCCGGCGTCCGACACGGTGGCGTCGCTGTCGAGGCACAGTCCGTACGCGAGCATGGTGAAGTCGGGAACCGGCTCGCCCGCCGCCTGGGTGATGCTCCCGGTCTTGCCGTAGCCCTCACCGTCGACGGCGAACCACTGACCGTGGAAGTACAACGAGCGCACCATCATCTGGTTCATGGTGAGCGTCCCGGTCTTGTCCGAGTTGATCAGACTCGTCGCGCCGAGCGTCTCCACGTCGGTGAGGTTCTTGACGACCGCCTTCGCATCCGCGAGCTGCCGGGCCCCGAAGGCCAGCATCGCCTGGACGAAAGTGGGCAGACCGGAGGGTATCGCCGAGATGCCCATCGAGATACCGAGCAGCATCACCGTCGCCAGGTCTTGTCCGCGCACCAGCCCGATCACCACGATGATCGCCACGGCGGTCCAGGCGATCACGCCCAGGATCTTGGTGAGTGAATCCAGCTCCCGCTGCAGGGGTGACCGCTGTGGGGCGATCGCCGACAGCATCGACGCGATCTGTCCCATCTGCGTCCGCATCCCGGTCTCGGTGACGACCATCGTCGCCGTGCCGCGGGTGACCGAGGTGTTCTGGAAGAGCATGTTGCTGCGGTCACCCAGGGCCAGCTCGACATCGGTGAGCGCGGCGGGGTCCTTCGGGATCGGCGCGCTCTCGCCGGTCAGCGCGGCCTCCTGCGTCTCCAGCGTGGCGGCCCGCACCAGACGTCCGTCGGCCGGCACCAAGTCGCCGGCTTCGAGCTGCACGATGTCCCCGGGAACGAGTTGCGCCGCGGGAACTTCCACCAGGACTCCACCCCGGACCACGCGGGCCTGCGGAACCTGAATCCGCGCCAGGGCGTCCACGCTGGCCCGGGCCTTCAGCTCCTGCCGAGTGCCCAGCACCAGGTTGAGCACCACCAGGGCGGCGACCACCAGCGCGGTCGAGACCTCCGCGATCACCAGGCTGACGATCACCACGGCGATCAGCATCAGGTTCATCGGATCCCTGAGCTGCAGCAGCACCAGTGCAGCCACCGACGGGGCCGGTTCCGCGGCGATCACGTTGTCGCCGAACCGCGTCCGTCGGTCGTCGATCTCGGCCGACGACAGTCCACCGGTGCTGTCGGACTCGAGCGCCGACACGACGGATTCGACGTCCTGGACGTGCCAGGCCGGTGCGGGGGCGTCGTCCTCCCGACGTTCCGGTGACGACGGCGGGCGTGCGATGGCCATACAACTCTCCTGCCTCGGGCTCGGGCGGTGTCGTGACTACTCGACTGCGGTTCGGTTTCGGGTCGTCAATACGGGGTCGGGATCCAGTGCAGGGCCTGCTCGGGTGGCCGATAGTCCTTGGCCTTCTGCCGCTTCGGCAGTTCGATCCGGGGACGTTCGAGCGGCGTGTAGGGAACCTGACCGAGAAGGTGCTCGATCACATTCAACCGACCCCGTTTCTTGTCGTCGGTGGAGACGACATACCAGGGCGCCCAGCCCGTGTCGGTGAACCGGAACATCTCGTCTCGGGCCCGCGAATAGTCGTACCAGCGGCTGTAGGACGCGAGGTCCATGTCGGAGAGCTTCCAGATCTTCCGCGGATCGTCGATCCGGCTTTGCAGGCGAAGGGTCTGCTGTTCCTCACTGATCTCGAGCCAGTACTTGAGCAGGATGATCCCCGACTCGACCATCGACCGTTCCACCGTGGGCACCTGTTCCAGGAACTGGTGGGCCTGTTTCTCCGTGCAGAACCCGAGCACTCGTTCGATACCGGCCCGGTTGTACCAACTGCGGTCGAAGATGACGACCTCGCCGGCCGCGGGCAGATGCGGAATGTACCGCTGGAGGTACATCTGCGACTTCTCCCGTTCGGTGGGCGCGGGCAGCGCGACCACGCGGAAGACCCGCGGACTCACCCTGGCCGTGATCGCCTTGATGACACCGCCTTTGCCTGCCGTGTCCCGGCCCTCGAAGAGAATGCAGACCTTCGCCCCGGTCGCACGCACCCACTCCTGCATGGCGACCAACTCGGCATGCAGCGGTTCGAGATGCTTGCGGTATTTCTTGCCCGACATCGGGGCGGGCGGGCCGTCGCGACCCGGGCCTCGCAGTTCACCCGAGGACGATGAGAAATCAGGCATGGCCGTACGCTCCCGTGGCTGGACCGAATGACTAACTGGTCATTCTGTGCCACGTCCGAGACATACGCGCGGTAACCGACGAACAGGACGCGCAATTGTCGTGGCGACTGCGGGAAATCGGCGCCTGCTCGATCGTGACCAGTCGTTTCCTCGATGAGCCGGCAGCCGCGGGGGGTTTTGCCGCAAAATGACCCAATGGCTCGGGTTGAGGAGATGCTCGAAGTCGAACAGGTGATTCGTCGCCTGATCGCACGGTTTCCGGTTATGGCTGTCGATGACATCAACGCTCGTGTGCGCGCCATTCACGGACGTTTCGCCGACTGTAAGGTCAGGATCTTCGTGCCGTTGTTGGTCGAGAAAGCGGCTCGACGCGACATCGAGGACTTCCTGGCACAGCCGGGCCACCTGACGCTCGTGTCGCCGACGCCCGGTACCACGCCGCGGGCGCCCGAGGTACGGGCCGACGAGGGTGCCTGAACCCGGCCCGGTCGTGTCGGCATGGTCCGACACGACCGGGCCTGTTCGTCAGCCCCGCAGCAGCCCCTTGGCGACGTGGGTCACCTGGATCTCGTTGCTGCCGGCGTAGATCATCAGCGACTTGGCGTCGCGCGCGAGCTGCTCCACGCGATACTCGGCCATGTAGCCGTTGCCGCCGAACAACTGCACCGCCTCCATCGCGACGTCGGTGGCCGCCTTCGACGAGTAGAGCTTCATCGCCGACGCCTCGGACAAGCTCAGCGGCTTGCCCGCCTTGCCCCGCTCCAGGGCACTGAAGAGCATGTTCTGGACGTTGATACGCGCGACCTCCATCTCGGCCAGCTTGAGCTGGATGAGCTGGAACTGTGCGATCTCCTGGCCCCACAGCTTGCGGTTCTTCGCGTAGTCGATCGAAAGCCGTTGCGCCTCGTTGATGATGCCCAGCGAGAGGGCCGCGATCCCGACCCGCTCCGCGGTGAAACCGGCCTTGGCGCCTTCGGATCCGCGCGCGTCCGAACCGGTGTCCTCGGTCTCGCCGAGCAGGCGGTCCTTGCCGACGCGCACGTTGTCGAAGAACAGCTCGCCCGTCGGCGAACTCATCATGCCCATCTTCTTGAACGGCTTGCCCTGGGTCAGTCCCGGCATCCCCTTGTCGAGGACGAACGACAGGACCTTGCGGTCCCGCATCGGGGTGCCGCTGCCGTCGTCGAGCTTGGCGAACACGACGATGGTGTCGGCGTACGGACCGTTGGTGATGAAGGTCTTCTGTCCGTTGAGGATGTAGTCGTCACCATCGCGACGGACCGTCGTCTTCATGCCGCCCAGCGCGTCCGAACCGGAGTCGGGTTCGGTGATCGCCCAGGCGCCGACCTTCTCCATCGTCACCAGTTCGGGCAGCCACCGCTTCTTCTGGGCGAGCGTGCCCTTGCCGCGGATGGTCGAGGCGGTCAGGCCCATGCTCACGCCCAGGGATGCGACGAGACCGAGACAGACCCCCGCCAGTTCGATGTTGACCATCATGAACATCGAGCCGCCCATACCGCCGCCGTCGCCCGAGGGCTTCTTCTCCCCGTTGGCCTCGGCCTCGAGTTCCTTCTCGAGAGCGTCCTTGGCCATCGCGTCGACACCGAAGCTCGACAGCAGTTTGCGGGTGATGTCGTAGGGCGGCAGCGTGCCGGATTCGAGTTCGTCGAGATGTGGCCGGATCTCCTTGTCGATGAACGCCCGCAGGGCGTCCCGAACCATCAGATCTTCGTCGGACCACTCGAACATCGTCACACTCCCAGACCGGTGTCCGCGCCGGGGCGAACACGTTTCAGTTTTGTCGTCCCCAACTGTGTCAGGAGTCACTGCCGATGTCTAGGTACGTCGTCGCAGATCTGTTCCTACCGAACATCGGTGCAGGTGTAGAGGGTGGCCGGGCGCACCTCCCGCGCGAAGAACCCGTCCGCATCGGCGCACAGCAGGGCCTGCGCCACCGGCATCGCGACCACCACGTAGCCATCGCCGTGCTCGGCCTGCCCGGCACGCCAGGCATGGACTCGGTCGACGAACTGCGCGACACTCTCACCCCCGTGCGGGCGGGCCTCCGGGTCGGTGAACCACCCGCCGAGGTCGACGGGGTCGATCTCCTCCGGGGACAGGCCCGACCACGCACCGACATCGAGCGTCCGCAGCGCGTCGTCGACGATGAGGCCGCCTGTCGCGCCGAGTACCTCGGCGGTGGCGCGGGTCGCCGCCTCCGGGCCGCAGATGTCGATCGGGCGCGTGAGCGACGCGCTCAGAACGAGCACGTCGCGTCGACCCCGCTGATCGAGAACCGGGTCACCGCCGAATCGCACCGACCGGTTGGGGCCGGTGCGCCCGGCGGTGATGATCTGCATGCCGGGCAGTGATCGCCTCAGTTCGGCGCGGAGACCGCGCGAGCGCGGTCAGTCGCCCGCGACCGGGCCATCGCCCCCACGATCAGTGCGAACGAGACGGTGAGAACCGTCCACAGAATGACCTGGTTGGCGATCGCGTACACCCGGAAATCCCCGATCACGTCACCGGGGAAGCCCGGGAACACGACCTGTCCGGCGTCGTCGCGGACCGGGCCGGGGACCTCGCTGAACGACGGCAGGAAGGCGAGCACGATCGCGATGCCGGCCAGATAGGCGACCGTGGCGGCGAACGCCGAGACCAACCCACCGATGCGCGGACGCAACCACGACGCCAGGACCACCGCCGCGATGGCGAGGATCACCGACGACACGGTGATGGTGAGGAAGGCACCGGTTCGTTCGCCGATGGTGTCGTCGTCGCCGACGGCGGGTGGGTTCGCCGGGTAGGCGAAGAACGGGACGGCGAAGACGGCGACGAAACCGATGCCGCCGAGCACGCCGGCGACCGCACGGGGATCGGTGGCCGGGTGACGGCTGCCGACGTGGCTCCACAAGACCGTGAACGCCACCGCGAAGAACGCGCCCATGCACACTGCGAACACGACGTTGCCGATCCCCGCGCCGAGGTTCTCCTGCATCGCGCGGGTGAACAACTCTCCGCCCTCACCATGGGTGTGACCACCCGGTTCGGCGGCATGGGCCAGGGCCTCCTCGGCCGCCGAGCGGGCGCTCTCGTAGTCGATGGCCTTGCCGACGACGGGTTCGAGGTGGAACCGGGCGAACACGAACGAGACGATGCCGGCGATCAGTCCTGCCAGCAGGCCCGCGCCGATGAACTTCTTCTCCATATGAAGTTGACTCCTGAGTCGGACGTGGTCGGTTCAGGCCGACTCAGTGGCAGGGGAAGCCGAGGAAGTGGCGGGCGTCGTGGACGAACTCGTGCACGTGGGTGTCGGAGCCGAAGACCGACACGACGCCCTGGTCGTAGCCGAGGAAGTAGTAGGCGAGACCGGCCAGGAGCACGGTCAGGCTGAGCCAGAGGGCGGCACTGGCGACCGACAGGTTCGGTACGGGCAGGGCACGGGCCGGGGCGACCGGTGATGCCGCCTCGGTACGGGGAGCTGTCATGGTGGGTCCTTTCGCCGATCTCGCGTCGGAGAGTTCACGGGTGGTGGTGCACGCCGGCACGGCATCCTGACTCACGCATGCCCCGTCACGTCGACCGTGTCGATCTGGGCTGCGTTCACAGTGGCGCGACCGTTCCGGACTCTCACCGGATTCCCCGCACAGGCGTGGGATGACTCTATACCGCGTTCTGTCGTACGCGTGAGACATAGTGGAGAGATGCCCCGCGCTTCGGTGCTCGACCGCTTCACCGCCCCCACCCGACGGTGGTTCTCCGGCGCCTTCACCGCTCCCACCGCCGCGCAGAAGGGTGCGTGGACGTCGATCGCCGACGGCTCGCACACCTTGGTCATCGCCCCCACCGGATCGGGCAAGACCCTCGCCGCGTTCCTGTGGGCCCTCGACCGCCTCGCCGCCGACCCGGACTCGCGGCCCGCCGGCACCAAGGTCCTCTACATCTCGCCACTCAAGGCATTGGCCGTCGACGTCGAACGCAACCTGCGGGCCCCGCTGACCGGCATCACGCGGGCGGCCCAGGAACTGAACCTTCCGGAGCCCAACATCACCGTGGGCGTGCGGTCGGGCGACACCTCCGCCGCCGATCGGCGAGCGCTGGTCAAGACCCCACCCGACATCCTCATCACGACCCCCGAGTCGCTGTACCTGATGCTCACCTCGGCCGCGCGGGAGAGTCTCACCGGCGTGGAGGCGATCATCGTCGACGAGGTCCACGCGGTCGCCGCGACCAAACGCGGTACCCATCTCGCGCTGACCCTCGAGCGCCTCGACGAACTGCTGGACAAACCTGCCCAGCGGATCGGCCTCTCGGCGACGGTCCGCCCGCCCGAGGTGGTCGCGGGGTTCCTGTCCGGCGCCGCGCCGTGCCAGGTGGTCAAACCCAAGGCCGACAAGACATTCGACCTGCGCGTCGACGTCCCCGTCGAGGACATGGCCAACATCCCGCCGCCGGTGTCCGATGCCGATCCCGCGGCGCTGGACGACGCATTCTCGCCGACTGCCGGCTCGTTGTGGCCGTACGTCGAGGCCTCGATCGTCGACCAGATCGAGGCGAACCGCGCCACGATCGTCTTCGCCAACTCCCGACGCCTCGCCGAGAAGCTCACCGCTCGGCTCAACGAGATCCACGCCGAGCGCCACGGCGAGACTGCCGAACCGACCGGCAATCCGTCGGTCGCGGGCGGCGCCCCGGCGTTCGTGATGGGCAGCGGCGCGAGCTCCGGCGCCGAGCCGGTTCTCGCCCGCGCCCATCACGGCTCGGTCAGCAAGGAGCAGCGCGCCCAGATCGAGGACGACCTGAAGGCCGGCCGCCTCTCGTGTGTGGTGGCCACCAGCTCACTCGAACTCGGCATCGACATGGGTGCGGTCGATCTCGTCATCCAGGTGGAGTCCCCGCCGTCGGTGGCGAGTGGACTGCAGCGGATCGGCCGCGCCGGGCACCAGGTCGGCGAGATCAGCCAGGGCATCCTCTACCCCAAGCACCGCACCGATCTGCTGCACTGCACGGTGACGGTGGGCCGGATGCTCGACGGCGCGATCGAGGAGATCAAGGTCCCGCAGAATCCGCTCGACATCCTCGCCCAGCAGACCATCGCGGCGGCCGCGGTCGACGACCTCGAGGTCGATCACTGGTACGAGGTCGTCCGGCGCGCGGCGCCCTACCGTGAACTGGGCCGGGGCGTCTTCGACGCGACCCTCGACCTGGTCGCGGGCCGCTTCCCGTCCGACGAGTTCGCCGAACTGCGCCCCCGGGTGAACTGGGACCGCGACGCCGGAGTCATCACCGGCCGGCGCGGCGCCCAGCGGCTCGCCGTCACCTCGGGCGGGTCCATACCCGACCGCGGGCTCTTCGGCGTGTTCATGGTCGGCGAGAAGGCCACTCGCGTAGGCGAACTCGACGAGGAGATGGTCTACGAGTCCCGGGTCGGCGACGTGTTCGCGCTGGGCGCCACCAGCTGGCGGATCGAGGACATCACCCACGACCGCGTACTCGTCTCCCCCGCGTTCGGTCAACCGGGCCGGCTGCCGTTCTGGATCGGTGACGCGATCGGACGCCCCGCCGAACTGGGCGCCGCGATCGGCGCCTTCACCCAGTCGATCGCCGATCCCGGGAAGCTCGACGACCAGGCAGACCGGCTCGGCCTCACCGACAACGCCCGCAGCAACCTCGCGACACTCATCGCCGAGCAGCGCGAGGCGACCGGACACCTGCCCACCGACCGCACGCTGGTCGTCGAGAGGTTCCGCGACGAACTCGGCGACTGGCGGGTGATCCTCCACTCCCCCTACGGCTTACGTGTGCACGCCCCCTGGGCGAGTGCCATCTCGCAGCGCCTGCTGGAGACCCTCGGCATCGAGGGCGCCACCACCGCCTCCGACGACGGCATCATCCTGCGAATGCCCGACACCGACGACGCCCCACCCGGAGCCGATGTGTTCCTCCTCGACCCCGATGAGGTCGAGCAACTCGTGACCGACGGTCTGGCCGACTCGTCGATGTTCGCGTCCCGTTTCCGCGAATGCGCCGCCCGCGCCCTGCTCTTGCCGCGCCGAGATCCGGGCCGGCGCGCCCCGTTGTGGCAACAGCGCCAGCGCAGCGCCCAACTGCTCTCCGTCGCATCCAAATTCCCCGAGTTCCCGATCGTGCTCGAAGCCGTCCGCGAATGCCTGCAGGACGTCTACGACCTCCCCGCCCTGCTCGATCTGCTGACCCGCATCCGCACGCGCCGGATCCGGGTGGTGGAGACCGAGACCCAGAGCCCGTCTCCCTTCGCCGCGTCGCTGCTGTTCGGGTACGTGGGAGCCTTCATGTACGCCGACGACGCGCCGCTCGCCGAGCGCCGCGCGGCCGCCCTCTCCCTCGACACCAGCCTGCTGGCCCAGTTGCTCGGGCGCGTCGACCTGCGCGAGCTCCTCGATCCGGCGGTCATCGCCGACGTGATCGCCCGGCTCCAACGCCTGTCCCCCGAGCGTCAGGCGCGCGACGCCGAGGACATCGTCGACCTGCTGCGATGGCTGGGCCCGCTCACCACCGAGGAGGTCGCGGCCCGGTATCGCGGCGACGAGCCGGCCGCCGACCTGCTCACCGAGTTGCACCGGGTCGGGCAGATCATCTCGGTCAACCACAACGCACGTGCGCTGTGGGCGGCCATCGACGACACCGCCCGCCTCCGTGACGCCCTCGGGGTGCCCGCACCTCTCGGCATCCCGGCGGCCTATCTCGAGGAGGTGCCCGACCCCGTCGGAGACCTCATCGGCCGGTACGCCCGCACCCATGGCCCGTTCACCGTGCCCGAGGCCTCCGCGGCTCTGGGTATCGCGACCGGGGTCGTGCGCGACACCCTCAACCGTCTCGCATCAGAGCGACGCGTCGTCGAAGGTGATTTCCTGCCGGAGAGCGGCGAGGCCACACCTCGCGAGGGCCAGTGGTGTCACAGCGACGTGCTGGGTCAGATCCGGCGCGGTTCCCTGGCGGCGAGCCGCGCCGAGGTGGCTCCCGTCGGTACCGACGTCCTCACCCGGTTCCTCCTCGACTGGCAGCACGCGTCGTCGGGCACCCAGCTCCGGGGTGTCGACGGAGTGGCGACGGTCATCGACCAGCTGGCCGGGTTCCCGCTGCCGGCGTCGGCGTGGGAGTCCCTCGTACTGCCGGCCCGGGTGTCCGATTACGCAGCGCCGATGCTCGACGAACTGCTCAGCGCCGGTGAGGTCATCTGGTCCGGACACGGCCGCATCGGGAACTCCGACGGCTGGGTGGCGCTGCATCCCGCGGACGTCGCCGTCCTGACGCTGCCCGACGCCGACGAGATCGACACCACCCCGGTCCACGACGGGGTCACGGCCGCACTCGAACCCGGTGGTGCCCTGCGGTTCCCACAGATCGCCGCCGACATCAGCACCGGCACCACCACGCCGGCCGCCGACATCGAGAGTGCCCTGTGGGACCTCGTGTGGGCGGGGCGGGTCAGCAACGACAGCTTCGCGCCCGTCCGAGCCCTGCTGCAACCGCGGCGCAGCCCGTCCGCACCGCGCTCGGCGCCCGCGCATCGGGCACGCGGACGCGCACCCCGGCTCCGCGCCGGCCGCCTGTCGGCCCGGTACCTCACCGAACACTCCGTCGCTCCCCCGGTGTCGCCGACGGCGAGTGGCCGCTGGTTCGCCCTCGACCACCCGTCCACCGAGCCGACCATAGCCACGCAGTGCCTCTGCGATCAGTTGCTCACCCGATACGGCGTGATCACGCGCGGCAGCGTCGTCTCGGAGGAGGTGACCGGCGGCTTCGCGCGGGTCTACAAGGCCCTCACCGTCTTCGAGGACAACGGACACGTTCGTCGCGGTTATTACGTCGACGGCCTCGGCGGGGCGCAGTTCGCCTCGCCGGCCACCGTCGACGAATTGCGCCGGCACGCGCTGCCCGATCGCAAAGCGCCCCGCGAGGCAACCGTGCTGGCCGCGACGGACCCGGCCAATCCCTACGGGGCGGCGCTCGAGTGGCCGGCGTCTCGCGACACCGAGGCCGGTCACCGCCCGGGCCGCAAACCGGGGGCGCTCGTGGTCATCGTCGACGGTGACGTGGTGTGTTTCGTCGAACGCGGCGGCAAGACGCTGCTGACGTTCAGCGACTCGATCCCGCGGCTGGAGTCGGCCGCGGGCGCGCTGGTCGCACTGGTCCGGAAGGGCCGGATCGCACGTCTGACGATCGACCACATCGACTCGGAACCCGTGCGCGCCACCGACTTCGGCAAGGTGCTCGTCGAAGCGGGATTCTCGACGACCCCGCGCGGCATCCGGCTGCGTTTCGGTGATCATGCCTGAGGCGGATCATGCCTGAGGGCGACACCGTCTACGCGGCCGCCGCACGACTGCGGGCGGGGCTCGCGGGACGGGTGCTCGAGTCGTCGGACTTCCGCATCCCGTCGCTGGCCACCGCGGACCTCTCCGGACGCGAGGTCCTCGCGGTGCGATCGGTGGGCAAGCACCTGCTGATCGACGTCGCCGAGAGCGGTCCGGGTGTCGGCGACACCCTCAGCATCCACTCGCATCTGAAGATGGAGGGCGCCTGGCACGTGCACCCGCGGGGGCAACGGTGGCGCCGCCCGGCCTACCAGGCCCGCGCGGTCCTGCGCACCGCCGACCATGAGGCGGTCGGTTTCGACCTCGGCGTACTGGAACTGCTCGCCGACCCCGACGCCGCGCTCGCCTACCTCGGCCCCGACCTGCTCGCCGACGACTTCGATCGCGAGGAGGCGATCCGACGCCTCGGTTCCGACCCGGACGCGACGATCGGTGCGGCCTTGCTCGACCAGCGGCTGATCGCGGGAATCGGCAACGTCTTCCGCAGCGAGATCTGTTTCCTGCGGCGAGTCCTGCCGACCCGGCCGGTCGGCGAGGTCGACCTCGGGCCGGTCGTGGACCTCAGCCGACGCCTGCTGTGGGCGAACCGGATGCGGTCGGCCCGTACCACCACGGGCAACACGTCGCCGAATGCGCGGATGTGGGTCTATGGACGCCACGGGCGGCTGTGCCGGCGCTGCGCCACCCCGGTGAAGCGGGGCGAACTCGAATCCCCCGGCGGCGAACGATCCGTCTACTGGTGTCCACGGTGCCAGGTGTGATCCGACCGAGGCCCCCTCACACGGGGTAGCGCTCCGGTTCGGGCCCGAACTCGAAGCGGCGGGCGGTGATCGAGTCGACCGCGATCTCCACGTAGTTGTACTTCATCGTGGCGATCCACGGGCGCAGCGGCAGCTGGTCGGCCGCCTCGATCTCGTGGAGCGACACCAGGATCCGCGCCGTCCCCTTGGCAACGACACTCCACCCGTCGGTCTCGGTGTGTCCGTCGGCCTCGAACGCCACCCGGGAATTCACAGCCAGCTCCGACAATTTCGTGCCCTCGCCGGACCGCAGCAGGATGCGGCCGTCGTGCGCATGGAAGTTCACCGGGAAGATGTCGGGTTGACCGTTGACGGCCAATGCGATCCGACCGAGCTCGGTTCCTCCCAACAGATCCCAGGCCTGGTCGGGAGTGAGTACCCGTACCGGTTCGTCGACCATGATCTCGCCTCCTTCTTCCCCCACCCCGATCGTGCCGCGGCATCAGGGGGCGGAGACAGAGGCCAACGTCCCGACTCGACCGGAGCCAGGTCATTTCGGAACGGGAACCGGCTCCAGGATCTCGGCCCGGGCCTCGGGGGCCGCGGCGCGCAGGGCGTCGGCGGAGTCGTCGTCGGGTTGCTGCTGCGATGCCACCTCGGCCTCCACGCGCGCGACGTAGGTCGCCACCTCGAAGTCGCGTTGCTCGGTGGTCCAGCCGAGGAGGGGCGCCAGCAGGTCGGCGACCTCGTCGGCGCAGTCGACGCCACGATGGGAGTATTCGATGGCGATGCGGGTCCGCCGGGCGAGGACGTCCTCGAGGTGCAGCGCCGCCTCGTCGACCGCGGCGTACACCACCTCCACGCGCAGATACTGCGGCGCCGCGGCCAGCGGTTGCAGCAGGCTCTTGTCGCCGTCGGCGTAGTACAGCACGTCGTCGATCAGCGAGCCGTAGCGGTTCAGCAACCGGCGAATCCGGTACGGGTGCAACCCGAATCGGCGTCCGAGGTGCTCGCACTGGTTGATGAGCGCGAAGTAACCGTCCGCCCCGAGCAGCGGGACGCGTTCGGTGATCGACGGCGCCACCCGGGTGGGGATGAAGTCGTCGCACGCGTCGACGGCGTCGGCGGCCATCACCCGGTAGGTGGTGTACTTGCCGCCGGCGATCGACACGAGTCCGGGCGCGACGGTCGCGACCGCGTGTTCCCGGGACAGCTTCGAGGTCTCGTCGTCCTCCCCGGCCAACAGCGGCCGGAGGCCGGCGTAGACGCCTTCGATGTCGTCGTGGTTGAGCTTGGTGACCAGGACCTCGTTGACGCGTTCGAGGATGTAGTCGATGTCGGCGCGGGTGGCGGCCGGATGCGCGAGGTCGAGGTTCCAGTCGGTGTCGGTGGTGCCGATGATCCAGTGCGTCTCCCACGGGATGACGAACAGCACCGAGTTGGCGGTGCGCAGGATGATCGCGGTCTCGCTGACGATCCGGTCGCGCGGCACCACGATGTGCACGCCCTTGGAGGCCCGGACCTTGAAATGCCCGCGCTGCTTGGACAGTGCCTGCACCTCGTCGGTCCACACCCCCGCGGCGTTGATCACGCAGTGGGCACGGATCTCGGTCACATCGCCGTTCTCGGTGTCGCGCACCCGGACTCCGAGCACCCGGTCGGATTCGCGCAGGAATCCGGTGACCTGGGTCGAGGTCCGGATGACCGCACCGTAATTGGCCGCTGTGCGGGCGACCGTGAGGCTGTGCCGCGCGTCGTCGACGACGGTGTCGAAGTACCGGATCCCGCCGATGAGCGAGCTGCGCTTGAGTGCCGGCGCCACGCGCAGGGCACCTGATCGGGTGACATGACGCTGTCCGGGAACGGACTTGGCGCCGCCCATCCGGTCGTAGAGGAAGATGCCGGCTCCGACATACGGCCGCTCCCACACCCGTTGCGTGAGCGGATACAGGAACGGCAACGGCTTGACCAGATGCGGCGCGAGGAACCGTAGCGACAACTCGCGTTCGCGTAGAGCCTCACGCACGAGGCCGAATTCGAGCTGCTCGAGATAGCGGAGCCCACCGTGGAACATCTTCGACGACCTGCTCGATGTGCCCGAAGCGATGTCGCGCGCCTCGACGAGCGCCACGCGCAGACCGCGTGTCGCGGCGTCGAGTGCGGCACCGACACCCACCACGCCGCCACCGATGACCACCACGTCGAACTGTTCCTCCCCGAACCTCCGCCACGCCTCGGCGCGGTAGAGGGGCCCCATGTCGGCGGGCCGGTCCGGGTTGAACTCGGTGTTCATGGTTGCTGAGCCTAATTGATCTCTGTGGCCTCGACAGCGTGCGACACTGTCCGGCGTGGGTAGGTCAGGCAAATACGTGGCGGCGATCGACCAGGGCACCACCTCGACCCGGGCGATGATCTTCGATCACGAGGGTCGCGTCGTCGGCGTCGAGCAGCTCGAACACGAACAGATCTTTCCGCGGGCAGGCTGGGTGGAACACGACGCCGCCGAGATCTGGCGCAACACGCGCCGCGTCGGCGCCGCGGCCCTCGCCTCGGCCGAGCTGACCGCCAAGGACATCGTCGCGTGCGGACTCACCAACCAGCGCGAGACCACCGTGATCTGGGATCGCGAGACCGGCAAGCCGGTGCACAACGCCATTGTCTGGCAGGACACGCGCACCGACGACCTGTGCACCGAGCTCGCCGGCGACGTGGGCATGGACCGCTATCGCGACCGCACCGGGTTGCCGCTGTCCACCTATTTCGCCGGCCCGAAGGCCCGCTGGCTCCTCGACTCGGTGGACGGCCTCCGCGAACGCGCCGAGAACGGTGAATTGTGCTTCGGCACCATGGATTCCTGGATGGCGTGGAACATGACCGGCGGCGTCGACGGCGGCCAGCACGTCACCGACGTCACGAACGCCTCGCGGACGATGCTCATGGACCTCCGGACTCAGCAGTGGGATCCCGACATCTGCGCCGAGATGGGCATCCCGATGGCCATGCTGCCCGAGATCCGCAGCTCCTCGGGCGATTTCGGCGCCCTTCGCGGCAACGGACCGCTACCGGGCGTGCCGCTGGCGGGCATCCTCGGGGACCAGCAGGCAGCGACGTTCGGCCAGGCCTGCCTGGACCCCGGCGAGGCCAAGAACACCTACGGCACCGGGAACTTCCTGCTTCTCAACACCGGTACCGAGCCGGTCTTCAGTGAGCACGGACTGCTCACCACCGTCTGCTACCGCATCGGCGACGAGCCGGCCCGCTATGCGCTGGAGGGTTCGATCGCGGTGACCGGTTCGCTCATCCAGTGGCTGCGTGACAATCTCGGCCTGATCCCGCAGGCATCTGACGTCGAGAAGCTGGCGGCCGGGGCCGACGACAACGGCGGCGTCTACTTCGTGCCGGCGTTCTCCGGACTCTTCGCGCCGCGCTGGCGCCCCGATGCCCGCGGCGTCATCGTGGGTCTCACCCGGTTCGCCGACAAGTGCCACATCGCCCGAGCCGCACTGGAAGCCAGCGCCTTTCAGACGCGGGAGGTCATCGAGGCGATGCAGGCCGACTCCGGGGTCGAACTGTCGACGCTCAAGGTCGACGGCGGAATGGTCGTGAACGAACTGCTCATGCAGTTCCAGGCCGACATCCTCGACGTACCCGTCGTGCGGCCGGTCGTGAACGAGACGACCGCTCTGGGCGCGGCCTATGCGGCCGGCCTGGCCGTCGGTTTCTGGGAGAGCGAGGACGACATCCGCGCCAACTGGGCCGAAGACCGCCGGTGGGAGCCCGGGATGGCCGCCGACGACCGCGACCGCCTCTACGCGGGATGGAACCGAGCCGTCGAGCACAGCTTCGGCCTGACCTGACCGGCGCGACGGCGCCGCCGCCTCACATCACGTGGTCGGCGAGGATGGCGACCACACCGGCCGTGCCGCCCAGTGCCGCGGCGGCCTCGTAGGCCGATTCGCGGAGCGCATCGCGCAGTGACTCACCAGCGGCGGGCGTCGACATCGCGGCTACCAGGCAGTCAACGGCGCGGGCGCGGCGAAAGCTGTCGCGCTGGGCGTCCACGTCGCCACGACGCTGATGCGCGAAGGCGTCGAAGTCGTGCTGTGCCGCGACGAGCCGCAGACGTGCGATGCCGGCCGTCGACGCACCGCCCTGCCGCCGCCACTGGCTGATCGCCTCCCGGATCTCGGGCGTCGAGACCGCCGTGACGTCCAGGACGGTCGCGACGATCAGGTGCAGACACGCCGTGAGGTCTTCGTCGGGCACCGAGTCGACGAGGCGGGCGACGCCGCCCGGTAACCGGTCGACACGCTTCAGTCCGGCGTTCACACGGTCTCCGGTTTCGACGTGGCCGAACCGCCCGCCGGTGCACCGGTGTCGTCCGAGATCCCCTGCGCCGCACCGTCGACGGGGGTCCGGGAGACGGCGTCGCCGGGTGCCGCGGGCCGCAGGGACAAGGCCTGATCCGGCCCGGCCGGCGCGGCGTCGTCGACCGCCGGGGAGGCCTGCCGGATCCAGTCGCCGATGACGGGCGGACCGACGAGCGGCATGTCGCCGACGAGCTGCGCGCCGTGTTCCCGTGTGTGCAGGTACGGCGCGGCCCGGTGGCTGTCGTCGTCGGCGCCGGGCCGCCGTCCGCCGCCCGGGGCCCCGGCGAGCGGCATCCCCGTCGGGCGCTGGGCAACCGGCCCGGCGGTGGCGGGGGTCGCCGGCGTCGGTGAGCCGCCGGCGCCCGGGGTCGGCGTCGGCGCCGATGCGGGTGGGAGCAAGCCGGGAGCGGGCATCGCGACCGGGACCCCGGCGCCTCCACTCGCCGGCGCACCGGCACCGGAACCGGATCCGCTGTTCTCGCCGATCCCGTCGGCGCCCTCCGACCGGTGCGTTCCCGGAGCCGCGGCGCCGCGGGTCGTCGACTCGGGCGTCGCCCGACCACCACGCACCAACCCGTCGGGGCCGTCCGTGTTGCCACGACCGGATGGTCCGCCGCCCGGACCCGCAGGCCCTGGCGGCGTCGACGACGCACCGGGTCCGCCGCCACCGGGCGGTGGACCGCCCGCAGCGACCGGCACCGGCCCGGCAGTCGGAGTGGCACGCCCGAAGTCGCCGGCGTCGACGGTGTTGGCGGCCTGACCGCGGGGAGCGTCCGGCCCGGAGCCCGCGGCCCCGGAACCGCCTGCGGTCGGCCCGCCGCCGAGTCCTGCGGTCACCCCGTTCGCCCCGGACGGGTCGTTCGGCAGGGAGCGCTGCAGCCCGATCATCGGCGAGGAGTAGGCGCCCGTCATCGCCCGGTCGACCTCGTGCCGGACCGCCGGCGCGTCCTCGGGATTGTCACGGATGTGCTGCTGTAGCTCACGCAACCGTCCCTCCTGCCCGCGAGCCGACCCGAGGATGCCCGTCGCGCCGGCCAGCGCATCCCCGATCTGACCGGCGGTCTCCGAGGTTGTCGCCAGATCGGCCGACAGCGACCGGCCCGCCTCCAGCGCCGCGTCGGAAGCCTGACCGAGCATGCCGTCGCCGAACATCGCGTGCATCCGTTCGGCCGCGCGGCGGACGGACTCGATCGCCTGCAGGATCGTGTTGACGTCACCGCCGGCACGACCGGGTTCCATCGTGCTCAGGACGTCGAGGATCTCGTCGATGCTCATGCCCGCCCACTGCGTGCGACCGCGAGCGAACGCGCGGTCGTTGCGACTGCCGTAGGTGTTGTAGGACTGCTGCGGCGAGCTCACGACACCCCCTTGGTCGCCGGCCGGGACGAACGAATTCGTCCGACCCTACCGTGACGACGCACCCGGCGGCGCACACCGGCACCGGCTGTGCACAGCGGGCGGGCGGCGCTCAGTCCAGGTCGTCGTGCCGAACCAGCTGCCGCGCCGCCTCGGTGATGGACCCGGTCAGCGACGGGTACACCGAGAACGTCTGGGCCAGATCACCGACGGTGAGCTTGTTCTGCACCGCGAGGGCGATGGGCAGGATCAGTTCGGAGGCGTTCGGCGCCACCACGACACCGCCGATGACCACACCGGTGGCCGGCCGGCAGAAGATCTTCACGAAGCCCCGGCGCAGACCGCTCATCTTGGCGCGCGGGTTGGTGGCCAACGGCAGCATCACGGTGCGCGCCGGGTACTCACCGGTGTCGATGGCGTTCTGCGACACCCCCACCGTGGCGATCTCCGGTCGCGTGAAGATCGCGGACGCAACGGTTTTCAACTTGATCGGGCTCACGCCCTCGCCGAGTGCGTGGTACATCGCGATGCGGCCCTGCATGGCGGCCACCGATGCCAGCGGGAACAGCCCGGTGCAGTCGCCGGCCGCATAGATCCCCGCGACCGACGTGCGGGACACCCGGTCGACCTCGATGTAACCGCCCTTGCCGACCGCGACCCCGGCACGATCGAGTCCGAGATCGGTGGTGTTGGGGACCGAACCGACGGTCATCAGCACGTGACTGCCGGTCACGGTCGAGCCGTCGGCCAGATGCGCGGTGACCGAATCGCCGTGCCGCTCGACCTTGTCGGCGCGGGCGTGCTTGACCAGTTCGACGCCGCGTTCGGCGAGTGCGTCCTCGAGCACCAGCGCGGCGTCCTCGTCCTCGTGCGGGAGGACCCGGTCGCGGCTCGACACGAGCGTCACCTTGACGCCCAGTTCGGTGTAGGCGTGGACGAACTCGGCGCCGGTGACGCCGGAACCGATGACGACGAGGTGCTCGGGCAGCTCCTCGAGGTCGTAGAGCTGACGCCAGGTGAGGATGCGCTCGCCGTCGGGCTGGGCGTCGGGCAGCACGCGGGGCGAGGCGCCGGTCGCCAGCAGGACCACATCGCCGTCGTAGCGTTCGGTGGTTCCGTCGGCGAGGGTCGCGACGACGGTATGCGTCGAGACGCCGACCTGCCGCTCGTCGAGCACGGCGGTACCGGAGACGAGCGTCACGCCTTCGCTGATGAGTCGCGAGCGGATGTCCGCGGACTGGGCGAACGCGAGGTCGCGGACCCGCTGGTGGATCTGCGGCAACGTGACGGAGGTGTCGTCGGTCTTGATGTTGATGCCCAGGTCGACGGCGCGACGGACCTCGGTGCGGATGCCGGTGGACGCGATGAACGTCTTGGACGGGACGCAGTCCCACAACACGCAGGCACCGCCGATCCCGTCCGAATCGATCACCGTGATGTCGGCCCCGTAGGCGGCCGCCGCGAGCGCCGCCTCGTAACCCGCGGGTCCTCCGCCGATGATGACGATCCTGGTCACTGTGACTCCTGTTCTCCACGCCGGCTCGCCGCGTCCTTCGTGGGGAAGCTGCGCCCGGCTGTGTGTCGTGGCTCGACGGGAACGCGGGGTGACACGCTCCTCGGGTCGCGCGAGACGGTCGACCCCGTTCGCGCCGCCTACCAAACTAGTCGGGCGGGTCCGTCGTTGTGAACGTGGTCGCACACCGGGGCCGGGCCACGGTGTCGCCTTCCGGACTCGGCGGAGACCATCTAGGCTCCATCCGTGCCCATCTATGCCGCCTATGGATCCAACATGCATCCCGAGCAGATGGCCGAGCGCGCGCCGCACTCCCCGATGTCGGGCACCGGATGGCTCCGCGGCTGGCGTCTGACGTTCGGCGGCGGCGACATCGGGTGGGAGGGGTCCCTGGCCACGGTCACCGAGGACCGCGACGACCCCGACGCCCGGGTGTTCGTGGTTCTCTACGACGTCACCACCGAGGATGAGGATCTGCTCGACCGGTGGGAGGGTTCCGAGCTCGGCATCCACCGCAAGATCCGCGCCCGCGTCGACACCGCCGACGGCCCGGTACTGGCCTGGTTGTACGTCCTCGACGCCTTCGAGGGCGGGTTGCCCTCGGCGCGCTACCTCGGCGTCATGGCCGAGGCGGCGGAGATCGCCGGCGCACCCGCGGAGTATGTGCAGGACCTCCGGTTGCGCGAGTCGCGCAATGTCGGACCCGGACCGGGGCCCGCGGAATAGAACGAGGTGTCCTAGCCGGCGGCGCTGGTCGCGTTCAGCACGATCCCGGCGAGCGCGCGCACACCGATGGCGAGGGCACGTTCGTCGAGATCGAAGTTGGGCGCGTGCAGATCGACCTGCGGTCCGAATCCGTCCCACACGCCGAGGCGGGCCATCGCTCCCGGCACGTGTTCGAGATACCAGGAGAAATCCTCGCCGCCGGGTGACTGCGGGGTGTCCGCGATCGCGTTGGGCCCGATCGCGGCGACCGACCGTTCGAACATCCCGACCGCGACCTCGTCGTTGACGACCGGCGGCACCCCGCGGAAGTACGAGAGGTCGTAACGGACGCCGAGCGGTGCCAGCAGCTCGCCGACGACGCTGCGGACCAGCGGTTCGAGCTGGGCCCAGGTGGCGTGATCGCCGGTGCGGACCGTGCCGCGCATGCGACCCTCCTGCGGGATGGCGTTGGCGGCGCTGCCGGCATTCGCCGCGCCCCACACCATCACCGTGCCCGAACGCGGGTCGATCCGTCGCGACAGCACCCCGGGCAGGCCGGTGATCACCGTGCCCATCGCGTAGATGAGATCCCCGGTGAGGTGCGGCCGCGACGTGTGCCCGCCGGCCGAGTGCAGTTGCAGATCGATGTGGTCGGCCGCGGACGTCAACGGGCCGGACCGCAGGCCGACCGTGCCGACCGGCAGGCGAGGGTCGCAGTGCAGGGCGAAGATGCGGCCGAGACCGGTGGTGACGCCCGCCTCGATGGCGTCGAGGGCTCCGCCGGGCATGACCTCCTCGGCGGCCTGGAAGATCAGACGCACGCCGACCGGAAGTGGTTCGGCCGCGGCGAGGAGCTTCGCGACGCCGATCAGGATGGCCGTGTGCGCGTCGTGACCGCACGAGTGCGACGCGCCCTCCACCGCCGAGGTGAACGGCAGGCCGGTGTGTTCGGTCACCGGCAGGGCATCCATGTCCGCGCGCAGCGCGATACGGGGCTCACCGGCGGGACCGAGGTCGCACACCACTCCGGTGCCCAGCGGCAGCCGGCGCGGGGTGAGTCCGGCAGCGGTGAGCTCGCTCATCACCAGCTCGGTGGTGCGGACCTCTTGCCGGGACAGTTCCGGATGCGCATGGATCTGCCGGCGCCACGCGATGAGATCGCCGCCGTGCTCGGCCAGCCAGGCGTCGATGGGATCGTCCGCCGCGGCGAAGTCCGCTCCCGCGGCCGACATCAGAAGACTCCGGGCGGGGTCTGACGTGCGAGGTCGTCGAGCAGGGGGCCACGGAGTCCGCGCTTGATCAGCGCCAGGTTGGGTCCGGCGGTCGCGGAGCGGGCGGCCGCGATCTCGGTGGCCCGCTTCACGAGGAGCTCGGCGTCCACGGCCTCGTCGACGATTCCCGCACGCACCGCGTCGTCGGCGCCGTACCGCCGGCTGGTGTACATCGCCTCGGTGGCGGTGCGATCGGTCAGTCGGGTGCGCAGCAACGTGGCCATCCCACGGGTGAACGGCATGGTGAGAGCGGCCTCGGGCAGCGACCAGAAACCGCGTTCGGTGCGCATCAGGACGTGGTCGGTACACAACGCGAGCATCGCTCCGGCGCCGAAGGCGTGTCCGTTGACGGCGCTGACCGTCGGAACGGGCAGGGTGAGCACCTTCGCGTACAGGGCGTGCACGCGGTCGAGGTAACCGGGCAGCTGGTCGGGAGCGGCGAAGATGTGGTCGGTGTCCAGGCCGTTGGAGAAGAACTTCCCGGTGGCGGTGATCACCAGCGGTCGTGTCGGGTCGGCGACCACCTGGTCCAGCAGTGCATCGACCTCGTCCAACCAGTCGGCCCGGAAGCGGTTCTCCGGATTGGACTCGCTGATCTCCTCACCGCGCGCTCCGAGATGGAGCTCGACGACCTCCCCGTCACCGTTCAGAAATGGCATGTCCCGACCTTATCGCTCCCGGTCTCGTCGCCACCGACCCGATCGGTCGGCGCGGTGCGACGCGCGGCCGTGTGGGCCGGGGAACGGTTTAGGGTTGGCGCATGGAGCCCACCGCCGACCCCGATGCCGCGGCCATCGTCGCCGCGGCCACGATCGCTGCCGAGACCGACGCCGCTACACACGATGTGGCCGTCATCCTCGGGTCGGGATGGTCACCCGCCGCCGACGCCTTCGGGCGGCCCATCCGCTCGTTGCCGATGGCGTCGATCCCGGGATTCGTCCCGCCCAAGGCCGCCGGCCACGGCGGCGTGGTCCACTCCGTCCGGATCGGTGATCGACGAGTCCTGTTAATGCTGGGACGTATTCACGCCTACGAGGGCCACGACCTCGCTCGCGTGGTCCACCCGGTCCGCACCGCAGCCGCGGCCGGTGTCCACACCGTCGTGCTCACCAACGCGGCGGGCGGTCTGCGCGAGGACATGTCGGTCGGGCAACCCGTGCTCATCTCGGATCATCTGAATCTCACGGCCCGCTCCCCGTTGGTCGGGGCCCAGTTCGTCGACCTGGTCGATGCGTATTCACCGCGGCTGCGACAGATCGCGCGCGGCATCGACCCGGGCCTCGCCGATGGGGTCTACGCCGGGCTCCCCGGCCCGCACTACGAGACCCCCGCCGAGATCCGGATGTTGCGGACGATGGGTGCGGACCTGGTCGGGATGTCGACCGTGCACGAGACCATCGCGGCGCGCGCCGCCGGACTCGACGTGCTCGGCATCTCCCTTGTCACCAACCTCGCGGCCGGCATGACCGGCGAACACCTGAGCCACGCAGAGGTCCTGGAGGTCGGCCGCGCGTCGGCAACCCGGATGGGCGAGCTGTTGGCCCTGATCATCGGCGAACTGTAGGACCGAACGGAACCGGCGGCCGGCCGAACCGAAGGAGCGAGATGACCTATCCACCGAGCGGTCCAGGCGGCTATCCCCAGTATGGCTATCCGTCGGGCGGTTACCCGCAGGGCCCGGTGCCACCTGGCCCGCCTCGGTCCCCGTGGTCGTCGCCGGCGGTGCTGGTGGCGATCGGCGCGGGCGTGCTGCTGGTGGTGGTGGGCGTCCTCGCGGCGCTGCTCCTGATCCCCGCGGACGACGAGTCCGCGGACCGCGACAGCGCGGACGGCGGACAACCGTCGGCGTCGACCTTCACGAGTACCGTCACCCGCCCCGCGGAGACGACGACCCCCACCACCGCGACCACCACCACGACGCCGCCGCCCCCGGTCCGGCCGACCCCCACCGTCGCCGGCGCGGACTGGCAGGGATTCACCAGCGGCCCCCGCTGCAACGCCGCCGACGACCCCGCCGTGGCCGTCGGACAGACCGCCCGGTCGCGCGTGGTGATCTGCCAGGTGGGCACCCAGACGGGCCGCTTGTACTACAAGGGCGCCGCACCCGAGGGCGGGATCGAACTCCAGTTCCCGACCCGCACCGGCGACACCTTCGAGGCGCGCAACGGTTCGGTGCGTTACCTCGTCTCGCCGACAAGTCTCACCATCGTCGACGGCGGCGCCGTGCTCACCGAGGAGCCGATGCTCGCGTACTGGTCGCTGCCCGGCTGAGACCCGCCGCACCTCGCTGACCGCGGTTCGGCGCAGCCCGGTCACCGTAATTCGAAGCGTGCGTGACGGGACGACCGTTGCCACGCCGACGTTGCCGCCCCCGCTTGGACGTGCCGCCAGTTCGCCTGGGGCACAGACGACCACCGTCCCCGGCAGTTTGGAACACCCGGCAGCACTGGCCCAGGTCCGGGCCCTCATTCGGCGCTCGGCAGTCGCCTTCCACCCACGACGACGAGACGTTCCGGTCTCGTACGGGCGGTTGCCGCTGGGGTGACACTGTTGAGTTGTCAAGGGACAGGTTCGGTCCCGGGTGTGGCCCGGGTGCGGAAGGTGCTGCGCGAAGGTGTGGTCAGGCGGCGTCGTCGAGTCGCATGGTGCGTCGGTTGTAGGCGGGTAGTGGCCGGCGGTGCGGGTCGATCGACGCGGGTGGGATGAGCCACGGGTGCCGGTCGTAACCAATGACGATGTCCCAGCCGTGGTGGTGGACCTGGGTGTGGCAGCGTTGGCAGAGCAGGCAGCCGTTGTCGAGGTCGGTGGGTCCGCCGTCGGCCCATGACCGGATGTGGTGGACTTGGGTATGTGAGGGTGGTGCACCGCATTTGATGCAGCAGGCGTCGCGCACGATGATTGCTTTGCGGAGGTGTGCCGGATACAACCGGCGGGTGTGACCCATCTGCAGCGGTACGCCCTCACGGTCGAGGATTATCTCGGTCAGGGACCCGTCGCACGACACCTTTTTGGCGGTCGCTTGGCTGACCGTCCCGGTCCACGGCAGCGTTGCCAGCTCTCCGGTCGCGGGGATCGTCAGCATCAGTTGCGTGCGCGGGGAACCAACGGTATCGATGGTCGCGCCGATCGCGGCTTGGTCGAGGATCAACTCGAAAGCGTCGGCGCGGCGTTGCTCGGCGGTGCGACGATCCTCGGCTCCGTCGGGTTCGGGTTTTGGGCAGGAGCGTTCGTCGATCATGGCCAGGAACTTCTCGCCGACCACCTGGGTGAGATCGGCACGGACCTCGACGCGGCCGTCGTCGGTGGTGTGTGCGTTGACCGAGTTCAGCGATGGGTCGTCGGCCGCCGGTACACCGGTGTCAGAGTCGTCGCAGAGTGTGTTGCCGATGGCTCGAGCGTGCTTGAGTACTTCAGTCGGTGTCGCGCCCGACAGCGCCTGGGCGACGAGCTCGCTCTCATGCCGGGTGCGATCGTCGTCGGAAAGCCCTTCGTGACAACGTTTCTCGATCTCGTTCACCCCGCGCACGATGGCGTCGACGATCTCGCCAGCCAGTCTCCCGTCGGCCGCGTGACGCGCCACCACGGGCAGCGTCGGTAGGGCGTTGACACTTCGCACGGTGCGAAGAGCAGCGGCAGGTGCGTGGCCGCTTTCGATCAGCAACTTCTTGGTGGTACTGCCGGCTTTCTGCGCGACGCCGAGTTCGTCGAGTTGCGCTGCGTGGGTGACGATCTGATGATCAGCAAGGTTGCGGATCAGGCGCCATGTGTCGAGGGCGTCGAATGTTGCTCTGCCGGTGGGGTCGTCGGCGGGTGGGGTGGTCTCGATGAGTTGATCGAGGAGAGTGGCTAGCTCTGACATGACTCCAAGGTACAGGAACATCCATTCGATTACGAGAAAACTCCACAAGCCCAGAAATTACGAAACCAATGACTGTGCAGCGCTTTTCGTCCACCGTGCGTTTGCAGTGCGTGGATCGATGACAGTGGTGAACTTCAGTCACACCCGTTTCGGAATTCGTTCTTCCAACGGTGTTCTTGCCGCGGACTCGCTGTAGCCCCGGTGAAGTTGTGGACGCGTAGGCGTTCGGGCGAATCCGCCGATACCGGTGTGGATTCGGTGGTTTTCGTAGTCGTGCAGCCAGTCGTCGTAGGTCGCCGCTCGGGCGGCCTCAGTGGTGTAGACCTCGCGTAGGCCCTTTCCGAGGCGAGCAACCGGTGGAAGCGTTCAACTCTGTTGTGGTCTGTGGCCGGTACAGACGGGTCTCTGGTGCGCGATCTCATGGCCGAGGGCATGCGCGGAAAGCCCTGGGCGGCAACTGCCGCCGTAGTCGGTCAACAACTCTTGTCCGTGATGCCGTGCGCGTGGAAGAAGGGCGTGCCCGGCCCCAGAATTGCGTATCGGTCTCTGTGCGTTCGTCGGTGAGGATCTCGGAGTACGCAGCCGAGTGTGGTCGTCGACGATATGGAGGCCTCCGGGAGCGCCGTGATCTAAGCGGCGCGGTGGGGTTCGGCGTACCGGCAGCGCGGTGGCCTGGGCGAGGTGTCGCAACAGTGGCATCCCGTATCGGCGCAGCACCGCCTCGACGGTCGATCTCGCAGCAGTAGATGCGTGGCAATAGGAGCTGCGTCCCGGCGGGGAGATAGGCGTAGCTCGATGATTCGACGTTCACGTCGCACCGGGGTTCGTTGGGTGACAGGTGGGGCGGCTGGAGTGATCTGTCATGCCGGCTTCGCCGTGAACGCGGTAGCCGTCGACCCGTTTCTCGGCCGTCGCTCGAGCATTCAAACCGTCCGGCGGCCCACCGCAGCGGCCGTCCGTGATCGGTGATCGACGAAGCATCCTGCCAGTACCAGACGGCGGCGTTCGGCGAAAAGAACATCAGGGCGGGTCATGAGGGCCTTTGAATGACGACGTGTGGCTTGTCTCAGCGACGTGCCGCGCGAGGTTCAGCCATACTCACGAATACCTCGGACCGAACTGCCGGTCGCCCGCGTCACCGAGACCGGGCACGATGTAGTTGACCTCGTTGAGCCCGTCGTCCACGGCAGCCACGACGAGCCGGCACGGGTGACCGGAATTCTCCAGCGCCGCAACCCCTTCAGGTGCGGCGACGACACACACGGCGGTGATGTCGGTGGCATTGCGGGCGACCAGCAACTCGATGGTGTGGAGCATGGAGCCGCCGGTGGCGAGCATGGGGTCGAGGACGAACACCGGCCGTCCCGACAGGTCCTCCGGCAGCGACTCCAGGTACGGCACGGGTTGTGCGGTCTCCTCGTCGCGGGCGAGGCCCACGAAACCGACATGCGCCTCGGGCACCATCGCGTGCGCCTGCTCGACCATCCCGAGGCCGGCCCGCAGGACCGGGACCAGGAGAGGCGGGGATGCCAGCCTCGATCCCGTGTGCGCGGTCATCGGCGTGTTGATCGCGACGTCGGCGCGCGGCGCACCGGCAAGCGCCTCGTAGATCAGCATCTGGGTGAGGTCGGACAGCGCAGCCCGGAATCCGGCGTTGTCGGTGGTCTCGTCACGCATCGTGGTCAGACGCGCGGCTGCGAGGGGATGGTCGACGATCAGGGACTCCATGCCGACACCCTATTTCCTCCCCGGCGCTCGCGTGCCGCTTGGGCGAGCTCCACCACGCCGGTCTGGGTCGCCGCGAGAATTTGATGGAACCCAACGGGGCCGCGCCGCGTCGAAAACCCATGAGCCCGTCCTCCCCCCATCCCTATCCCGCACCCACCCGGCCAGGCCCGGACACAGGTGGCCGACTGTTCGCCGATTCGTCTGCGCTGCACGAGTTCTCCGGCGCACACCGCACGAACGCCCAGATGCTCGAGGGCGGGACCGGCAGCGACGACGCCGCCGTGGTCGAACTAGCCATCACCTTCGGTCTCATCGGCATCGAGTTCCTCACCGCCGTCGTCGAGTTCCTCGACCTGCACCGTCGCACCATCGAGGCCGCGACGGCGCGCGAGGAACGCGTCGGACTCACGACGAGCTCGGCCGCAACGTCCTACGCCGACTGCGACTGCGCCGCCGCCGACCGGATCGCGACGGCCGGTGAGCTGACGCTGTGATCCCCGTCGAACTCCTCATCGAGCCACTGCGGCAACTGATCGCCGCGCTGGGGACCGGCATCCTGGCACCGGGCAACCCCGCCGAGCAGGTCCGGACCGTAGCGGGCACCGTCGAGTCGGTGCGCCAGCGGTCGACGTCGGCCGCCGAGTCCGTCCGCACGCGGTGGGACGGAGCCGGGGCCGCCGGAGCCGCAGCCGCGACCGCGGCGAACCAGCGCCGACTCACCGAACTCACCGAATGCGCCGCCCAGTTCGGCCGGCTCGTCGAGAGCGCCGGCCGTACCGTCCACATGGCGTCGACCGCGCTGAACGGCCTCGTGGACTCCCTGGAACGGCATGTCCGTGGCCTCAACGGCGGATTGGCCACTCCGGCAGTCCTTCTCGCGGTCCTGCCGATCGCCGTCGAGCATCTGAGCCGCGGCGTGGAGATCATCGGTCGTGCTCGCGCCGAGCTCGGCTCCGACACCGAGGCGATGGCCGCCCTGGCCCGCCGCACGGCGCCGGCCGAGATGGTCGGAGTCGCAGGCGGCGACGCCGCCAGACTGTCGCCCGTCCCCACGCCCGGCGGCGTCCCCATCACGCTGCCCGACGGCTCGGTCGCCCACGCTCCGAACGAACGCGCGGCGACCGCGGTGCGGGCCGCGCTGAGTCAACGCGGGGTGCCCTATGTCTGGGGCGGGACGACGCCCGACGGATTCGACTGCAGCGGCTTCACACAGTGGGCCTACCGGCAGGCCGGGCTCGAAATCCCCCGCCTCGCCCAGGAGCAGGACACCGCCGGGTATCAGGTGTCCCAGGCGCAGCTGCAGCCCGGAGACCTCGCGGTGTGGTCCGGCCACGTGGCGATGTACATCGGCAATGGTCAAATGATCGAAGCCGGTGACCCCGTAGGCGTCTCGCCGGTGCGAACCTCGAACCTCGACCAGGCATTCGAAGGATTCTTCCGTCCACGATGAGAGCCGCGCCGATGGTCGCACCCGCGGGCGAGTCAGGAGTTCATCGAAAAGTCGTCGGCACACCACCGACCGTCTGTGGGGGCACTACTGGATCCGCCGCCGACAATCGCTAGGCTGTGTCCCCATGGCCGGAGACATCGTCCCGATTGAGCTCGGACTCACCGACGGAAACAGCTTCACCCTGTGGGCACCCCGCTGGCGTGAGGGCGATGACGAATGGGAGGCCTTCCTCGGACTGGACGAGGACCTGTACGTCCTGCCCTCTGTCGCCGAGCTCGCCGCGTTCATCCGCACCAACGAGGACAACGATCTCGTCGAGCATCCGGCGTGGTCGACCGTGGTCGGCCTGCAGGCCGATGAACTGGTCCCCGACGAGCGCCACAGCTACGACCTCGTCGGCGTACCCGAGCTCGCCGCGGAGGACCCCACCGCCGAGGTCATCGCCGAACTCGAAGACGCACTCGAGATCGTGCGCATCCTCGGTGAGGTCTGCGAACTGACACCGGTCACCAAGTTCTTCAACGGCAACCCGATCCTGGGCGCCGTCACCACCGGCACACGCAACTTCGACGGCCGCGAGGGCACCGACCTCTGGGTGCGCATCGGCCGGCTCATCGCCAAGCACTGGGATGACGTGCTCGATGCCATCGACGGTGTCATCAGCACACCGAAGGTGGACGCCAAGGCCGTCGAGACCGCCGAGGCCGAACTCGAGGCCGCCGCGTCCGCCGAGGACGAGGACGAGCCGACCGACGATGACATCGAGATCGTCGGTGCCCCCGACGCCGAGTCCTCGGACGCCGCCGACGACGATGACCTCGAAGAGGACACGGACGACGAGGACGAGGACGACTACGACGACGACGATTTCTGGGCGTCGGTCGGCATCGACCCGATCAAGATCGTCACCAGCGCGAACGAGTACCTGACACTGCGGTGCTATCTCGGAGACGACCCGGTGTTCCTCGGCACCAAGGGCAAGATCTTCGTGTTCACCTCGGCGCGCTCGCTCTCGCGGTTCCTCGCCGACGACAACACGCATGACCTCGCCGACCTGTCCACGTTCGACGAGGTCCGCACCGAGGCGACCAACGGATCCCTCGAGTTCGACGTCATCGACGACAACGTCTACGTCCTGCCGGGTCTCGCCGACGACATCGCCGACGGCCCCCGCCGAATGGATCGCGACCAGCTCGACCTCGCCGTCGAACTCTTCACCGACGCAGCCGACTACGCCGGTGACAACACGGTCTCCGAGGCCCTCGGCACCACCACCCCGCTGGGATGGTTCGTCGACTACACCGTCAACCCCGACCCCAAGCGCATGGCGCCCAGCGGTCCGTTCGACAACGAGGCCGAGGCGTGGCGCGCGCTCGAGCACGACTTCGAGGCCCGGCTCACCAAGAAGGGCTGACGGGCGCAGTCCTCTCCGCCCATAACCGGCCGCGACGGTGCTGCTCAGCCGAGCAGCACCGCGTAGCCGGGCTTGATCACGTCGTCGATGAACGCCAGCCGCTCGTCGAAGTGGATGAACGCCGACTTCATCGCGTTCACCGTGAACCGTTCGAAATCCGCCCAGCCGTAGCCGAACCGATCGGCGAGCAGGCCGAATTCCTTGCTCATGGTGGTGTCGGACATCAATCGGTTGTCGGTGTTCACCGTCACCCGGAACCGTAGGCGCGCCAACACGTTGAACGGATGCTCGGCGAGTGAACCGACCGCCCCGGTCTGCACATTCGAACTCGGGCACAGCTCCAGCGGAATCCGCTTGTCCCGCACGATGTTCGCCACCTGACCCAGCCGCGCACCCGCGAACGAGTGCGCCGCGAGATCGACCCCCTCCGGGAGTTCGATGTCGTCGAAGACGCGGACGCCGTGACCCAACCGGTCCGTCCCGCAGAAGCCGATGGCCTCGTGGATCGACGGCAGCCCGAATGCCTCGCCGGCGTGGATGGTGAAGGGCGCACAGTTGGCCCGCATGTATTCGAAGGCGTCGAGATGGCGGGTCGGCGGATGCCCCGCCTCGGCGCCGGCGATGTCGAAACCGACGACACCCCGGTCCCGGTAGCGGACCGCGAGTTCGGCGATCTCGCGTGACCGGGCGGCGTGGCGCATCGCGGTGACCAGGCACCGCACGGTGATCGTCCGGCCCCGCTCGGCCGCGACCGCCTCGCCCTCGGCGAAGCCCCGCAGCACCGCTTCGACGACCTCGTCGAGGGTCAGCCCGCCTTCGAGATGCTGTTCGGGCGCATAACGCACCTCGGCGTACACGACCCCGTCGGCGGCGAGGTCCTCCACGCACTCGCGCGCGACGCGTTCCAACCCGCCGACGGTCTGCATCACCGCGACCGTATGCGAGAAGGTCTCGAGGTAGCGCTCGAGCGAGCCGCTGTCGGCCGCACGTCGGAACCACTGCCCGAGCGTCTCGGCGTCGTCGATCTGCCTGCCGTTCTCATCCGCCGGGAGGCCGTCGTATCCCACCTCGTGGGCCAACTCGAGGACCGTCGCGGGCCGGAGTCCGCCGTCGAGGTGGTCGTGGAGGAGCACCTTCGGGGCGAGGGAGATGTTCGCCGGGGTCAGCGTCGTCATGATGGAAACCTAACGCGGTCGATGATCAGTGGACGGGTGCGCGCGCCGCCCGCGTGTTCGGCGGAGTCGGGCCCCACGGTCGTCGCCCCGGCCAGGCAGGAGCGGGCTCCGGGGATCCGGTCCTCATCCTGCGTGTGGAGGGTGAACAGCGGTTGACCGGCTCGGACACGATCACCGGGCTTCGCATGGATGGTCACTCCCGCCTCTGCCGCGACCGCCTCCCCCGGCTGCGATCGGCCGCCGCCGAGTCGCCACGCGGCGTCGCCGACCGCGCGCGCGTCCATCTCGGTGACGATGCCGTCGCCCGACGCGGTCACGGTGTCGTGGTGGCGCGCCGTCGGCAGGGGCGCATCGGGGTCGCCACCTTGCGCCGCGATCATCGCCCGCCACGTGTCCATCGCCCGGCCGTCGGCGAGATGGGTTGCGGGGTCGGCGTCGACGAGCCCAGCGGCGTCGAGCATCTCCCGGGCGAGGGCCAGGGTCAGTTCGACGACGTCGGCGGGTCCGCCGCCGGCGAGTACCTCCACCGACTCGGCCACCTCAACGGCGTTGCCGATCGCGAGTCCGAGCGGTGTGCCCATGTCGGTGATGACCGCACGGGTGTCGACACCGGCGTCGTGACCGAGTTCGACCATGGTCGACGCCAGTTCGCGCGCGTCGTCCTCGTCGGGCAGGAAGGCACCCGACCCGGTCTTGACGTCGAGGACCAGCGCACCGGTGCCCTCGGCGATCTTCTTGCTCATGATCGACGACGCCAGCAGCGGAATGGACTCGACCGTGCCCGTGACATCGCGCAGGGCGTAGAGCTTGCGATCGGCGGGTGCCAGGTCGGCGCCTGCGGCACAGATGACCGCGCCGACCCGCTCGAGCTGGTCGAGCATGTCAGACGTGCTCACCTCGGCCCGCCACCCCGGGATGGACTCCAGCTTGTCGAGCGTCCCACCGGTGTGACCGAGCCCCCGACCGGACAGCTGCGGCACCGCGACACCGAACGACGCGACGAGCGGCGTGAGCGGGAGGGTGATCTTGTCCCCGACGCCGCCGGTGGAGTGTTTGTCCACGGTGGCCAGCGGCCGCCCGTCCCGCTGCAGACCGGACAGGTCCATCCGGCGCCCGCTGTCGATCATCGCGTGCGTCCAGGACGCGATCTCACGGCGATTCATCCCGCGCAGATATATGGCCATCAGCAATGCCGACATCTGTTCCGCCGCCACCTCGCCGCGGGTGTAGCCGTCGACCATCCACGCGATCTGTGCGTCGGCGAGTTCGTGTCCGCCCCGCTTGGTGGCGATCACCGACACCGCGTGGATGATCTCCCGGGCGTCGACCGTCATGAACGGACCGCCTCGAGATCGTCGGGTCCGAAGGCATCGGGAAGCAGCTCGGCGAGCATCCGGGGACCACCGGGGTGGTCGACGAGGAGCTCGCGCCCGCCGTGTTCGAGCAGGACCTGTCGGCACCGTCCGCACGGCATCAGAACCGCCCCGCGGGCGTCGCAGACGCTGACCGCCCGCAGCGCTCCGCCTCCGTCGTTCACCAGGGCCGCGACCAGTGCGACCTCGGCGCAGATACCCAGGCCATATGAGACATTTTCCACATTACAACCGGCGACGACACCGCCCTCGGCTGTGATCCCGGCGGCGCCCACCGGGTACCGGGAGTAGGGTGCGTAAGCACGACCGATCATCGATCTGGCCTTGTCCCGCAACACATCCCAATCGATTTCTGTAACCACGTGGATCTCCTGTCGCCCGGCGTCATCGGCCGTTCATCCGGATTTCATCACCGCAAAGCTTGGGTAAGGCAAACCTAAGTCGTAATGTCTTGTCGCCCAGATCGGTTCGGGCAATTTACCACCGGAATGTGCATGGGTTTAGAGTCTCTTCGTATGGGTCCATGGTCGAGTCGGAGCATGCCGATTCGACGCGTCCATCGACGATGTTGGAGGCCACTTTCCCGATGAGCACCTCGACCGAAGTCGCACCCGACCCGGTGCGCAGACGATCTCTTTATCGCGGCGATCCCGGCATGTGGTCGTGGGTCCTGCACCGCATCACCGGCGTCACGATCTTCTTCTTCCTCTTCGTACACGTGCTCGACACCGCGGTCATCCGAGTCGACCCCAATCAGTACGACGAGATCATCGAGACCTACAAGACGCCGATCATCGGTCTCATGGAGATTGCCCTGGTCGCGTGCGTCCTGTTCCACGCCTTCAACGGTGTGCGCCTGATCCTCGTGGACTTCTGGTCCAAGGGACCCAAGTACCAGCGACAGATGCTGTGGGTGGCCATGACCCTGTTCGTCATCGTCTTCGGTGCCGGCACGGTCCGCCTGCTGCAGATCATGTTCAGCCACCTGTAGGAGACACCAGAGATGACCACCTCGGAAGCCACCGGTGTCGCCAAGACCCTCGGTACTCAGCACGACCGTCCCGCGAGCCTGGACAACCCGCGCTCGCCCCGCAAGCCCAAGGGCGGCAACTTCGAGAAGAACGCATGGCTGTTCATGCGGTTCTCCGGGCTGCTGCTCGTCGTCCTGACGATCGGCCACATGTTCATCATGCTGGCCTGGGACGGCGGCGTGCACCGCATCGACTCCTCGTTCGTCGCCGCGCGGTGGAGCTCACCCTTCTGGCAGATCTGGGACCTCACCATGCTGTGGCTGGCCCAACTGCACGGCGGCAACGGTGTGCGCACCGTCATCGCCGACTACTCCCGCAAGGACTCGACCCGTTTCTGGCTGAACGTGCTGCTCGCCGTGTCGATGATCCTCGTCCTCACGATGGGCACCTACGCCCTCCTGACCTTCGACGTCAACAGCGTCGGCTAAAGGAGACCCACAACATGCAGGAACATCGCTACGACGTCGTCATCGTGGGCGCCGGCGGCGCAGGCATGCGCGCGGCGATCGAAGCCGCCCCTCGGGCCCGCACCGCGGTGCTGACCAAGCTGTACCCGACCCGCAGCCACACCGGCGCGGCCCAGGGCGGCATGTGTGCGGCACTCGCCAACGTCGAGGAAGACAACTGGGAGTGGCACACCTTCGACACCGTCAAGGGTGGTGACTACCTCGCCGATCAGGATGCCGTCGAGATCATGGCCAAGGAGGCCATCGACGCGGTGCTCGATCTCGAGAAGATGGGCCTGCCCTTCAACCGGACACCCGAGGGCAAGATCGATCAGCGACGCTTCGGCGGCCACACCCGCGATCACGGCAAGTCCCCGGTCCGGCGGGCCTGCTACGCCGCCGACCGCACCGGCCACATGATCCTGCAGACGCTCTACCAGAACTGCGTCAAGCACGACGTCGAGTTCTTCAACGAGTTCTACGCCCTCGACATCTGCCTCACGGAGAACGAGAAGGGCGAGCAGGTCGCGACCGGTGTCGTCGCCTACGAGCTCGCGACCGGCGAGATCCACGTCTTCCACGCCAAGTCGATCGTGTTCGCCACCGGCGGCTCGGGCCGTATGTACAAGACGACCTCGAACGCGCACACGCTGACCGGCGACGGCATGGGCATCATCTTCCGCAAGGGCCTGCCCCTCGAGGACATGGAGTTCCACCAGTTCCATCCGACGGGTCTCGCGGGGCTCGGCATCCTCATCTCGGAGGCGGTCCGCGGTGAGGGCGGCATCCTGCGCAACGCCGACGGCGAGCGTTTCATGGAGCGCTACGCCCCCACCATCAAGGACCTCGCGCCGCGCGACATCGTGGCCCGGTCGATGGTGCTCGAGGTACTCGAAGGTCGCGGCGCCGGGCCGAACAAGGACTACGTCTACATCGACGTGACCCACCTCGGCGAGGACGTCCTCAACGAGAAGCTCCCCGACATCACCGAGTTCGCCCGTACCTACCTCGGCGTCGACCCGGTCACCGAGTACGTGCCGGTGTTCCCCACCTGTCACTACGTCATGGGCGGCATACCGACCAACATCAACGGTCAGGTGCTGCGCAACAACGACGAGGTCGTCCACGGCCTGTACGCCGCCGGCGAGTGTGCGTGCGTGTCGGTCCACGGAGCCAACCGGCTGGGCACCAACTCACTGCTCGACATCAACGTCTTCGGACGACGCGCGGGGATCGCGGCCGCGGACTACGCGAACTCGGCCGAGTTCGCCGAGCTTCCCGAGACGCCCACCGAGATGGTCGACTCGTGGCTCGAGCTGCTGCTCAGCGACCACGGACACGAGCGCGTCGCCGACATCCGTACCGAGCTGCAGGCCTCGATGGACGCGAACGCCTCGGTGTTCCGCACCGAGGAGACCCTCAAGCAGGCCCTGACCGACATCCACCGGTTCAAGGAGCGCTACGCCCACATTCGAGTCCATGACAAGGGCAAGCGCTTCAACAGCGATCTCCTCGAGGCCATCGAACTCGGCTTCCTGCTGGAGATGGCGGAGGTGACGGTGGCCGGAGCCCTGAACCGCAAGGAGTCGCGCGGCGGTCACGCACGCGAGGACTACCCGGATCGTGACGACGTCAACTACAAGCGGCACACCATGGCCTATAAAAAGGGCACGGACCTCCTTTCAGACATCGAGTTGGAGTACAAGCCGGTCGTGGAAACCCGCTACGAGCCGATGGAGCGTAAGTACTGATGACATCTGTTCTGGACAAGCCCGCACCGTCTTCCGACGATCCGCCGTTGCCTCCGGTGCCCGACGAGGCCACCATGGTGACGCTCAAGATCTTCCGCTTCAACCCGGAGAATCCCGACGCCCAGGGCTTCGAGAGCTTCCGCGTCCCGGCGCTGCCGACCGACCGCCTGCTCAACCTGCTCCTGTACGTGAAGGGCTACCTGGACGGGACGCTCACGTTCCGTCGTAGTTGCGCCCACGGCGTGTGCGGGTCGGACGCGATGCGGATCAACGGCGTCAACCGTCTCGCCTGCAAGCTGCTGATGAAGGACATGCTCCCGAAGGACAAGTCCAAGGAGATCACGATCACCATCGAGCCGATCCGCGGCCTGCCGGTGGAGAAGGATCTCGTGGTCGACATGGAACCGTTCTTCGACGCGTTCCGCGCGATCAAGCCGTTCCTGATCACCTCGGGTAACGAGCCGACCCGCGAACGCATCCAGAGCCAGGCCGACCGCGCCCGGTTCGACGACACCACCAAGTGCATCCTGTGCGCCTGCTGTACGACGAGCTGCCCGGTCTTCTGGACCGAGGGTTCGTACTTCGGTCCCGCCGCGATCGTCAACGCGCACCGGTTCATCTTCGACAGCCGCGACGAGGGGGCCGTCGAGCGTCTCGACATCCTCAACGACGTCGACGGTGTGTGGCGTTGCCGCACCACGTTCAACTGCACCGACGCGTGCCCGCGTGGCATTCAGGTCACCCAGGCGATCTCGGAGGTCAAGCGCGCACTCATGTTCTCGCGCTAGCCGATTCGAACTTTCTCTGCAGCCCGGCAACGGCCCGCACCCTCAGGGGTGCGGGCCGTCGTCGTCGGTGCCGGGGTCCCGACGGAAGATGCCGGCGACGATCGATTCCGCGCTCCGCGCCTCCTCGTCGGGTTCGGCGGGCCAGAGCAGCAGGGCGAGAACGGAACGGATGAGGAACCGTGCATCCGCGGGATCATCGGGGTCGACGCCGACCAGATCGGCGGCCACCGCGTGCACCGCGGGGGACGACAGGACGGTTGGCGTCGCGCCGATGAGGTTGTCGGGCCGGAGGAACTGCCGGATGACCCGGTCGCCGCGTAGTGCGCGCAGGGTCTCGATGATCGCCGTCTGGGCGCGATCGGGCCCGGTGAGATCCGCGACGGTCGCACGGATGGCGGCGAGCACCGGTGCCGACGTGGTGGCCAGCACGGACTCGATCAGCGCGGACCGACCGCCGGCATGGCGGTAGATCGTCGCCCTCGAACAGTGCGCCCGACGACCGAGCTCGTCGAGGTCGAACCCGTCGAGGCCACGGCGTGCGATGAGGGCCGCCGCGTGCGCGATCAGACGCTCGCGTGCAGCATCGTGCCGGTCTCCGTCGACCAGCCAGTCCCGGGCCATCGCTCCGCCGTTCTCATGGTGAGACGAACCATCCTGTCGATGAAGGACGTTCCAGCTGTTCACGAGGCTAGCCTGAGACACCGGATGGTGTCGTGACTTCTCACCGATCTCGACTTCGGGGATATGCGTGCATCGACGGCCCGGGGTCGCCCACGCTGGACTCCATGGACACCACCGCCGATCCCACGACCTTCTACTCGCGTCTGCACACCGGTTCGCCCGTGCAGCGAATCGGGGATTCATCGTTCTTCGCCGTCGGCTCCTGGGACCTGATCGCCGACGCGGTCCGACGCCCGGAGGACTTCTCGTCGAACCTGACCGCCACGATGGTGTGGCACGGCGACGGCACGGTCTCGGAGTTCCCGGTCGCCGGCCTGGGCGACGCTATGCACGTCCTCGCCACCGCCGACGGGGCCAGGCACCGCGATCATCGGAAGCTCGCCATGCGGTCGGTGTCTCCGGCACGTACCCGCGAGCTCGAACCGACCATTCGTCGATACATCACGGAGGCATGGGCCGACGATCTCCGTGGTGGCCGGATCGATTGGGTGAGCGCTGTCGCGCAACGGATTCCGATGGAGGTCGCCACGGCGGTGATCGGATTGCCGGTCGCCGACCGTGCCACGCTGACCCGGTGGGCGATCGCGACGAACGTCCTGATCGACGGCGTCATCACGCCGGACCAGCTGACGACGGCAACCGCGGCGGTCGGTGAGCTGACGGCGTATCTGTCGGCGGCGATGAGCAACGCACACAATGACACCGGCGCCGGGAGCGAAGCGAGCGGGCCGACCGCGCTGGTCGAGGTGGCACGCCGCGTCGCCGAGGGCGGTCTCGATCACGAGACCGCGGTGATGATCCTGTTCCAGCTGGTCGCCGCCGGGGCCGAGTCGACCACGAGCCTGCTCAACAGTGCCGTCTGGCTGTTGGACCGCCATCCCGACGTCGTCGAACGGTTACGCAGCGACCCCGGGCTCATCCCGGTGTTCGTGGAGGAGGCCCTTCGGCTCGAGACCCCGTTTCGTGGGCATTTCCGGCACGTGGTCGCCGACACGACGCTGGGCGACACCGCATTGCCGGCGGGGTCACATGTGTTCCTGATGTGGGGTGCCGCCAATCGGGATCCCGCGCATTTCGACTATCCCGGCGCGATCGATCTCGATCCGGCGGCGCGGCGGTCGCACCTGGCGTTCGGCAAGGGCCTGCACCTGTGTGTCGGAGCGACACTGGCACGATTGCAGGCGCGCCTCGCGGTCGAGCATCTGCTGCGCTCCGCGACTGACTTCCGGGTTGATCTGACGCAGACGGCGTGGGAGCCCGGGGTTCTCGTCCGTCGTTTCACCACGCTGCCGCTGACGATCAGCTGACCGGAAGACCTCGCCTTCGCTGCCACTCAGCAGCCCGATGGAACCGATACGCCGTCCGATGCGTCGAAGGAGTACCGAGGAACCCGGCCCGTCGCCGGACCGGTGATCGCCCATCGAACGGAGTACTTCATGGCCCGCGCCCTTCTGTTCCGGCTGCTGCTGACGCTCGCGGTGAGTGCCCTCGCGTGCCTCCTGGTGTTCGCACCGGCCGCGGCAGCGCCCACCACCGACACGCAACGCATCACGATCACGCTGATCTCCGACCACGAGCACAACGGCGCCGCAGCGTGGACGGACGCAGACGGAAGACTCCGCATCCAATCCGAAGTGCCGCTGTCGCAACGAGATCCAGACGGCAAGTTCAAGGCGTCGTTGGTGTACACGCGGGCCGCGGCCGAGGCACCGGTCGACGCGCTGTTCCAGTCCGGCGGGCGGTTCGCACGGTGTGAGATCACGGTCGACAGTGAACGGGTCGCCGACCACACCGCGCACGGGTCCCGTCCCACGAGTTCATGTCATTCCGGTTGACGCAACCCGGCGTGGGTTCCGCCCCCGCGTCGGTGAGAGGAATCGCCACCGAGACCGTACTCTTGAACTCGTCATGAGCACCAGAACACAGCCGGTCGAACGCCCGCGGGAGCGGTTGCGGGTCTTGGAGATCCGGCACGCGGAGTCCGAACCACCCGGCGCCTACGGACCCGCCCTGCACGCGATCACCGAGACGACCACCCTGCGGATCTGGCGCGAACCCGCGACCGTCGATCCAGCGGATTTCGACGCCATCCTCGTTCTCGGCGGAGCGATGGGAGTCGGTGACGCGGACCGCATCCCGTGGATCGCCGACGAGATCGACCTGCTCCGCCGTGCCCGTGAACGCGGTGTGCCCATCTGGGGTGTCTGTCTGGGCGCGCAGATGCTGGCAGCGGCTCTCGGTGGCGAGGTGCACACGAGCGACATACCGGAACTCGGTGTACGCCGGGTGCGTCTCAACGACGCAGGGATGGCCGACCCGGTGTGGGGCGGGGCGGTCATCGCACCCGCACCACGCGACATCGACACAGTCCAGTGGCATTTCGACACGTTCACCCTGCCACCCGGGGCCACCCTGCTCGCGTCCTCCGACGCCTGCGTCAATCAGTTGTTCCGCGTGGACAACTGCTACGGAGTGCAGTTCCACCTCGAAGCCGGCGGCGATCTCGTCAGGGGGTGGCTGTCACACCAGGAATCACGGTCCGCGGTGGCCGAGGTCCTGGGTGAGTCGGCCACCGACCGCTTCCCGATCGACGCCGCGGCCGCCGAGAAAGTGACCGTGCCGACGGCGGAGGCAGTGATGCGGCGCTGGTTGCACGATGTCGTCGGCAGCGCACGGCCCCGCTGGTAACGTGCGGCCGATGACCCCGACGTGGACTCGTCGTACCGCGTGCGCGCTCGTCGCCGTGCTGACCGTCGGAGTGCTCGGCCTCGTCCTTCGCGTCGGCCCGGCCGTGGCCGTCCCGCTGCCGACCGTACCGCCTCCGGCGATCACCACGCCGGTCACCGATCACTGCCCGCACAAAGTCGCCACGCCTCCGGCCGTCGACGAATCCGAGGTCGTCGCACCGGGTTCGACGACCCCCACTCCCCTTCCTGTTCCCGCACCGGCCGTCGGCGGTGACCAACTCGCCGGTTGCGGGGTCATCGCCGATCCGTCGGCCGGTCCCGTTCCGCCACTGCTGACCTCCGCGGGTTGGTTGATCGCCGATCTCGAGTCCGGACAGGTCATCGCCGCCAAGGATCCCCACGGCCGTTACCGGCCCGCGTCGACGATCAAGGTGCTGCTCGCACTGGTCGCACTCGACGAACTCGACCTCGCCGCGCCGGTCGTGCCCACCGTCGAGGACTGGAGCACCGAAGGCGACTCCTGTGGCATGGGGCCCGGTGGTGTCTACACCGTTCGCGACGTGCTCACCGGACTGTTGTTGGTGTCCGGCAACGACTGCGCGCATGCGCTCGCGCGTCAGCTCGGCGGCATCGACGCGACACTCGAGAAGATGAATGACCGGGCCGCGCAGCTGGGCGCGACGGACACGCGTGCTGCCAGCCCGTCCGGACTGGACGCCGCCGGGATGTCCTCCTCGCCCTACGATCTGGCGCTGCTGTTCCGGGCCGCGATGACCGAGCCGACCTTTCGCGAGATCATCGCGATGCCCACGTTCCGTTTCCCGGGCTACCCGCGGCGTCCAGATGTGCCCGGCGACAAAGATCATCCGCCCTACGACATGTACAGCACCAACCGCCTCCTCGTCGATGGGTATCCGGGAATGCTCGGCGGCAAGACCGGTTACACCGACGACGCACGGAAGACGTTCGTGGGTGCCGCCGAACGCGACGGCCGGACGGTGATCATCGTGCAGATGTTCGGCCTGTCCGTCGACGGGGATCTGTACTGGGACCAGGCGAAGGCGATGTTCGACTACGGATTCCGAACCGACCCCGCCATCTCGGTGGGCCGCCTTGTCGAGCCGTCGGCCGCGTCCGGACCGTCCTCGACACCAACGCCGACGCGGACCGAGAACCGCGCCGTCGCAACAGGTTCCGACCAGGCGTCGTCGACCTCCGTCCAGATCCTCATCGGGCTCGTGGCCGCACTCGCGGCGGTCATCCTCCTGCTCATCGGGTTGAAGCTCGCCGGACGCCGCTGATCAGACGACCAGCGCCGGAGGTCAACGCCGCCGAAAGGCTCCGATCAGCGCGGCCGCGACTGCGCCCAGTCCGACGGCGGCCGCGAGGGCGCCGGGCCGGGGCGCCGGGCTCACCTCGACCGTCGGCGAGATCTGGACCGGCCGGTGCAGTTCCGCGTCCGACTCTTCCACCACCTGGTACTTGCTGTTGATGGGGTCGGTCGCGCACCACGCGGTGGCATACAGCACGATCCGCGACGCGAGGTACGCGAAGACGAACACACCGAAGATCGGACCGAACGCCACCCCGGCCGGCGAGCCCAGGACCGATTGGAGATACAGCCCGCCAAGGGATTTCATCAGCTCGAACGCGATCGCGATGACCAGTCCGGCCTTCATGGCGTGCGTCATGGGCAGCGGCACCAGCGGTAGCCGCGCCAGCACGAAGGTGAAGAGCAGCCAGCTGGCGAACACCGACACGACGATGGCGACGGCCCGCACCACGACCGGGGCCCATGACGCGTCGTCGAGGCCCACCCAGGAGAGCATCGTGGTGGTGAGCCCGCTGTTGCCCAGCGTCGTCAGCGCCATCGTCACGGCGAAGGCCATGCCCAGCAATGCGAACGTGAGGAGATCCCACACCTTCGACAGCACGGGGTTGCGGTCGACGCGACCCCCGTACATCTCGGTGAAGGCCACCCGGACGCCGGAGATCCACCCGATCCCGGTGAAGGCGGCACCGATCAGACCGACGATCCCGACCGCGGCGCGGGAGGAGATCGCCGAATCGATGACCTCACTGAGCTGCTCGCCCATCTTGCCGGGCGCGGCGTCGACAACCGCCTGTTGCAGGTCCTCGAGCAGCTGTGGCTGATTCGCCAACACGAACGCGGCGACCGAGAACACCACCATGATGATCGGGACGAGCGCGAGGATGCCGTTGAAGCTGATGGCCGCCGCATACACGTTTCCGCGCCGGTCGTTGTAGCGTTCGACGGTCTGCACCAGGTGCTCGACGGCGGGCCACTTCTCCCGCGCCGCGGCGAAGGCCGACTTGCCCTTGTCGACGGTCGTCATCCCTTTGTCCACCGCCGATTTCGCCGTGTCCACCGGTGATCTCGCCGAGTCGCGCGCGGAGGTCATGGATCGCCTTCCTGGTCGGATCGCGGGACGGCGTCCTGCGGATGCGGTCTCACCGGCCAGGCGCCAGGAACCCCACCTTGTCATAGACCGACGCCAGCGTCTCGGAGGCGATGGCACGCGCGCGGGCCGCGCCCCGAGCCAGGATGGCGTCGAGTTCGGCCGGGTCGGACAGGTACTCCTCGACCCGCCCGCGCAGCGGGGTGACGAACTCGGTCAGCACGTCCGCGGTGTCGACCTTCAGGTCGCCGTATCCCTTGCCCTCGTATTTGGCGACCAGATCGTCGACGCCGACACCGGACAGGGCCGACTGGATGGTCAGCAGGTTGGAGACACCAGGCTTCTCGACGACATCGAACCAGATCTCCGAACCGGTATCGGTGACAGCCGACCGGATCTTCTTCGCCGAACGTTTCGGATCGTCGAGCAGATTGATCAGACCCTTGTCGGTCTCGGCGGATTTGCTCATCTTGGCCGTCGGGTTCTGCAGGTCGTAGATCTTGGCGAACTCGGCGACGATGTGCGCTTGGGGCACCTTCAGCACCTTGCCGAACCGGGAGTTGAATCGCTGGGCGAGATCGCGGGTGAGTTCGAGATGCTGCCGTTGGTCCTCCCCGACCGGAACCCGATCGACCTGAAAGGCGAGGATGTCCGCGGCCATCAGGATGGGGTAGGTGAACAGGCCGACGCCCGCCGCGTCGACGCCCTGCTTGGCCGACTTGTCCTTGAACTGGGTCATCCGGCTGGCCTCGCCGAAACCGGTGATGCACGACAGGACCCACGTCAGTTGGGCGATCTCGGGGATGTGGGACTGCACATAGATCGTCGACCGCTCGGGGTCCACACCGACGGCGAGCAATTGCGCGACGCTCAGGCGGGTGCGTTCGGCGAGGACCTTGGGGTCGAACGGCACCGTGAGTGCGTGCATGTCCGGGATGAAGTAGAACGCCTCGAAGTCGTCCTGCAAGGCCACCCACTGCCGGACCGCACCGAGATAGTTCCCGAGGTGGAAGGAGTCACTCGTCGGCTGGATACCGGACAGCACACGCGGACGGGTCGGCATTGATTCGGCCGCGGGCTCTCTGTTGCGCTCTACGTCGCTGGTCATGACGCCCAGTTTGTCAGACCCGGTCACTCGTACCGCACGGTGACCGGAGCGTGGTCGGACCAGCGGAGGTCGTAGGCCGCCGCACGTTCCACCTCGGCCTTGGTCGCCCGGCCGGCCAGCATCTTGTTGGTGACCTGATAGTCGATTCGCCATCCGGAATCGTTGTCGAAGGCCTTACCGCGCCACGACCACCACGAGTAGGGCCCGGCGTCGTCGGGGAAGAGTTCGCGCATGACGTCGCGCCACCCGGCGGCGAGCAGGTCGGCCACCCAGGCCCGTTCGTGCGGTAGGAAGCCGGGGCTCTTGAGGTTGCCCTTCCAGTTCTTGATGTCGGCTTCGGCGGGCGCGATGTTCCAGTCGCCACCTACGACGACGTGGCGGCGTCGACGGACCAACCGATCCAGGTACGCGCCGAACTCGCGCATGAAACGGACCTTCTCGTCGTGCTTGGCGATGTCCTTTTCGGCGTCGGAGAGCGCGGCACCCTTGGGCAGGTACAGGCTTCCCGCGGTCAGCGGCCCCAGGTCGGTGTCGACGTCGACTTCGAGATAGCGGCCGAGGTCGTCGAACTCCGCGCTCCCGAATCCGACGCGCACCGCCGACGGCGCGCTACGTGTCAGCACACCGACGCCCGCGTGGCCCTTCACCGAGGACTCGCTCATCGTCAGATGCCATCCGGTGTCGAGCACCGGCGCCAGCGCGTCGCGGGCGAGTTCCTCGCTCGCGCGGACCTCCTGCAGCAGGACCACATCCGGTCCAGATGTGTCGAGCCAGGGCAGCAGGCCGTGGTTGGCCTCCGACCGATGTTTGACCGCTGCGCGGATTCCGTTGACGTTCACCGTGGAGATCGTGAGTGGCACGGGGCCACATCCTACGGCGGCTGTCCGACAGCCCATTGGCCGTGATCGCGCCACTCGAACGACGTCAATAAAAGGTAAGGCAACCCTTGTGCGGACACCCTAAGATATGTAAGCATTGCCTAATCCAGGCACGAAGGTGAGTTTCCGAGATGTTCGTTTGCATATGCCGCGCCGTCACCGTGGACGAGGTCCATGCGCACTGCGATGCGGGCGCGTACACGGTCGACGCGATCAGCGACCGCTGCGGCGCGGGCGAAGGCTGCGGGACCTGCCTGGACGAACTGCACACCATCCTGAGCGAAAGGGCGTCAACCGCGACGACCGCTGCATGACCTGACCTCCGACCCGACGAACCTCGCGCGAGACGACGCGCGGGGGGTTTTGTCGTGTTACGGTTCGACCGGACACACACGGGAAATGGGAGGCGGACAGATGCGTGGCGACCCCGAGGTCATCGACCTCCTCAACGAACAGCTCACGAGTGAGCTGACCGCGATCAACCAGTACTTCCTGCACGCGAAGATGCAGCAGAGCTGGGGTCTCACCGAGATCGCCGCGAAGACACGGGTCGAGTCGATCGAGGAGATGACTCACGCCGAGGTCCTGACCGATCGCATCCTGTTCCTCGACGCCCTGCCCAACTATCAGCGCCTGCTGCCGCTGCGTATTGGGCAGTCGATCCGGGAGCAGTTCGAGTCGGACATGTCGATCGAGGTCGAGGTGGTGGAACGACTCCGCCCCGGAATTGCGATGTGCCGGTCCAAGGGCGATATCACCAGCGCCAACCTCTTGGAGCAGATCCTCGCCGACGAAGAGGAACACATCGACTATCTCGAGACGCAACTCGAGCTGATCAACAAGCTCGGCGAGCAGCTCTACCTGTCGAAGACGATCGCCACACCGCCCACGAACGGCTGATCTCACCGACTCGACGACACGAGGGCCGACCGGACTTATCCGGTCGGCCCTCGTCGTTGGTAGGACGGCCGCGCTCGTTCAGGACCCGACGGGCTGGTGCCGCGCCTGGCGCCGCGCGGTCGCGAGGGCCACGACGGTGACCGCGATACCCGCCACCGCGAGCATCACCCCGACCACCGACGGCGCCAGGTATCCGTAGCCGGCACTGACCACCACGCCACCGAGCAGCGCTCCGGCCGCGTTGGCGATGTTGAGCGCGGAATGGTTCAGGGCCGCGGCCAGGGTCTGTGCATCGGCCGCCACATCCATCAGCCTGGTCTGCAGCGCGGGTAGCATCATCGATCCCGTGAGCGCCACGAGGTAGGTGAGGATCAATGCTGCCCAAGCATTCTCGGCCAGCATCGCAAAAGCGCCGAGGGAGAGTGCGGTGGCGGTGAGTCCGCCGAGGATCGCCACCGCCACGCTGCGGTCGGCGACATAACCGCCGACGAAGTTGCCGGTCACCATTCCCAGTCCGTACAGCATCAGGGCGAACGGCACGACCGACACCGACAGCCGGGTGTCGGTGGTCAGCGCGGAGTTGAGATACGTGTAGAACGCGAACATCCCACCGAACCCGACGGTTCCGATGACCAGTGTGAACCAGACCTGGGACCGCTTGAGTGCACCGAGCTCGGTGAGCGGGTCGGTGGTCTTCATCCCGGTGAGCGTGGGAAGCACCCGGATCAGCGCGACGACGGTGGCGATTCCGATCACGACCACGATCGCGAACGCGGACCGCCAGCCGAACGTCTCGCCGAGCCAGGCGGCCGCCGGTACGCCGAGGACGTTCGCGACGGACAGACCGAGCATCACCTGTCCCACGGCCTTGCCACGGTTGCGCGGGCCGGCCAGATGAGCGGCGACCAGAGCCGCGACACCGAAGTAGGCGCCGTGCGGGAGGCCGGCGACGAATCTCGCCACCAGGAGCAGACCGTAATCCGGCGCGAGGACGGTCGCGAGGTTGCCGACCGTGAACGCCACCATCAAGCCGATCAGAAGCGTCCGACGGGACATCCGCGCGGTGAGCGCCGCGATCAGCGGCGCACCCACCACCACACCCATCGCGTAGGCCGAGATGACATGTCCGGCAGTCGGTTCCGAGACACCGAGCGATCCGGCGATGTTGGGCAGGAGGCCCATGGCGACGAACTCGGTCGTCCCGATCCCGAATCCACCCAGCGCAAGGGCGAGGATCGTCCACCGACGCACCCGGCGGGACACCTCGGCCGATTCGGCCCGCGCGGGGCTGCGGAGTTCCCCGGCGGTGGACGGACCCGTCAGTGAGGGGTCGGCCGGGGCTTCGGTCGTCGAGAGAGCATCAGGCACGGTTGATGCCAACCCGCGCCCGTCAGCGCTGATTCCTCAGCCGGTGGTGAGTTCATTCACACGCGCAGTGTCCTGAGCATCGCGCGGGGTGTCAGTCGCCGGCTTCGGAGCCCCCATCGCTGTCGGGCTCGGACAGGTCTGGGGAAGACCCGTCCGGGTCCGAAGCCGTGTCGGACGAGCCAGCCCTCTCGCCGTCCTCTCCCCCGTGACCGTCGGTTCCAGACGTCTCGACATCGCTTCCCGAGGGATCGGTGACGGCCGGCGAGTCGTCGTCTCGAGGCGGGGCAGGCGCGGGGTCCGCGTCGGGCGTATCGGTCTCGGCATCGTCGCCCGTGTCGGCACCCGAGGACGTGTCGGTCGTGTCGCCCACCGGGGGCTGCTCGGCCGGTGACGGGTCGGTGGCATCCGGTTCGGCAGCCCGGGCCGCCGACGGCTCGGGCGAGGGGCCGGACCCGCCCACTTCGTCAGCGCGGACCGGCCCCACGGACTCGTCGGGTACGGCCGCCAGTCGCGCGAACGTGGACGATCGCAGGTGCGACGTGTCCGCCGCGAGAATCGTGACGGCGCCGCCCTCCGACGCCACCGGCCCGATGAGCGCGCCCGCCCAGTATCGGACGAAGTTGACCGGCAGCAGGACGATGCTGCGCACGCTGGCAGCCAGGGCGCTGACACCGCGCACGAACCGAGCCGGTGTCGCGGTGACGATGCCCTGCAGGATGTCCTCGAAGACGAAGATGTCGGGTAGGTATGCGCCGTACCCGAGACGTGGGAGTGGCGGCAGCAAGCCCTGCACCAGCCGGACCACCGGCTGCAGATTCGCCAGTTCGATGCCGAACGGAAGCCCGATGGTCGGTCGATCGGACAAGAAATCGCCGATGGCGCCCTGGTAGCCGAGGTTGCGAGCCCAGCCCTGGACGAGTTCGGCGAGTGCGGAGTCCGCAGCGACCATACAGACGCCGTCCGCACATTCGACCGGACGTTTCGCCCACGTGTATCCCGGCTGCAGCGGGTTGCCCGACATCTCCTCTGGATACAGGAAATGCTTGACCTGGTAGCCGAGGATGCCGTCGATGGCGCCGATCGGGTCGTAGACGGGATCGGGCAGGTCGCAGATCGGGTCGCCCTCGATGCACACCGACACGACCCGGTCGCTGACCGTCCCGAAGCCGGCGTCCGTACTGTCGGCACCACGCGACCCCGACATGGTCAGACCCGGGATGATCCCGATCAGCGACAACTCGATACCTCGCCCGGTCTTGTCACCGGCCTGCCGCGGATCCGAATACAGCTCGCCCGACACCCCGACGTCGGAGATCACGACGTCGTCGCTGGGATCGTCGGGCGTGTTCGCGACATCGAACTTCCGGCCGTTGCCGATACCGGCGAGCACGTCTCCAGCGATGCGCGCCCCTTGCGAATAGCCCGTCACCACCACCGGCGCCTCGGACCCGCACGCTTCTCGATACGACGAGATCGCGGACGCCGTCGATGCGATCCCCTGTTCGGTACTGCGGTCGTACCCCGTCGCTCCGAGCGGCCATATGGTCGCCGGGTAGGGCGCGTTGATCACCTCATAGCCCTGCTCGCGGTAACGCTCCTTGACGCCCTCGAGCAATAGCGACTCAGCGTCGACGGTCCCCCCGACCACCACGACGGCACCGCTGCACGAGGGCCCGCCGGCTGTCGCCGCCGCCACCCCGGTGAAGCCGAATGCGGCGAGGGTCGACAACGTCGACATCGAGGCGGCCAACAGAGCGACGCGTCGGGTCCGGAGATGAGCCATCACGGCCATGAGCGCTCCTGTGCGAACCCGGACCACCTGAGCGGAGCATTCCGGTGCAGCCGGGGCTGTCCCGAACTCTAGATCCGCGATCGCGGAACCGACAGCACGCTGAGCGTCGCTAACTACCTTGACCAGTGGTTTCGTATCTGACCACACCCGATTTCACTCGGTCGGAGGACAGCCACCGGCACCCTTCCGGTGCACTTCTCAAGGGTTGGGCGCGGCGTGACCGGGACGGTTCTCGGGCGCTCACATCCGTGTTATATCCTTGTCGCCAGGTCATGAGTATCAGTGCGAAGCCCCGGCTGGCTGATCGGCAACCCTCCTTCCGCGGTGGGGTGCTCCGGGTGATGACCGGGTTGCGGGATCGCAGTGGCGATCCCCGGCAAGCGCGGGTCCGAAGGTCGGACCCCAACAGGGTCGAGTTGGCCCTGCCGACCGTAGAAAGTGATGAATCGCCATGTCTGATGTCCCTGACGGCACCCTCGACAGCAACGATCCCAGCGAGAACTGGAGCTTCGAGACGAAGCAGATCCACGTCGGGCAGTCCGCGGACGCGGTGACCAACGCCCGTGCGCTGCCGATCTACCAGACGACGTCGTATGTCTTCAACGACACCCAGCACGCGGCCAATCTCTTCGGGCTCGCCGAACCGGGCAACATCTACACACGCATCATGAATCCCACGCAGGATGCCGTCGAGCAGCGGATCGCCGCGCTCGAAGGCGGCGTCGCCGCGCTGCTCGTCGCGTCGGGCCAGGCCGCCGAGACCTACGCGATCCTCAACGCCGTCGAGACCGGCGGGCACGTGGTGTCCAGCCCCCGCCTCTACGGCGGCACGTACAACCTCTTCCACTACACACTGCCCAAACTCGGGGTCGAGGTGAGCTTCGTCGAGGACCCCGAGGACCCGGCGTCGTGGCAGGCCGCCGTCAAGGACAACACCCGCGCGTTCTTCGGTGAGTCGATCTCCAACCCCAACAACGAGATCCTCGACATCTCGGGGATCGCGGAGGTCGCGCACCGCAACGGCGTACCCCTCATCATCGACAACACCGTCGCCACCCCCTACCTGATCAGCCCGCTGGCCCACGGCGCCGACATCGTCGTGCACTCGGCGACGAAGTACATCGGCGGTCACGGCACCGCGATCGGCGGCGTCATCGTCGACGGCGGCACGTTCGACTGGCGGGTCCAGCGCGACGGGAAGGATCTGTTCCCCGGTTTCACCACGCCGGACCCGAGCTACCACGGTGCCGTCTTCGCCGACCTGGGCGCGCCCGCGTTCGCACTCAAGGCACGTGTGCAGTGGTTGCGCGACACCGGCGCGGCGATCTCCCCGTTCAACGCGTTCCTTCTGGCACAGGGCCTGGAGACGCTGAGTCTGCGCATCGAGCGCCACGTCGCCAACGCGCAGAAGGTCGCCGCCTTCCTCGAGGCACACCCGCAGGTCGAGTCCGTGGCTTACGCGGGTCTCGAGTCCTCGCCCTGGTACAAGCGCGGTCAGGAATTGGCCCCGAAGGGTCAGGGTGCGATCATCGCCTTCGAGATCCAGGGCGGAGTGGACGCCGGCAAGAAGTTCGTGGACGCGCTCAGCCTGCACAGCCACGTCGCCAACATCGGCGATGTGCGGTCGCTGGTCATCCACCCCGCCTCGACCACCCACAGCCAGCTCACCCCCGAGGAGCAGCTCGCCGCGGGCGTGGCCCCGGGACTGGTCCGGCTCGCCGTGGGCATCGAGGGAATCGACGACATCTTGGCCGACCTCGAACAGGGATTCGCGGCGGCCAAGTGAAACAGGTGAGGCAGCTTTGTCGGTGAGTATCGACCTGAATGCGACAGCATCTGATCAGCCCGACTGGGAGACCCTCCCGGACGGGGAACTCGTCGGCATCCCCATCGGCTCGTTGCCTCTCGACAGCGGAGCACGGATCGACGACGTCACCCTGGCGTTCCAGCGCTGGGGGACGTTGTCACCGTCCCGCGACAACGTCATCCTCACGCTCCACGCATTGACCGGCGACTCGCACGTCACCGGACCCGCCGACGCCGACCACGACTCGGCCGGATGGTGGGACGGGCTGATCGGCCCGGGACAGGCCATCGACACCGACGAATGGTGCGTCATCTCCGCCAACGTCCTGGGCGGATGCAAGGGCTCGACGGGTCCGGGCTCCATCGCACCCGACGGTCGGCCCTGGGGCTCACGCTTCCCGCAGATCACCGTGCTCGACCAGGTCCGTGCCGAGGTGGCACTGCTGGACCGCCTCGGAATCCGCAGCGTCGGTGCGGTTCTCGGCGGTTCGATGGGCGGCGCCCGCGCGCTCGAGTGGGCCATCGAGTACCCCGACCGCGTCCGCAGCGCCCTCGTGCTCGCCGTCGGCGCCCGCGCGACCGCGGATCAGATCGGTATCCAGTCCGCACAGATCGCCGCGATCAAGGCCGACCCGGACTGGTGCGGCGGCGACTACCACGGCACCGGCCGCATTCCGTTGCAGGGCATGGGGATCGCGCGCCGGATCGCCCATCTCATGTACCGCAGCGAACCGGAGCTCGACTCCCGCTTCGGCAACGACGCCCAGGGCGACGAGAATCCCCTGACCGGCGGGCGCTACGCCGTGCAAAGCTATCTCGACCACCAGGCGTCGAAGCTGATGTCCCGCTTCGACCCGGCCAGCTACGTCGTCCTCACCGAGGTCCTCAACCACCACGACGTCGGCCGTGGTCGCGGCGGAGTCGCCAAGGCGCTCAACAATTGCCGCGTTCCGGTGATCGTCGGGGGGATCGACTCCGATCGTCTCTACCCGATCCGGCTACAGGTCGAACTCGCCGACGAGCTGGGCAACTGCGTCGGCGGACTTCAGGTCGTCAACTCCGAGACCGGCCACGACGGATTCCTGACCGAGTTCGATGCCATCAGCGATCTACTCAAGCGCACGGTCGAACTCGCGCGTCGCGACGCCTGACGGACCTGTCGGCGGCGTCTCGTCAGCGCGGCGCCGGGACCGACGGGACCGGGCTGCCGGACCGAGGTACCGGAGTCACCGGTGAGCGCGACTCCCCGTCAACGGATTTCGCGGGCTCGGGTACACCCGGAATCTGAGTCGACCCGGTCGCGCGGGTACTGCTCGGGCGCGGCGGGGCGCTGGGCGCGGAGCGCAACGTCGACGTCGAGTACGTGGGCGGCGGCGGAGTGGGCGCCGCACTCGGCGGGCGCAGACCCGGAGGGAGCAGGTCCGGCGGGATCGTCGGTGTCGAACCGGGCGGGAAGGTCAGGTCCGGCCACGGGAACGGCGAGAGGGTGCGGGTGCTGGTACTTGTCGAGGGCCGCGTCGGCGGCAACTCCGTGGTCGCCCATGCCGGCGGGTCGTTCCAGCCGGTCTCGGGCGCTTGCCGTTGCGTCGGAACGGGAGTGACAACTGTGGGCTCGACGGGTTCGGCCGGGATTCGGGTGATCGGCTGGGAGGTGGGCCGCGGGGTGGACGGCGGCTCCTCCTCGCTGGTCGCCGCCGCGGGGGGCACACTGCTCACCGACGGCTGCGGCTCGACGGCCGGACGGTCGGCGAACGACGAGCTCACCGCGTAGATCGTCATCAGCGTGGCCGCGATGACCGCCCCGGCGACCGCAATCGGGGTCGCCGAAAGCCACTCGCGCTGCGGCTTGCCCCCGATGAACGCCAGACGCGCTGCGCCCGAATAACTCTGGAGGGCCAGCAAGGCTGCGCCGGTGGCCACGACCAGCTCCGGCGCCGTCGGGTTCACGACCTCGAGCTCATGCTCTGACGCGATCGCGCGCACCGCGGGGAGGTTGGCGAGTCCGCCGATGAACACCACCGCGTCCGGTCTGACGCCGCGTGACCTGACGGCCGCGACATAGCGGGCGAACACCTCTTTCGCATCACCGATCATCGGCGCGATCGCCTGCTCGACCTGGGTCGCGGACAGCGCCACACGACCGGTGTTCGCCGAGACCGCGACGACCGACTCGGCGGCCGCGACGCCGCCGTAGGCGATCTCTTCTTTCGCGGTCCGGCACGCGCTGCGCAACTCGCTGCGCTCCGCCCGCGTCCGCGTGGCGTCGCTCAGGACGGGATTGTCGGCGGTCAGCTGGTCGACGATGGACCGGTCGAGACGGCGACCGCTCAGGACGGTCGAGTGCTCGGCGTCGCCGATGCGACCCTCGCGGGGATCGACGGTGTAGAGCGACATGCCGGTGTCGCCGCAGTCGACGACGACGGCCGACGAGAAACGGTCGATCTCGCCGGTGTCGGTCAGGTAGGCCAGCACGGCCTCGTCCTCGCCGGCGAGACGGACCTGACGCCGGGGTCCGCTGCCCCGTGAACGCAACTGCCGACGCTGGCTCCCCGTGCGTGCGGCGACCCCGATCGGGCCCACTCGCGTCCCGGTCTCGCGGGCGGCGGTGAGCATCACGTCGATCCCGGCGTTGACCCGGCCGGCGGAGTCGAGGCCGTCGGTGGGATCCACGTCGATGACGCGGGAATCGACCACACTGCGACCGAGATCGTCACGCGTCAAGAGGACGTAGTGGATCATGCCAGCCCCTGCTGACACGCCCATGGACGTCACTTCATTCACGGTGCCGTCGGTTGGTGATGCGGTGATACAAACTCCAGCGGTCGGTGTGTCTGCGCAGAGCAGCGGAAAATTGCCTGGTTGAGCGCATGACTGGTCCGCCAGGTCACGCTCAGGTCTCTATTGTAATCAATCCGTGCCCAAAGAGTCGATCGACGCCGCCAGCCACAGCATCACGCCGCCGACCGTGGCCATCGCCGTCACGTCGAACGATTTGCCCCTGACCTGCAACAGGCCTGCCTGCGACGAGGGGATGAAGGCACGGAGTACGGCTCCGACGAGCAGAGCCGCCCCGAAGACGAAGGACCCACGCCGCCAGCGATCGAACATCACGAGCAGCGCGGCGGCCAGCACACCCAACATCACCAGCAGGTACGGGAGCTGGACGAGCACCGCCCGCAACCGGGAGGAGTCGGCGGCACGACGCCCCCGGTGTCCGGGACGGGCGTCCGCGGTGCCGGGCGACTCGGAGTGAGCGGACTCACTCTGGTGCTCCTCTCGGGTCACGCGTCGCTGCCACTCCCCGAGGCGAGCATCTGCTCAGCGCGTTCGACCACATTGACCAGCAGGAACGCCCGCGTCAGCGGACCCACACCACCGGGGTTCGGCGAGACGTGGCCCGCGACCCCCCAGACATCGGGATGAACGTCGCCGGCGAGACGACCCTCGTCCGTACGGCTGACGCCCACGTCGACCACCGCGGCGCCGGGCTTCACCATGTCCGCGGTGATGAGGTGCGGCACGCCGGCCGCGGCGATCACGATGTCGGCGCGCTCGATCTCCGACGCCAGGTCGGTGGTACCGGTATGGCACAGGGTGACCGTCGCGTTCTCGCTCCGGCGGGTCAGGAGCAGCCCGATGGGCCGGCCGATGGTGACCCCGCGCCCGACCACCGTGACCCGGGCGCCGGCCAGCGGGACGTCGTAGCGTCGCAGGAGGTGGATGACCCCGCGCGGGGTGCAGGGCAGCGTCGACTCCTTGCCCAGCACCAACCGCCCGAGGTTGATCGGGTGGAGTCCGTCGGCGTCTTTCAGCGGGTCGATCCGCTCGAGGGCGGCGTTCTCGTCGAGATGCCTGGGCAGCGGCAGCTGCACGATGTAGCCCGTGCAGGCCGGATCGGCGTTGAGCTCGTCGATCGCCGCGTTGAGCTGGTCGGTGGTGGCATCGGCCGGCAGGTCCTTGCGGATGGAGGCAACGCCGATCTGGGCGCAATCAGCGTGCTTTCCCTTGACATAGGAGTGCGAACCCGGATCGTCGCCGACCAGAACGGTACCCAGACCCGGCGTGATACCCGCCAGCCTGAGCTTCTCCACCCGCTCGGCCAGATCAGCGAAGATCTCGTCGCGTGTGGTCTTGCCATCGAGTCGTATCGCGGTCACGCCGACATTCTTCCACGGCGCTACTGTCGGAACGGTGACCGTGGTGCGCAGCGACGTCGACCTCGCCCGCGCGGCGATCGCACCCCACCTCCGTCGCACCCCGGCGCTGCGCACGACCATCGGCACCGTCGACGGGCCGGTCGAGGTGGTTCTCAAACTCGAGTACACCCAGCTCGGCGGGTGCTTCAAACCGCGCGGCAGTCTGTGGGCCACGCTGCACGCCCGTGACCAGGGGTTGCTGACCGACGCCGGCGTGCTCGTCGCCTCCGGCGGCAACGCCGCGATCGGCGCGACGATCGCCGCGCGGATCGTCGGCGTGCCGGTCACCGTGGTGATCCCCGAGACCGCGCCGCCGGTCAAGATCGACGCGCTGCGCGCCGCGGGAGCGCGCGTCCACCTCATCGGACGGCGTTATTCCGAGGCCGCCGACGCCGCCGTCGCGCTGGCGGAGCAGACCGGCGCGCTCGCGCTGCACGCCTACGATCTTCCCGATGTCGTCGCGGGCGCCGGCACCATCGGTCTCGAGATCACCGACGACGTGCCCGGATCGCTCACCACGGTTGTCTGTGTCGGTGGTGGCGGCCTGCTGGCGGGCCTCACGGCGACGCTGCGCCCGGGCGACCGCATCGTCGGCGTCGAACCACTCGGTGCGTCGTGTCTGCATCAGGCCCTCGCCGCGAGAGCTCCCGTACCCGTCGAGCTCGAGAGCATCGCCGCGGACTCGCTCGGCGCCACCAGCGTCGGCCAGCTCTGCTGGAACGCCGTCGCCGGGAACCCGGCGGTCGGCAGCGTCCTGGTGACCGACGAGCAGATCATCGCGGCGCGACGGATGCTCTGGGACACCCACCGCATCCTCGTCGAACACGGCACCGCCACCGCGGTCGCCGGTGTGGTCTCGGGAGCTGTTCGGCCGCAACCCGATTCGACGCTGTGCATCGTGCTTTGCGGGGCCAACACCGCGCTCGCCGTGTGACCGGCGCGATCGCGCGCATCTGCGACGGTCGTCACCGACTACGCTGGCACCATCATGTTCCGAATCATGTTCTACCAGCCGTGCATCCCGCCGAACACCGGCAACGCGATCCGGCTGGCCGCCAACACAGGGTGCGAACTGCACCTCATCGAACCGCTGGGGTTCTCGATGTCCGACGCACAGGTGAAGCGCGCGGGACTCGACTACCACGAGATGGCCAATGTCACCGTGCATCCGAACCTGGTGACCGCCTGGACGACGCTGAAGCCGGAACGGGTCTTCGCGTTCACCGCCCATGCCGAGCGCTACCACACCGACGTCGACTACCAGCCGGGCGACGTGTTGCTGTTCGGCCCCGAGCCGACCGGGCTACCGGCGGAGGTCCTCGACGAACCCGAGGTGACCGACCGCGTCCGCATCCCGATGCTCGCCGGACGTCGTTCCCACAACCTCGCCAACGCCGCGAGCATCGTCGTCTACGAGGCGTGGCGGCAGCACGGTTTCGCCGGCGCGGTCTGATCAGCCGACGCGGTAGCGCTTGGTGCGTGCCGTGGCACCGCCGATGAGCGCGATCTTGCTCTTCGGGACCCCGAGGTGGGCGGCGAGCAGTTCGGAGACGGCCTTGTTCGCCCGGCCATCGGTGGCCGGCTCGCGGACGTAGACGGTGATCGCGCCGCCGGGACCCGTCTCGACCAACGGGCCCTTGCTGCTCTTCGGTTTGACGGTCACCACGACCTGTTGCGGCATGACTCTTCCTGTTCTTCGTGAACACCGATCCGGCTCGGACATCCCGGCGCGTCCGCCGGAGGACTACTGCCAGTCCCGGGATCTGCTCCCCACCCGAAGATCCATGCGCTGCAGTCGATCTGCGACGACGGTCACAGCGCCTTCGGCGTTCTGCACCCGGCCGCGGATCAGCAGAGCGGGTGCCGTCTGAGCGAGTACACGGTACCGCGCCCACAAACCGACCGAACACACCACGTTGACCATCCCGGTCTCGTCCTCGAGGTTGATGAAGGTCACCCCGGACGCGGTGGCGGGACGCTGCCGATGGGTCACCGCGCCACCGACCAACACGCGCGAACCGTCGGGCACCGACAGCAGGCGATCAGCGGCCAGCACACCCATCGCGTCGAGCCGGGGACGCAGGAACTGCGTCGGATACGACGTGGGGGTGATCCCGGTGGCCCAGGCGTCGGTGGCCGCCAGCTCGACGTCGGAGAGACCCGGAAGCGTGGGGGTCGCCTGCGCCGATTCCAGGGCCAGCTGATCGTCGCGCACCGTCGCGGCGGCCCCGGCCTCCCACAGGGCCTGACGCCGGCTGAGGCCGAACCCGTCGAAGGCGCCGGCGCCGGCGAGCCCCTCGAGTTCCTTGGTCGTCAACCGGGCGCGCCGGGAGAGATCGGTGATGTCGAGGTAGGGACCGTCGGACCGACGGTCGACGATGCGCTGCGCCGCCTCCTCCCCGACGCCGCGCACCCCGTCGAGACCCAACCGGACATCGAGACCCTCGTTCTCCAGGGTGGCGTGCGCGAGTGAGGCATTGATGTCGGGGCGATGGACCGCGACACCGTGCCGTCGGGCGTCGGCCACCAGGGTCTGCGGTGAGTAGAAACCCATCGGTTGCGCCCGTAGCAGCGCGGCGCAGAACGCCGCCGGGTGATGCAGCTTGAACCACGACGAATAGAACACCAGCGACGCGAAGCTCTGCGAATGACTCTCCGGGAAGCCGAAATTGGCGAACGCGGCCATCTTCTCGAAGATGCGGTCGGCGGTGTCCCCGGTGATGCCGTGCAGGTTCTCCATGCCCTCGTAGAAACGTTGCCGCAGGCGTTCCATCTTCTCCGGCGACCGTTTGGAACCCATCGCCCGGCGCAACTGGTCGGCCTCGGAGGCGTCGAATCCGGCCACGTCGACGGCCAACTGCATCAGCTGCTCCTGGAACAGCGGCACCCCCAGGGTGCGTTCGAGCGCCCTGCTCATCGACGGATGCTCGACCGTCACCGGCTCTTCCCCGTTGCGCCGTTTGATGAACGGATGCACCGAGCCGCCCTGGATGGGGCCGGGCCGGATCAGGGCCACCTCGACGACGAGATCGTAGAAGCAGCGCGGTTTCAGCCGCGGGAGGGTGGCCATCTGCGCACGGGACTCCACCTGGAACACGCCGACCGAGTCGGCGCGACAGAGCATCTCGTACACAGCGGGTTCAGCGAGGTCGAGGGTGGCGAGGTCGACGTCTATCCCCTTGTGTTCGGCGACCAGGTCGATCGCATAGTGCAGCGCGGAGAGCATGCCGAGACCCAGCATGTCGAATTTGACCAGCCCGATGGCGGCGCAGTCGTCCTTGTCCCACTGCAGCACGCTGCGGTTCTCCATCCGCGCCCACTCCGTGGGGCAGACATCGGCGATCGGCCGGTCGCAGATCACCATGCCGCCGGAGTGGATACCCAGATGCCTTGGCATTCCGAGGATCTCACCGGCGAGTTCGGCGACGTCGGCGGGAGCGGTGTCGGGCATCTTGGCCCAGGCGTCCTGCTGGCCGGGCGCGTACCCGAGCGCCCGGGCCATGTCCCGGATCGCCGACTTCCCCCGGTAGGTGATGACGTTGGCGACCTGCGCGCTGCGCTCCCGGGTGTAGCGGCGGTAGACGTACTGGATGGCCTCCTCGCGTCGGTCGGACTCGATGTCGATGTCGATGTCGGGCGGGCCGTCGCGCTCGGGGGCCAGGAACCGTTCGAAGAGCAGCGTGTTGGCGACCGGGTCGACGTTGGTGATCCCGAGGGCGTAACAGACGGCCGAGTTGGCCGCACTCCCCCGGCCCTGGCACAGGATGTCGTTGGCCTTGCAGTAGTCGACGATGTCGGCGACCACCAGGAAGTAGCCGGGGAACGTGAGCGTCTCGATGATGGCGAGCTCGTGCTCGATCTGCCGGTAGGCCTGCGGATGTTCGGCGGGGGTGCCGTACCGGCGGCGTGCCCGGGTCATGGTGAGTTCGCGCAACCAACTCGCCTCGGTGTACCCGTCGGGGACGTCGAAGGGTGGCAACTGCGGTGCGATGAGGCCCAGGTGGAATGCGCAGTCCGCGGCGATGCCCACCGCGTTGTCGATGGCATCGGGATGTGCGGGCAGCAGCCGCGCCATCTCGTCGCCGCTGCGCAGATGTGATCCGGCGACGCCGGGCATCCACCCGGAGATGGTGTCGATGTCGGTGCGGGCCCGGACGGCGGCCATCGCCATCGCCAGCCGTCGGCGCCGGGGCGCGGCGAAGTGGGCGCCGGTGGTGGCCACGGTCGGCACGCCCGCCCCGGCGGCGAGGCCGGCGAGCACCGCGTTGCGTTCGTCGTCGTCGGCCATGCCCTGCGCGGTCAGCTCGACGACGATGTTGTCGTGGCCGTAGGTCTCGATCAGTTCTCGCAGCGCCTGCTCGGCGGCCGGGACGCCGCCGCGGTCGAGGGCGCGTCGGAGGGCACCCTTCCGGCATCCGGTGAGGATGAGCCAGTGCCCGCCGCCGGCCGCGGCGAGCGCTTCGCGGTCGTAGCGGAGCAGACCCTTCTCCCCTGCGACCATGTGCGCCTCGGCGATGGTCCGTGACAGACGGCGGTAGCCCTCACCGTCCCGGGCGAGGACCAGCAGATGCTCGCCCGGTGGATCGTTCTGACCCGTCCGCGCGATGTCGGGTTCCAGTGACAGCTCAGCACCGAAGACGGTCGGCATGCCGAACTCACGGGCCGCCTCGGCGAAGCGCACGATGCCGTAGAACCCGTCGTGATCGGTGACGGCCAGTGCGCGGAGTCCGAGCCGTTGCGCCTCCTCCACCAGCTCCTCCGGCATCGACGCACCATCGAGGAAGCTGTACGAACTGTGGGCGTGCAGTTCGGCGTAGGGCACCGCCGACGAGCCGCGCGCGATGTCCTCGGCCTGATAGGCGCCGCGTTTGCGCGACCAGGCCGGACTGTCGCCGCCATCCCCGGGGAACGGCGCCCATTCGCTGAGGTCGGGACCGAACTCGGTGCCGGGCCGGTCGGCACTGCCGGGCGCTCGGCCGGCGAGCACCCGTTCCATCTCCGACCACGTCGGTGGTCCTTGATCCCAGCCCACCCGCCAAGCTTATCGAACACAAGTTCGATGCAACAGCCGGGGAGGACTCAGCTGTTGGCCCGGCCCCGCTCGACAATGCCGGACCGACGATCGGCCACCCGAGCGGGGTCGAAACCTGCCATCCACTCGACCGACATGTCGTTCTCCACGTCGAGCGCTGGGCCGACGAGATGCTGCTCGGCACGTCGATACGAGTCGAGCATGGTCCGCACCGCGAGCTGGTCACTCCCGGCCATGGACACCGCGAGTTCCATCGCCGCGGCCATCAGCTGATCGTGGGCCACCACCTCGGTCACCAAACCGACCCGCAGCGCCGTCTGAGCATCGACGAACTCCCCGGACAAACTCATGCGGCGCGCGAAACCCCGGCCGACCGCTTCCGGCAATCGGGACGTCAGACCCCAGCCCGGCAACACCCCGACCCGCGAGTGGGTGTCGACGAAGCGGGCCCGTTCGGACGCGATCAGGACATCGCACGCGAGGGCGAACTCCAGACCACCGGTGGCGGCGACACCGTTGACGGCGCCGATGATCGGCTTCGAGATGGGGCGCCACGGATGCCCGACAGGTACGTCCGCATGATCGAGCAGTCGAGCGCTCTCGGTCGACGAGCCCAACTCGGCCAGGTCCAGGCCGGCGCAGAATGCCGAGCCCGCGCCGGTGAGGATGACGACGTCGACGTCATCGGCCCGGTCCGCGTTCTCCAATTCGGTACGGAGAGCCTCGATCAGGCCGGAGCTGAGCGCATTCCGGACCTCCGGACGGTTGAGGACCAACGTCCGCACCCGTCCGGATTGCTCGATCAGCAGAAGCGGTTCTCCCGACGTGGCCGTGTGGTCACTGGTCATGCGATGCCTTTCGGTGACGTCGGATCAACCCGCCGATTGCGGACGCTCGGCGAGCCCGAGCCGCAAGTGTTCGCTGTGGTAGACCGCCTCGTCGAGCAGCTGGGCGACATGGCTGTCATAGAGGCTGTAACTGATCGACCGACCCGACCGGGTGCCGGTGACCAGCCCGAGGTTGCGGAGCAACCGGAGCTGATGGGAGACCGCGGACTGCTCCATGCCGACGGCGTCGGCGAGATCGGTCACCGAACGCGGTCCGGACCGCAACTTGGTGAGGATGAGCAGCCGGCTCGGGGTCGCCAGCGCCTGCAGAGTGGTGGCGACGTGCACGGCCGATTCCGGATCGAGCCGCGCAGCCGGCCGCATCCCTTCATCGATGCCGTGTCCCATGCAGCGGATGCTACCGGCCGGACCTCACATGAAAACCTCTTCATATGAACTGTTACTGTCTGAGAGGTGGTTGTCGGCGAGTGGCTTCGACTCGGCGCCTCGCTCGCGCTCGGTGCCGGCTCAACCAGCAGGAGGGCGGCTGTCGGCAATTGGCTTCGACTCGGCGCCTCGCTCGCGCTCGGTGCCGGCTCAACCAGCAGGAGGGCGGCTGCCGGCAAGTGGCTTCGACTCGGCGCCTCGCTCGCGCTCGGTGCCGGCTCAACCAGCAGAAGGGCCGACGACAGATGGGAGACACGATGGGTACGGCGGAGACGACGGAACGAACGGCCCGCGACTCGACGCTTACGGGAGCAGACCGCGGGAGCACCCCGCCGTCGATCGTCCGGACCGGACTTCGGCTACCCGAGGTGCGCTGGGCGGGCCTCGCGCTGGCACTGTTCCTCGCGGGTTGGCTGCTCCAGATCTGCCAGGCGCCCGAATGGTCCTGGTGGACCGCATATCTCGCGTGCTATCTGGCCGGCGGATGGGAACCGACCCGATCGGGCCTGCAGGAACTGCGGGAACGACGACTCGACGTCGATCTGCTGATGATCGTCGCCGCCGTCGCCGCCGCGTCGATCGGGCAGGTCTTCGACGGCGCGCTGCTGATCGTGATCTTCGCGACCTCGGGCGCGCTGGAGGTCGTCGTCACCCAGCGCACCGCCGATTCGGTGACCGCCCTGCTCGGACTGGCCCCCGAACGGGCCACCCTGTATGCGCCCGACGGCACGACACGCGAGATCGACTGCCGCGAACTCGAAGTCGGCCAGCGCATCCTCGTCCGTCCGGGCGAACGGGTGGGCGCCGACGGCGTCGTCGTCGACGGCCGCAGCGAGGTCGACCAGCAGGCCGTGACCGGCGAGTCGGTCCCGATCGTGCGGGCGGCGGGCGACGACGTGCTGTCCGGCACCGTCAATGGCACCGGCGCGCTGATCGTCGAGGTCGCCCGTCCGGCGTCGGAGTCGGTGATCGCCCGCATCGCGACGCTCGTCGCCGAGGCATCCGAGACGAAGGCGCCGACCCAGCTCTTCATCGAGAAGGTCGAGCAGACGTACTCCGTCATCGTCGTCGTCGCCACCCTCCTGGTGCTGGGCGTCCCGATGATGTTGTTCGGCAACACATTCGACGAGGCGCTGCTTCGTGCCATCGTGTTCATGATCGTCGCCTCGCCTTGCGCCGTCGTCCTGTCGACGATGCCGCCGCTGCTCGCGTCGATCGCCAATGCCGGTCGGCACGGCGTCCTGGTCAAGTCCGCCGCGGTGATGGAGTCGGTGGGACGGACCTCGGTCGTCGCGTTCGACAAGACCGGCACCCTCACCGAGGGACGCCCGCAGGTCGTCGACGTGACGGCGTTCGACGGTCACGACCCGTTCCAGGTGTTGGCGCTGGCCGCCGCGGTCGAGTACCCCAGTGAGCATCCCCTCGGTCGCGCGATCGTGACCGCCGCCGCCGACCGCGGACTGCGCGTCGGGGCAGTGGACAATTTCCGGGCACTTCCCGGGCGCGGGGTGACGGGTGCGGTCGGCGGGCGCCGCGTCACCGTCGAGCGCACCGTCGCCGGTTCGACCGGGACGATGGTCGGCGTTCTCGTCGACGGACGGGAGATCGGCCGGATCGAACTCGTCGATCGCCTGCGGGACGACGCCGCCGAGGCGGTGCGGCTGATCGGCGACGTCACGTCGGGTTCGGTCCTGCTGCTGACCGGCGACCGGCCATCGGTCGCCGCGGACGTCGCCGACCGGACCGGAATCCGCGAGGTACACGCCGACCTGCTGCCGGAGGACAAGGTCCGGATCGTCGGCGAGATCGAGGGACACGTGCTCGTGGTCGGCGACGGCATCAACGACGCACCGGCACTCATGGCGGCGGGGACCGGCATCGCGATGGGTCGTCGCGGTGCGGACCTCGCGGTCCAGACCGCCGACGCGATCATCGTGCGTGACGACCTCACCGCGGTCCCCGCACTGATACGGCTGTCCCGCCTCGCCCGCCGTTACGTCATCGCCAATCTGTGCATCGCCGCCACCGTGATCCTCACCCTCGTGACCTGGGATCTCATCGGCACCCTGCCACTTCCCCTGGCCGTGGCCGGGCACGAGGGTTCGACCGTGCTCGTCGCCCTCAACGGCGCCCGCCTGTTGCGGAAGTCGGCCTGGTCAGGCCCTCGGGGCGCACAATCGAAGACTTGAGGCGCACGGTCGACGCATTCGGGCGCGCGACGCCGCGCGCGTAGTCGTTGCCATCACCGCAAGTTAGTGTCACCCTGAGTACCAGACAGATCCGCGGCCCGCGGGCCGTGGACAGCCAGCGGGCCGTCGGCCCGCCCATCTGATGGGATCTCATCCATGACGAGCTACTTCATCACCGGGGGCAGCGGGTTCATCGGGCGACGCGTACTCGAACGCCTCCTGACCGTCGCTCCCGACGCCACCATCCACGCACTGGTACGTGAGACCTCGCGCTCCGCGTTCGTCGCCATGCTCGACGACCTCGACGCGGGCGACCGCGTCACCCCCGTGGTCGGCGACCTGACCGCACCCGGACTCGGTATCGCACCGGACACCGTCCCCGCGATCGATCACGTCATCCACCTCGCGGCGATCTACGACATGGCCGCCGACGCGGAATCACAGCGCGCCGCCAACGTCGCCGGGACCTCGCGCGCCGCCGACTTCGCGATCGCGCACGATGCGCTGTTCCACCACGTCTCCTCGATCGCCGTGGCCGGTGATCACCGCGGGCGTTTCACCGAAATGGACTTCGAAGTCGGACAGGGCTTTCCGACTCCCTACCATCGCACCAAGTTCGAGGCCGAACGCGTTGTGCGCGAACGTGAGGGACTCCGCTGGCGCATATACCGGCCGTCGATCGTGGTCGGCGACTCGCGCACCGGCGAGATGGACAAGATCGACGGTCCCTACTACTTCTTCGGCCACCTCGCGACGCTCGGCCGACTGCCCTCCATGCTGCGACTGCCGATGCCCGATCTCGGGACGCTCAACATCGTGCCGGTCGACTACGTCGCCGCCGCGATGGTCGCCCTCCTCGGCGTGAACCCCACGCGCAGCGGACTGGTGTTCCATCTCAGCGACCCGAAGTCGCTCACCACCACCGAGATGTACAACGCGCTGGCACCGGCGTTCAACGCGCCGAAGGGGTTCGACGCCATCCCACGGGCTGCGGTGGAACCGGTGATGACGTTGTCCGGCATGGGGGTCGCGCGCGTCGGACGCAACCTCGTCGCCGCTCAGCAGGGCATCCCCGGGGCAGTACTCGACGCGGTGACGCTGCCGGTCGACTTCCGCGCCGACACCACCGTGGCGGTCCTGGGTGACCTCGGCATCACCGTGCCCGCCTTCGCCGACTACGCCCCGCGCCTGTGGACCTACTGGTCACGACACCTCGACCGGTCGCGCAACCGGCGCACCGATCCGCGCGGGCCGCTCGTCGGCAAGAACGTCCTGATCACCGGCGGGTCGAGCGGAATCGGCAAGGCCACCGCACGGATGTGTGTCGCACGCGGGGCCAACGTCCTCATCGTCGCCCGCAACGCCGACGAACTCGAGTCGGCGACCGAGGAGTTGAACTCGACGACGAGCAAGAAGGGCATCCCGCCCGGTCAGGTGACCGCATACCAGTGCGACATCACCGACGAGGAATCGGTCCATGCGCTCGTCAAGACCGTGCTGGCCGCGCACGGTCACGTGGACGTCCTGGTCAACAATGCCGGCCGGTCGATCCGTCGTGCCACGGTCAACTCGGTGGATCGGTCTCACGACTACCACCGGGTGATGGCGGTCAACTACTTCGGCGCGGTGAACCTCGTCCTCGGACTGCTGCCGCACATGATCGCCCGGCAGGCGGGTCATGTGGTGAACGTGACCTCGATCGCGGTGCAGTCGCGTGGCCCGCGGTTCGGTGCCTACGCGGCGTCGAAGGCCGCCTTGGAGGCCTTCAGCGACGTCACCGGTACCGAGACGGTTTCCGACCACGTGACCTTCTCCAATGTCCGTCTCCCCCTCGTGAAGACGCGGATGATCGCGCCCACCGAGGCCTACGACAACCAGCCCGGGACCTGGAACGTCGACCGGGCCGCGGCGCGCGTGCTGCACGCGATCATCGATCGACCCAAGCGCGTCGACTCGCTGGTCGGGCTCGTCGTCGAGATCGGGCACCGCGTCACCCCCGGACTGACCACTCGCATCCTGCACCAGGAGTACCTGGTCTTCGGCGAATCGGCGGCGGCGCTGGGCCGTTCGGATCGTGACGCCGGCGGGCGGGACGCGTGATCGACACCCCGTATCTCGAGGTCGACGTCGACCGCATGACGCGCAACCTCGCGGTGCTCGCCGACCGCGCGCGATCGGCGGGCGTCGACTTCCGGCCGCATGCGAAGACCCACAAATGCGCCGAGATCGCGCGGATGCAGATCCATTCCGGTGCCACGGGGCTGGCGGTGGCCACCATCGGCGAGGCCGAGGCCTTCGCCGACGCCGCCGACATCACCTCGTGCACCGACATCTTCATCGCCTATCCCATCTGGCCGACCCCGGCGAAAGCCGCCCGGTTGCGCGCCCTTGCAGACCGGGTGTCGCTACGGGTGGGTGTCGACTCGGCGGAGGGCGCACGGCATCTCGGGGCGCTGCTCGGCGGGCAGCGGATCGAGGCGCTCGTCGAGGTCGACTCCGGACAACACCGCACCGGGGCCGTGCCAGGGGACGCCGGAGGCGTTGCGGTGGCGGGCGTGTCAGCGGGGCTCGACGTCGTCGGCGTCTTCACCTTTCCCGGCCACGGCTACGGCGTCGGCGACACCCGCCGGCGGGCCGCGGAACAGGAGGTGGCGGCACTGCGTACGGCGGCGGAGAGTCTCCGAGCGCAGGGCATCGATCCGCGGGTGCGTAGCGGCGGGTCCACACCCACCGTCGAATTCGTCGGCGACCCCGCGTATGCGGGCGTGCTCACCGAGATCCGTCCGGGCGTGTATCCCCTCAACGACGCCCAGCAGGTCGAGATCGGCACCTGCGGATTCGACGACGTCGCACTGACTGCGGTGGCGACCGTGGTACGGAGCGAACCCGGACGGATCGTCGTCGACGCGGGCAGCAAGATCCTCGGCGCCGACCGAGCCGCCTGGGCGACCGGCCACGGACGCCTCCTCGATCACCCCGACGCCCGCGTCGTGCAGTTGTCCGAACATCATGCGGTGGTGGAGTTCCCGGCGGAATCGACGTCGGCCCCCCGGTTGGGCGACGTGATCCGGGCGGTGCCCAACCACGTCTGCACCGCGGTCAATCTCGTCGACGAACTGGTGGCGACCGACGGCTCGGACAGCCGGTGGCCGGTCATCGCGCGGGGGCGCAACAGCTGAGTCAGACGGGTCGGATTCCTTGCCGGACCAGGAATTTGCGTGCCCGTCCGAACTTGCGGTCGGTGGAGAACGCGTACCACTGCTGACTCACACCCGCTTCGTGGACGACGTCCCGGAACCTGCGGAACGCACCTCGTCCCTCTATCGCGCGCTCCAGACGGTTTCGCAGGTCGGGATCAGTGGTGCGCGTGGCGAAATCGGCCATGTCCCGCCAGCTGTCGCGCGAACCGATGCAGTCGAAGCGCAGCCAGCGGTCCGGGTCCTCCTCGACGTCGATCTCCTCATCGAGCACGCCCGGGTCGAGCATCTCGTCGTTGTACACGAAGCCGGTGCTCAGGTCGATGAGTCCGCCGGTTGACCGGTTCGGATCACCCTCCATCTCGTCGCTGAGCATCTCGAGATCCACCGCGATCGGCCGTCCCGGCGCGGGTTCCCCGCGCAGGCTCGCGAGCAGTTCCTCGGCGAGTTCGGCGTCGCCGGCCTCTCCCCGTCGGTTGAGTTGTTCGACGATCGACACGGCCACCGGTTCGGCTCGCTCGCGGCGCTTCTGCAGTGCCATCGGTACCCCGGGGCCGACCTGCTGGAGTGCGTCGTGCAGATCGCATCCGATGACGGCATCCAGGAAACGATCGGCATCCGACGACGCGATCGACCCGCGTACCTCGCCCAGATCGAGTTCACGTATCTCCTTCTGCGCGGGCCACTGTCCGACGAGCATCGGATGAGGAACGGTGGGGCGTGGTGGCGTGTCGTCGTCCCCATCGGCCGTCCGTCGACCGTACTGATCCGGGATGTCACCCCACCCGAAGTACGGCAACGGCGCTTTCGGCTTGATGCCCAACACGTCCACCGGGTCGACCTTCAGATCCCCCACGACGCACCGATGGGTCCACCCGTCGCCGAGATCGAAGGTGTACTGGAACTCGGAGCCGGTCGCTGCGAACGCGGCGACCTTGGCCGTGGCGATGTCCACGGGCTCGGAGATCGGGCCGCCGATACCACCGGCCAGGTCGGAACCGAGCGCGGCGTCGGCGACGACCCGGCCGTCGTCCAGGGTGAACAGTGACAGATGGGAACGATCCCATCGAGCGAACGCGTCATCGATGGCGGTCGCCAGATCCTTGAACGTGTGCGCCGGCCCGACCGCGAAAACCCTTCCGGGCCAGGGCCACAAATCGATTCCACGACCACCGAGCAATTCCACGGTGACCGACAACCAGGTACGTGCCATGCGTCGAGAGTGGCATCTTCGAGGCGAACGCGCACGCTTTCGGTCGCGGCGTTTCTTCCCGAAGGCCACTCCGCGGGACGCAGTCACTCGTAGACACCTTCGACGATCCACTCCCCGGCGCGGTAGCACAGCAGCAGGGCGCGCGAATCGTCGAGCAGCACCTGCGCCCGCGCGGTCAGTCCGGTCTCGGCGGCTCCGGTCGGCACCGAGGCCCCGGCGGGCCGGTCGGCGCCTCCGACCGGCCACGGCCCGGCCCACCAGCACAGACCCCAACTCGACCGGCGCGCCCGGGACGAGGCCAGCGCGACGGTCACCGGTTCGGCGGTGAAGGCCCCGCGATCGGTCACCTTCACCGGTTGCCCGACGGCGTCGAGCACGTGGATCGCGGTCTCCACCAGCACCGTCGGGCTGGGTTGTGGCAGGCGTCCGGGCCATGGCGCCGACGGATCCCGGCGCGGCACCGGCTCGTCGCCCAGTGAGACCATGGTGATCCGTTCGGCGGGTCCACGACCACCGCTCAGCACGGGAATACGGACCGCATCCCCGCCCAGCAGCCCCTGTATCCGCACCAGCGAACGCCGGGCGCGCTCCTCCACATCCGGTTCACCGGCCAGCCCGCCACGGGAGAGATCGTCGGTGAGCTGATAGTGCAGGGCCCCGGCCTCGACGACCTCGACCGGTTCGAGCCGCAGCCGGACGATCGGCGAGTCGGGTCGGGCACTGCTCCTCGCTGCGCGCGGCTCGACCCGCGGGGAGGTGGGCCGCGCCGCGCCGGTCAGCCACCCCTCGAGTTGCCATCGGATACGATCCGCGGTTGTCTCCGGCGTCAGCGGTTGGGCACATCGCCAGGTCCGCGAATGCTGTTGTCCGCGTTCGGTGGTCGCGATGATGGTGAGTCGCGTGCAGGCCACCGCGGCATCACGCAGGCGTCGGTGCAGCACGTCGGCGAGGGTGCGACCGATGAACGCCGCGACGTCGATGCGGTCGACCGGCGGGTCGCAGGTGTGGTCGACGTCGAGTTCGGCCGGCACACCACGTGACGACGGGACACGCCCCGGCACCGCATTGGCCAGCCGGTGCGCGACGACCGCATCCCGGGCGAACCGGGTGGCGACGTCGGTGACGGACATGTCGGCGAAGGCGCCGATCGTGCCGATCCCCAGCCGGCGCAGCAACTCCACGAGATCGGCACGGGACGGATCGCTCATGCTGGGTTCGACGGCGAGGTCGGCGACGGGGCGGCCGGCGAGGTACTCCCGGTCACCCCCGGGCTCCACCTGATGTCCGTGCCGGGCGGCGAGGACGGCGGTGAAGATCTCGTCGGCGATGCCGACCTGCGACTCGATGCCGCACGCCGACACCACGTCGACGAGCTCCTCCGCGAGGGCCTCCATCCCGCCGAAGTAGCGGGCGGCACGGTCGCCGGCGATCACCAGGAGACCCGGCCGGAGCACTTCGAGGGCGGGGATCACCTCGGCGACCGCGGCGACCACCGGTTCGAACAGCCGTCCGTCCCGGTTCTCGTCGGCGGCGACCACGGTCATCTCCGTGCACGCCGCCTGCGCCTGTCGCTTCCGCATTCCCCGCCGCACACCGGCGGCCCGTGCCGAGGCCGAACAGGCCACCACCCGATTCGCCGACAGCACCGCGACCGGATGCAGCGGGGGCAGATCCGCCTCGGCCGCCGCGGCCATCGCCGGCCAGTCCGGGCACCAGAGCGCGAGGATACGCCGGGACCCCGGCTCTCCGGAGGGCATCAGTTCGCCACCGCGAGCACCGGGGAGACGGTCGTCGCCGCGACCATCTCGACCGTGCGATCGGCACCGTGGCCCGTCGCCCGGAGTTCGACCTCGGTGCTCTCGGATTGCCGGCCGCGACCCGACACCGTGACCTGCAGCCGCATCCCGCCGATGCGGCCGTAGCCGCTGCGTGCGGAGTCGAGACCGGCCGCGCGGGAGGCGGGAGCAGACCGGCCGGGCAGGACCGGACTGTGCCGGTAGGTGAGGACACGGGCCTCGATGGCCAGTTGCGCACCCGGCCATGCACCACCGGTCACCAGCAGCACCGACGACTGCTTGCGCACGCGGCCCATGACCACCCGGGCACGCGAGGGGGTCACCATCTCGTTCCGCGGGCGGGCCCCCTCGCCGCCGCTCCCCAGGTCCAGGATCACCAGGTCCATACCGTCGAGCAGCACCGCTGCCACCTCGACCGGGTCGGGACCGGGATCGGGGATGGTGGCGATGCGGGACAGGTCGGCGCCCATCTCCGCCGCGGGCAGCAGACTCAACCGGGGCAACCCGACGATCCCCACCTGTCCACCCGCACGGGTCACCGAAGCGATCATCGCGATCAGCACCGAACGGGCGCCGTCGAGCCGGGCCACCGAACCTCGCGGAATGCCGTTGTGCGGCAAGATATCCGACAACGATTCCGGCACGGGGAGGACACCCACCGACCGGTCTCGGACCTCGACCACCCGCTGGTCGGGCCGACCGGACATGGCCGCCATCCGCCGGCGCAGACCCGCCAGCTCGTCGGCCCGGCCACCGGCCGCCGTATCGGTCACGGCATCGGTCACGGCCACACCAGCAGAGACATCCATTCCGGCACCCTCCAGTCGACATGAGTAGTTCTCGACGAGCCGGGAAGGTGCGCGCCATCAGGGTTCTCGACACAGTTCCCGAACGATCCCGAGGGAGGCCCCTCGTCCGCCGATCATTCGAACACTGTTTCGATTGTTCGAGAGTAGAACCAACCACCGACAAGCGTCAACTGAAGCCGAAAGCCGTTGCGCAGCATAGGATTTTCGTATCCACGTCGAATCCGCCCAGCTCAGCGGGCGCGGTCAGGACGGCACGGGTCAGAACAGGGTGAGGGCGTGCTGCAACTCGGGCGCGGCCACCGTCGCCGGCGAGTCGGGACCCGATTGCCGGAGACCGCCGGAACCGGCCAGGCCATGCCGGTGCACGAGCGGCTTCATCCGGTCACGCAGCCACGAGGAGTACTCCGGGGTGACATAGGCGCCACGCCCGTAGAGCCCCCGGTACCGGCGGATGAGCGCCGGATGCTCCCCCGCCAGCCACTCGAGGAACCACGGCTTGGTCGAGGAGCGCAGATGCATCGGGAACGCGGTCACACCCGACGCGCCCGCCTCGGCGAGGGCCTCTAGCAACGAGTCGAGATGCGCGGTCGAATCCGTGAGGTACGGGATGACGGGGGCCACCATCACGTGCGGCGCGATGCCGGCGTCGGCGAGATCGCGGATCACCGACAGCCGCGCCTGGGGCGACGGCGTCCCCGGTTCGATCTTCTTCTGCAGGTCCTGATCGAGGATCGCCAGCGAGATCCCGACGCTGACCGAGACCTCCCCCGCAGCCTGACGCAACAGCGGAAGATCCCGACGGATCAAGGTGCCCTTGGTCAGGATGGAGAACGGCGTCCGGGACTCGGCGAGCGCGGAGATCACGCCGGGCATGAGTCGGTACCGCCCCTCGGCACGCTGATACGGGTCCGTGTTGGTGCCCAGCGCCACCGTCTCCCGGGTCCACGACCGGCGCTTGAGCTCCTTGCGCAGCACTGCCGCGACGTTGAGCTTCACCACGACCTGGGTGTCGAAATCGGTGCCCGCGTCGAGGTCGAGATACTCGTGCGTCGGACGGGCGAAACAGTAGCGGCAGGCATGCGTGCACCCACGAAAGGTGTTGACCGTGAACTGGAACGGGAGCTGCGAGGCCTCCGGCACGCGGTTGAGCGCACTCTTGGCCAGTACCTCGTGGAATGTGACACCCTCGAAATCGGGCGTACGCACCGACCGCACCAGACCCGAGCGGCTCAGCCCCGGGAGCGACCCGTCGTCGACCTCGACCGCCTGATCCGACCATCGCATGATGGGAGTCGAACATACGTACGAGATGGCTGTCAAGTGCGGTGCCCGCGGCGTCGACCTCGCCGCTATCATCTCCGTATGTCGACGACCGCCGGAACCCACCATGCGCCGGGTCCCCAGTACCTGGTGGCCGGCCGGTACCGTCTGAAGTCGCGCATCGGCGGCGGCGGCATGGGAACCGTGTGGCTCGCCCGCGACCAACTCCTCGACCGTGACGTCGCCGTCAAGCAGGTCGTCTCCACCGAGGGCCTCACCGAGGACTCCGCCGACAACGTGCGCAAGCGGGCCATGCGGGAGGGGCGGATCGCCGCAAAGCTCTCCCACCGCAATGCGATCGCCATGCACGATGTCGCCCTCGACCGGGGCGAGCCCTGGCTGGTCATGGAATACCTACCCTCCCGCAGTGTGGCCCAGATCTTGCACGCCACAAAGACTCTCGCGCCCGCCGAGGCCGCCCAGATCGGCGCCCAGGTGGCCGATGCGATGGTCGAGGCCCACGCCGCGGGGATCGTGCACCGCGACATCAAGCCCGGCAACATCCTCATCGCCGAGGGCGGACGGCAGACCGGCCTGGTCAAGATCACCGACTTCGGGATCTCGCGGGCGAAGGACGATGTCACTCTCACCCAGACCGGCGTGATCACCGGAACGCCTGCGTATTTCGCACCCGAGGTCGCGCGCGGCGCCGATCCGCAGGAGGCCTCGGACGTCTACTCGCTGGGCGCGACCGTCTACACGATGGTGGAGGGTCAGCCGCCCTTCGGTGTCGACGACAACTCGATCGCGCTGCTGCACAAGGTCGCACGCGCACGCATCAATCCCATGCAGAATGCCGCCGAGCTCGAGCCGATCCTGCTGCGCCTCCTGGAACCGAGCCCGACCAAACGCCCGACGATGAGTCAGGCACGAGACATGCTCACCTCGTTCGCGGCCGGTTCCCGAGGCACCCGCGAGGCGGTCCTGACCGGCCTCATCACCCGGCCCGGAGCGGGCACGCCGACCTGGTCACAGCGCGGCGGCCGGTCGTCGACGACCGGTTCGCATCGTCCGGCCGGTGCCACCCTGCCCCCATACGCCCCGACGATGTCCGCCGATCGCGGCTCCCGCGACCTTCCGGACACACGTCGCGGCATGTCCCCGACCCTGATGTCGACGCCGCAACCACATTCGTCGACGCCGAGACCGCCTGCCTCCCAGCAGTACTCATCCGGATCCCGGCAACCGAACCCCGGTCCGCCGGCGCCGGGCACGTCGAGCACGGCACTGGCGGTGTCGATCTTCGTGTTCTTCGCCGTGCTCGCGGTCGTCGTCGTACTCGCGATCGCGCTGTTGCGCTGAGCCGGCGCCGCTGCGGTCAGCCGATGTGACGGGTGGCCGCCCATCGGGTGAGGGCATTGCGGTTGGACTGCTGGGTCTTCCGCAAAACGTTCGACGCATGTGTCTCGACCGTCTTGATCGAGATGAACAGCTCCTCGGCGATCTCCCGATAGGTGTACCCGCGCGCCAGCAGGCGCAACACCTCCAGTTCGCGCCTGGTCAGCGAGTCGAGTTCGGGGTCGAGCGGCGGTTCGGGTGCCGCGGACTTCCCGGTGAACGAGTCGAGGACGAAACCCGCGAGACGTGGGCTGAACACCGCGTCGCCGTCGGCGACCCGGCGGACCGCGTCGGCGAGTTCCGGGCCCGCGATCGTCTTGGTCACGTAACCGCGGGCACCGGCCCGGATGGTCGCGATGACATCCTCGGCCGCGTCCGACACACTCAGGGCCAGGAAGACCGGCGGTGTCGAACCCGTGGCATTCGAACCGGTTGCATTCGAACCCGTTCCGTTCGATCCGAGTCGATCGAGCACTCCGCGCAGGACCGCCACCCCGCCGCCGGCCGGCATGTGCACGTCGAGCAGGACCACATCGGGAGCCGCCGCGACGACCCCGTCGATCGCCTCGGGTACGGTGCCCGCCTCGCCGACGACGCGTAGGCCCGGTTCGTCGGCCAATTCGGCACGGACCCCGGAGCGGAAGACCGCATGGTCGTCGACGAGATAGACGGTCACCGGACCGGGGCCGGTCGGGTCGGAACTCGGGGAACTCGGCGTCATCGTGCCTTCCTGTTGTCGGTCGGGGCGACCGCGTCGACGGTCACCTCGGCAGAGCGTCGGGTGTCGTCCGCTCTCTCGTCGATCGATCCCGATCCCCCGTCACCACGCGGCATCATCAGACCCACGTTCGTCCCGCGCCCGGGGGTCGATGTGATCCGCACGCGGCCGCCCATCCTCTCCACACGTGCGCGGATCGACCGGGAGATGCCTTGGCGGTCGTCGTCGACGGCGTCGGGGTCGAAACCGATTCCCCGGTCACGGACATACACCTCGACCTCGTCGTCGGTGATCTCGCCGTACACGTCCACCGTGCGTTCACCGGAGTGCTTGGCGGCGTTGACCAGCGCCTCGCGGGTGGCCCCGACGAGAGCCGACCAGCGTTTGGCGTCCCGGGTGTTGTCCGGACGCAGATCGCCGACGGTGATGATCTCCACCTCGATACCGTAGGCGTCCTCGACCTCGGCGCCGATACTCCGGAGTGCGGCCGCGAGCGAGCCGCGTTCGGTGGCCGGGTCGCCGAACAGCCAGGCCCGCAGCTCGCGTTCCTGACTCCGGGCCAGGCGTGCCACCTCTTCGGGGCGGCCCGCCTTCTTCTGGATCAGGGCCAGGGTCTGCAGGACCGAGTCGTGCAGATGCGAGGCGATCTCCTCGCGCTCGGCGTTGCGAATCCGGGCCGAGCGCTCCTCGTTGATGGTGCGCAGCATCCGCATCCACAGGGGCACGGTCAACAGGACGACGCCGATCAGGGTCGCCCCGACCGCGAGGATCGTGGAATTGAGACCGCCGAAGCTGCGATCCCCGGCCACCACCACGACCACGAGGCCACCGACGACGAGGGCGACCCCGCCGATCAACCGCGTCCAGGTGCGCAGTGGGGTGCGGGGTGCCCGGGGGGATGTGTCGAACTCGCGCCACACGAGGGCGGCGCCCAACGCGATGAAGACGAACGGGATGAGATATTCCGCCGGGGTCCCCGACGCCGCGAATCCCACCACGGCCATGGCCACCAGCCCGACCATCGCCAGACCGAGGGATTGACGACGCTCTCCCGGTGCCGGTGACGCGGTGTCGTCGCCCTGCGGGCAGAAGAACCACAGCAGCCCGTAGGCGGCGACCCCGGCGCCGGCCAGCGCGGCCAGGACCACGAAGACGATCCGCACGCGGAAGACCTCGACCCCGAGATGATCGGCCAATCCGCCGGCGACACCGGCGACGACGCGGCCGCCGTCGCGGCGCACCAGTTTCGGGACCGGCTCGACCTCCATTCGACTCACTCCTCGATCGTCCCATGCGATCGGCTTCGCGACATCGGGGTCAACCCCGGTTCATGCGCCGCGATCTCAGGGTGTGTCCGCTCCGCCGCCCCGGGCCTCGGGATTCTCCGGGGGACAATTCAGGGGATCACCCGATGTGTCCGGGGCCGGACGGGCGGCACGATGATCGTCATGGACACCAAGGAGTTCCAGCAGCAGATCCAGGGCCTGTGGGCGACCCGTCCGTATCGGCCCGACGATCGGACGATCGCCGGCGTGTGCACCGGCATCGCCGCCCGGTATCGCGTCGACCCGACTCTGGTGAAGGTCGCGTTCGTGGTGGCCGCCTTCTTCGGCGGCAGCGGACTCATCCTCTATCTCGCGGCCTGGGTCGCGTTCCCGGGCGCCGGACGCGCCCGGGCCGATGCGCTCCGTGTCGATTCCTCCCTGGCCGGTCACACCGCGTCGAACAACTCGATGCACGGACTGGGGAATCCGCAGGTGATCCTGCTGGTGGTGCTCGCGATCGTCATCGTCACCTCATTCGGCCCCAATCGCACCTGGGGCTCGGGCGGGCTCGTCGGCGCGATCCTGATGCTCGGCGGCTGGTACCTGCTGTACCTGCGGACCCCGACTCCAGCGGCCGGTACCAGCATCGACACCGCGGCGGTCACCGACATCGTCGTCCCGCCACCGGCGGCCGGGCAGTTCGAACGGTGGGTGCCGCGCGCGATGAGCCACCCGGCCCCCGGCGCGGTCACCCCCACGGACGGCCCCCAGACCCCAGGAGTATCCATGACCAAAGCACCGGACACATCCGCGATCGGCGGGGATCCGGCCACCGAACACCCGGCCACCCCAGCGCCGGGCGTCGAACTGTCAGAGGACCCTTCGAGGCTCGTCGCTAACGCTCCTCACACCTCAGGGAGCGGAGAGAGGGGCGCTGACGCTCCTCACACCTCAGGGAGCGGAGGGTCGAGCGACGTGCAGACCCAGAGCAGTCGAGAACTCGATGCCGACTTCGAGGCGAGTCCACCCGCGTGGGATCCGTTGGGAGCGGCGCGGTTCGCCTGGGATCTGCCCGAGCCGACCCGCCCGGCCGAACCGGCCGTCCGTCGGCACCGACGCTCACCGCTGACCCTGATCGTGGTCGGTCTGGCGACCATCGTGGGTGCGATCGGTGCGGGCCTGCACCAGATGGGTGTCGAGTGGTTCACCGTCCCCCACATCCTGTCGCTCTCCCTCGCCGTGATCGGAGCCGGACTCCTCGTCGCGGCCGTCGTCAAGCGCCGCACCGGTGAGCACAGCACGGGCCTGGCGCCCATCGCGGTCTCTCTCGGTGCCGCGGTCATCGTCACCACCGTGATCTCCGGGGTCAACGGCCTGTCCGGCCCGCTGCCGCCCGGCGGGGTCGGTGACCGCGAGTGGAAGCCGTTGACCGAGAACGACATCCAGGCCGAGTACTCACTCGGCATCGGCGAGATGGCCTTGGACCTACGCGCGGTCGAACTCACCGCCGACCGGACCGTACGACTCGAGAGCGGGGTCGGCAAGATCACGGTGCACGTGCCAGAGACGATGAACGTGCGTGCCGATTGCCAGACCGGTGTCGGCGACTACAACTGCCCCACCGGGCTCGACGGCGGACGTGACGGCACCGATGGCCCGGTCCTGCAGATCGAGGCCCGCACCGGATTGGGAGAGGTCGAGGTCCTGCGATGAGCACCGAGATGAACGCTTCCGGCACCGATGACGACCGAGGTTGTGGCGCGACCCATCGCGCTCCCGGTCTGGGGCTGCTCGGAATCGCCGCCCTTGCGGTCGCCGGGTGGGGGCTCGCCGACGGGCCGGCACTTCCCGACGCCGCCGACCTCGGATGGGTCGTCGTCGGAATCGGGCTGCTGGTCGGACTCGTGCTGATCGTGTCCGGCACGCGTTCCCGGCGCTGAGACCCGGCACGCGCAGACGAGAGCGGCCGGTGGCAGACGCCACCGGCCGCTCTCGTCAGCTCATTCCCACTCGATGGTGCCCGGCGGCTTGCTCGTCACGTCGAGCACCACCCGGTTGACCTCGGCGACCTCGTTGGTGATGCGGGTGGAGATGATCTCGAGGACCTCGTAGGGCACACGCGTCCAGTCCGCGGTCATCGCGTCCTCGCTCGACACCGGGCGCAGCACGATCGGGTGGCCGTAGGTGCGGCCGTCTCCCTGCACGCCCACGCTGCGCACGTCGGCCAGCAACACGACCGGACACTGCCAGATCTGCGAGTCGAGGCCGGCGGCGGTCAGTTCCTCGCGCGCGATCAGGTCGGCCTTGCGCAGCGTCTCCAGTCGGTCGCCGGTCACCTCGCCGACGATGCGGATCGCCAGGCCGGGCCCGGGGAACGGCTGGCGGGCGACGATCTCCTCGGGCAGCCCCAGTTCGCGGCCGACCGCACGCACCTCGTCCTTGAACAGCAGACGCAGCGGTTCCACGAGACTGAACTCGAGGTCGTCGGGCAGACCGCCGACGTTGTGATGACTCTTGATGTTCGCGGTACCGCTGCCGCCGCCGGACTCGACGACGTCGGGGTACAACGTGCCCTGCACGAGGAAGTCGACCTTCTCCCCCGCCTCGGCCTCCTCGCCGAGGACCTCGCTGACCGCACCCTCGAACGACCGGATGAACTCGCGGCCGATGATCTTGCGCTTGGTCTCGGGGTCGCTGACGCCGGACAGCTCACGCAAGAAGGTGTCGGCGGCGTCGACCGTCACCAGCTTCGCCCCGGTCGCCCCGACGAAATCGTGCTGTACCTGTTCGCGTTCTCCGGCGCGCAGAAGACCGTGGTCGACGAAGACACAGGTCAGACGATCGCCGATGGCGCGCTGCACCAGCGCGGCGGCCACCGCGGAATCCACGCCGCCGGAGAGCCCGCAGATGGCCCGCCCGTCACCGATCTGGTCGGCGACCGCGTCGATCAGCGCGTCGGCGATGTTGGCCGCCGTCCAGGTGGCCTCGAGACCGGCGATCTCGTACAGGAAACGGGTGAGGATCTGCTGGCCGTGCGGTGTGTGCAGCACCTCGGGGTGGTACTGCACACCGGCCATCCGGCGCTTCAGGTTCTCGAAGGATGCGACCGGCGCGCCGGGCGTCGACCCGGTGACGGTGAACCCCTCCGGCGGGGACTGGACGGCGTCGTTGTGGCTCATCCAGACCGGCTGGGTGTCCGAGAGACCTTGGTGGAGAACGCCTTCGCCGTTGGTCGTGAACGTCGTCCGGCCGAACTCGCGCCCGCCGGTGTTGGCCACCTCGCCGCCCAGCTTGTCCGCCATCGCCTGGAAGCCGTAGCAGATGCCGAAGACCGGGACGTCGAGGTCGAAGAGGGCGGGATCGAGGTCCGGCGCGTCCTCCGCGTACACCGACGACGGTCCGCCCGACAGGATGATCGCGACCGGATCCTTCTCCTGGATCTCCGCGATCGGCGCCTCGTGCGAGATCACCTCCGAGTAGATCCGCGCTTCCCGCACCCGACGCGCGATCAGCTGCGCGTACTGCGCGCCGAAGTCGACGACGAGCACCGGCCGCGGGCCCTCGAGGAAATCCTCGGGAGAGGACGAGTTCGCAGAAGAAGTGTCTGTCACCGGGCCGAGTCTAGTGGGCGGACCGGCGTCGATACCTGGTCACCCCGCCCGGTGGGTGCGGCTGCGCCGCCGCCGCGTGAAATACTCCGGAATCGACATGACTGCATCGCCGAAATCCCCCAACCGCTGGTCGCTGAGCATCGGCGACCTCACCCAGGCCGCCGTGTTCGCCGCGCTGATCGCCGCGCTCGGCCTGCCCGGGACCATCAACATCGGCACCAGCGGTGTGCCGATCACGTTCCAGTCGCTCGGGGTCATCCTCGCCGGGGCGGTCCTCGGCCCGCGGAAGGGCACGCTGGCCGTGGTCATCTTCATGGTGCTGGCGATCGCCGGACTCCCGATCCTCTCGGGCGGACGCAACGGCCTCACCGCGCTGTCCTCCCCGACGGCCGGATACTTCATCGGGTTCCTCCCGGCGGTCATCGTCATCGGGGTGCTGACCGCACTCATGGTCTCGACCGGCGGGAAGACGGGCTCCGGGAAATATCGCGTGCTGTGGGGCATCGGCATCAACGCGCTCGGCGGCATCGTCGTCCTCTACGCCTGCGGGGTGCTCGGCCTGCTGGTGCGGACCGACCTGACACTGTGGGCGGCCATCGCGACCAACGGTTCGTTCATCCCCGGCGACATCGCCAAGTGCGTCATCGCGGCCCTGGTCGCGGCCCAGGTCCACCGCGGCCGGCCGGGCCTCATCGAACCGTTGCGCGCGCGCCGATCCGGCACCGTGGCCGGCTGAGAAGCCGCCCCACCCCAGCGGCGATGATCGAATTCACCGATGTCACCCACGCCTACGGCGACCGGGTCGTCCTGCGCGAGGTCTCACTGACGTTGTCGGAGAACCGGATCGGGATCGTCGGCGCCAACGGCAGCGGCAAGTCGACGCTGGCGCGGATGATCAACGCGCTCGTCGTGCCCGACTCCGGGACCGTCATCGTCGACGGGCTATCGGTCGCGAAGAACAAGCGTGAGGTCCGACGCCGGGTGGGCTTCATCTTCTCCGACCCCGACCGTCAAATCATCATGCCGACGGTCCGCGAGGACATCGAACTGTCGCTTCGTCGAACCGATCTCGACAAGTCCGCGCGCGCCGAGCGTGCCGGCGAGGTGCTCGCCCGATTCGGCCTCGCCGACCACGCGGACCATCCGGCCCAGCGGCTCTCCGGCGGGCAGAAGCAGCTCCTCGCCCTGGCGTCGGTGTTCGTGACCGACCCCGCGATCATCGTCGCCGACGAACCCACCACCCTGCTCGACCTGCGCAACACCCGCATGCTCACCGACGTGTTCGCGACCCTCGACGAGCAACTCGTCGTCGTCAGCCACGATCTCGACATCCTGGCCGACTTCGACCGCGTCATCGTCATCGACGAGGGGCGGGTCGTCGTCGACGACGAACCTCGGCCTGCGCTGGCCGCCTACCGCGGGATGATGTCGTGAACGTCCTCGGCGTCTACCGTCCCGGCAACACGCTGCTGCACCGACTGCCCGCAGGCGTCAAGTTCGTCGCGATGGGCGTGGTGATCCTGGTGCTGTCGCTGACGGTCCGGTCGCTCACCGCCCTCGGCATCGCGACGGCCGGGGTCGCGGTCGTCTACGCGCTGGCGGGGATCGGGCCGCGCGAGGCGTGGCGGCAGCTGCGGCCACTGATGTGGTTGCTGCTGTTCATCTTCGCGTTCCAGGTCGTCTTCACCGACTGGCGGCGGGCGGTAATCGTCTGCGGCGTCCTCGCGCTGTCGGTCGCACTCGCCGCGGCCGTCTCGCTGACCACCCGCACGACGGACATGCTCGACACGATCGTCCGTGCGCTCGGCCCCCTGAGACGGCTCGGGGTGCGCGTGGACCTCATCGCCCTCGCGCTGGCGCTGACCATTCGGGCGATCCCGCTGATGGTCGAGGTGGTGCGGGAGGTCGACGAGGCACGCAAGGCTCGCGGGCTCCGGCCCGGTCCACGCATCCTCGTCGCGCCGGTTGTCCTCGCCGCCCTGCGCACCGCCGACGGTTTCGCCGACACCCTCACCGCGCGCGGACTGGACTGAGGCGACCTCTCAGAGCAGATCGGAGAGTGCGTCCTCGAGCCGTGGGAAGCGGAATTCGAAACCGGCGTCGGCCAGTACATCAGACCGCGCGCGGCGCCCCGTGAGTCCGAGGGCCGGGTCCGTGCGCAGCACCACCGCACCGAGCTTCAGCAACCACGCGGGCGTCGGCGGCGCGGGCGGCCGTCCGATCTCCGCGCGCAGCATCGCCATAAGTTCGGAGTTGCGCACCGGATTCGGACTGGCCGCCACGACGACACCGTCGGGCAGCGACACCGCGCCGTCGACCCGCAGCGCCGCGCGGGCGATCGCGAGCCAGTCGTCGATGTGAATCCAGCTGAACCATTGCCGGCCGTCGCCGACCCGCCCGCCGAGTCCGAACCTGGTCAGGCCCACGAGGCGTCGGATGGCCGGCGAATCCGCATCGAGCACGATCGAGGTGCGCAGCACGGTCAGATGGTCGGTGTTCGCGCCGTCCACCGCCTCCTCCCAGGGCTGCGCCACACCGGTCATCTGCGGGAGGCCCACCGGGATCGGCGTCGATTCGGTGCACCACAGTTCACCCGCGTCGCTCCAGATCGCGGTCGTGCTGGACTGCAGCCAGTACGAGATCGGCGTCGTGCGTTCGCGCGATGCGGTGACGAGTGCTCGCGTCGCGTCGACCCGACTGTTCCGCAGTGCGGCGATGTTGGCGTCCGTGGGGCGGCAATCCACGAGTTTGCCCGCGAGGTTGACCACCGCCGTCGGACGATCTGCGGCCAGCGTCTCGACCCAGTCGCCCTGGGTCCTGCCGTCCCAGACCACCTGCTCGAACGGCGACGACGGATCGACCCGCCGCGTCAGGATGACCGGATGGTATCCACGCTCGGCGAGATCGGTCGCCAGATGCGTTCCCAGCGAGCCACTTCCGCCCGCCAACACCACGGTCAGCGGCTCTGTACCCGACATGCGTCTCCCCCCGTTCGGCACTGGACGACGACACTACCCGCCGACGCCTCCGACCGGGATTTCGTGGTCACAGTGCGCGTGACGGCGCACCGGCGCTACGAGATGCGTTGTGCCGTGAGTGGAGTGGCGGGGACGACCGGGGTGATCGGCAGCCGCAGGGCGCCGGGTGCGTCGGCCGGCACCACCGGGGACGCCGGCGTCGTCGGCTCGATGCGGCGGTACGGGTCGCCCTGCGCAGGACGCCGGTCCTGTTCGCCCTTGTTCGGCCACAGTGCCGCCGCGCGTTCCGCCTGCGCGCAGATCGTCAGCGACGGATTGACGCCGAGGTTCGCCGACACCGACGCGCCGTCGGCGATGTGCAACGTCGGGTAGTTCCACACGCGCTGGTAGGGATCGATGACGCCGTTGTCCGGGTCGTCGGAGATCGCGCAGCCGCCGAGATAGTGCGCGGTCAGCGGCATGTTGACGATGTCGCCCCAGGTCCCGCCGGCGACGCCGCCGTCGAGTTTCGCCGCGATCCGGCGAGTTGCCTCGTTGCCCTTCGGAATCCACGTCGGGTTCGGCTCGCCGTGGCCCTGCTTGCTGGTGACGTACCGCACCGGTCCGCGCTTGCGGACGAAGGTGGTCAGCGAGTTGTTGTTGTTCTGCATGACCAGGGCGATCACGGTCCGCTCGCTCCACTGTCGCACCACGAGCAACCGCACCAGCAGGAACGGGTTGCGGGCGACCTGACGCAGGAACTGCCCGAACCGATTGCGCCGGGACCCGCCGTCGGTGAGCAGGGTCTGCAGGTACGCGATCGCGTTGGAGCCCTTGCCGTATCGCACCGGTTCGATGTGCGTGTTCGGCTCGGGATAGAACGACGAAGTGATCGCGACGCCGCGCGAGTAGTCGTTCTCCGGATCGATCCGCGACCCCATCGCACCCAGTATCGACTCCGAGTTGGTGCGCGTGAGCCGACCCATCGCGTCCGAGATCTGCGGCAGCGTACCGAGTTTCGCGTGGTGCAGCAGTCGTTGGGTGTTGAACGTGCCGGCCGCCAGGATGACCTGACCCGCCGTGATCGTGCGTCGACGGCGTCCGAGCGGACCCCACGACGACGAGTGATGCGTGCCCACCTCCCAGACACCGTCGGCGCGCTGCCGGAGCGAGTCCACCGTGGTCCGGTCGATGATGGTGGCGCCGTGGCGTTCCGCGAGGCCGAGATAGTTCTTCAGCAGGGTGTTCTTGGCACCCACCCGGCACCCGGTCATGCACGCGCCGCACTCGGTGCAGGCGGTCCGGTCCGGACCCGCACCGCCGAAGTACGGGTCGGCGACGGTCTCGCCGGGCGCCCCGGACAGACCCGTCTTCGCACCGAAGAACACACCGACCGGCGTCGGGGTCACCGTGTCCCCGACACCCATCTCGGCGGCGACTTCGGCGACCACGCGGTCGGACGCGGTGACCGTCGGGTTGGTGACCACGCCGAGCATCCGCCGGGCCTGGTCGTAGTACGGGCTGAGCTCGTCCTCCCAGTCGGTGATGTGATTCCACTGGGGATCGGTGAAGAACGGCGTCGGGGGCTTGTAGAGCGTGTTGGCGTAGTTGAGCGAGCCGCCGCCGACGCCCGCCCCGGCGAGGATCATCACGTCTTTCAGGGCGTGGATCCGCTGGATGCCGTACAGGCCCAGCTTCGGTGCCCACAACCACCGGTTGAGGCGCCAGCTGGTCTTGGCGAAGTCCTCGTCCTCGAACCGACGACCGGCCTCGACCACGCCGACGCGGTACCCCTTCTCCACGAGCCGCAGCGCACTCACGCTGCCGCCGAACCCGGAGCCGACGATCAGAACGTCGAAGTCGGTGGCGCGTTCGGTCGACTTGTCGAATCCCATGCCGAACATACTAACGCGCCTTGTCACATAACGAGACCCAGGTCACCCTAACCCTTCGTGACGCACCCTCCGCAAGCTCCGGGCGCTCCTCAGGGAGCGGAGGGGCCGCTGCCGTCCCGCAAGCTCCGAGCGCTCCCCAGGGAGCGGAGGGGCCGCTGCCGTCCCGCAAGCTCCGAGCGCTCCCCAGGGAGCGGAGGGGCCGCTGCCGTTCCGCAAGCTCCGGGCGCTCCTCAGCTCAGCCGCGGACGGACAACCCCACGCGCTGGAATTCCTTGAGGTCGCAGTAACCGGCCTTCGCCATGGCCCGACGCAGTGCGCCGACGACGTTCAGCTCGCCGTACGGGTCGTCGGAGGGGCCGTAGAGGACCCGCTCGAGACTCGGTCGGTCCTCGCCCGCGGCGACCTGCAGGAGGGCGCCGCGCGGGGTGTCGGGGTGAGCAGCGGCCGACGGCCAGTACCACCCGTTGCCGGGCGCGGAACTCGTTGCGGCGAGCGAGGTCCCGAGGACCGCGGCGTCGGCTCCACAGGCGATCGCCTTGACGATGTCGCCCGAGCTGTGGATGTCGCCGTCGGCGATGACGTGGACATAGCGGCCGCCGGTCTCGTCCAGGTAGTCGCGACGCGCGGCGGCGGCGTCGGCGATGGCGGTGGCCATCGGCACACCGATGCCGAGCACCTCGCCCGTCGTGGTGGCTCCCGCGGCGGAACCGTAGCCGACGATCACGCCCGCGGCACCCGTCCGCATCAGGTGCAGCGCGGTGCGGTGGTCGTGCACGCCGCCCGCGATGACCGGTACGTCGAGATCGGCGATGAAGGTCTTCAGGTTCAGCGGTTCCCGCTGCGTGCCGTCGGCATCGACCTGCGCCACGTGCTCCGCCGAGATGATCGTGCCGTGCACCACCAGGATCTCCACCCCGGCGGCCAGCAGCGCCGGGGTCAGCTCGGGTGCGTGCTGCGGGCTGACGCGGACGGCCGTGGTGACCCCCGCGTCGCGGACCTGGGCCACGGCCTCGCCGAGCAACCCGCTGTCGAGCGGGGCCGAGTGGAGTTGCTGCAGGTGTCGAACCGCCGCATAGGGATCCGGGTCCTCCGCCGCGATGGCGACGAGTTCGGCGATCTTCGCCTCGACGTCGCGGTGACGGGCCCACAGCCCCTCACCGTTCAGGACGCCGAGCGCGCCGAGCTTGCCCAGTTCGATCGCGACCGACGGCGACACCAGGGCATCCGTCGGGTGGCTCAGGATCGGCGAGGAGAACCGGTAGGCATCGATCTGCCATGCGGTGGAGACGTCCTTGGACGAACGGGTCCGACGGGACGGGACGATGCTGATGTCCCCCAGCTCGTAGGTCCGTCGGGCTGTCCGGCCCATGCCGATTTCGACGAGGTCACGCACCACTGCGCCTTTCTGCGGAGTTCAGCTGCACAACGACCCTACGGCCTGGCCCCCCGGACGAGTCCGGCGGGAACGACCTCGGGGAGTTCAGCGGGAATAGTAGTTGGGTGCCTCTGCGGTCAGCGTGATGTCGTGCGGGTGGGATTCCTTCAGGCCGGCCGCGGTGATCTGGACGAACCGCGCGGTCTGCAGATCCGGGATCGTCGACGCGCCGGTGTAGCCCATCGCGGCACGAAGGCCGCCGACGAGCTGATGTATCACCTGCGACAGCGGACCGCGGAACGGCACCCGTCCCTCGATGCCCTCGGGAACCAGCTTCTCCTCTTTGAGGACGTCGTCCTGGAAGTAGCGGTCCTTGGAGTACGACTTCGCCTGTCCGCGACCCTGCATCGCACCCAGCGAACCCATGCCGCGGTAGCTCTTGAACTGCTTGCCGTTGACCAGGACCAGCTCGCCGGGGGCCTCGGCGGTGCCGGCGAGGAGCGAACCGAGCATCGCGGTCGACGCCCCCGCCGCGAGGGCCTTGGCGATGTCGCCGGAGTACTGCAGACCACCGTCGGCGATCACGGGCACTCCCGCCTTCTGACAGACCGCCACGGCTTCGAGGATGGCGGTGATCTGCGGGGCACCGACACCCGCCACGACGCGGGTGGTGCAGATCGAGCCCGGTCCGACGCCGACCTTCACCGCATCGGCGCCGGCGTCGACGAGGGCCTGCGCGGCCTCGCGGGTCGCGACGTTGCCGCCGACCACGTCCACCCGATCGCCGACCTCGGCCTTCAACTTGGCCACCATGTCGAGCACGAGCCGGTTGTGCGCGTGGGCGGTGTCGACGATGATCACGTCGGCCCCGGCGTCGGCCAACGCCATCGCCCGGTCCCACTGCGGGTCACCGGTGCCGACGGCCGCCCCGACGAGCAACCGTCCGTCGGAGTCCTTGGTCGCCAGCGGATGCTGTTCGGTCTTGACGAAGTCCTTGACGGTGATGAGTCCGGTCAGGCGACCGTTGCCGTCGACGATCGGCAGCTTCTCGATCTTGTGCCGGCGGAGCAGTCCCAGTGCGGCCTCTGCGGAGACGCCCTCCTGGGCGGTGATGAGCGGGGCCTTGGTCATCACCTCGGCGACCGGACGGCTCTGGTCGACCTCGAACCGCATGTCGCGGTTGGTGATGATGCCGACGAGCTCACCCTTGTCGTCGACAACGGGCAGACCGGAGATGCGGTAGCGCGCGCACATGGCGTCCACCTCGGCGAGCGTGTGCGTGGGGGTGCACGTCACCGGATCGGTGACCATGCCCGCCTCGGACCGCTTGACGGTCTCGACCTGGCCGGCCTGCTCCTCGATCGACAGATTGCGGTGGAGGACACCCATACCCCCGGCGCGCGCCATCGCGATCGCCATCCGGGACTCGGTCACGGTGTCCATCGCCGAACTCACCAGCGGGACACGCAGCGTCACGTTCTTGGTCACCCGCGACGAGGTGTCGACCTCGCTGGGTATCACGTCCGACGCCGAGGGCAGCAACAGGACGTCGTCGAAGGTCAGGCCGAGCATCGCGACCTTGCCGGGATCGTCTCCACCGGTACGAACAGCAGTCATCGGACCATGGTATCGAGTCCCTTGTTGCGGCGATCGTCACACAGGAGTCTTCGCGCCGATGAGGTCGCCCGACCCACTCTCAACAGGTGCGCTCGACCGGTGAACGCCTGCGGCGCGCGCACCCGCGGATCGGCTACGGTGGTGTGGTGCGTGACCACCTGCCACCCGGCCTCCCGCCGGATCCGTTCGCCGACGATCCCAGCGATCCCGCATCCGCATTGGACAGCGTGGAGCCGGGTATCCCGTTGGACGAGAACGAGCGGCTCGCGGTCGAAGAAGACCTCGCCGATCTCGCACTCTACGAGGCCCTACTGGCCAATCGCGGTGTACGCGGCCTGGTCGTCGTGTGTGAGGACTGCCGCGAGGACCACTACCACGACTGGGACATGTTGCGCGCCAACCTGATCCAGCTTCTCATCGACGGCACCGTCCGGCCGCACGAGCCCGCGGTGGATCCCCGTCCGGACGCCTACGTCACGTGGGATTACTGCCGCGGTTACGCCGACGCCCGTAGTCATCTCGACGACGAGCGCTGATCCTCCACGGACGCGGCGGTAACTGTCGCCGACTCTCCGGCACCACCAATGAGCGAGGCCCCGCACCGATCGATCCGGTGCGGGGCCTCGCTCATGATCTCCAACGACCGTTGGGGCCGGCGATGGTGCGGTCGCGTCAGCCGATCGGCCGACCGGCGTCCACGCCGGGCGGCGGCGTCCACGGGATCTCGGGGAACTCGGCCGGGAAACGGGTGACCTTCGTGCTCGACGACGGCGTCGACGGTTCTGCCGGCTCGCTCGAGGGCGGGACCGACGACGGCTCCTGCGGTTCGCTCGTCTGCTCGGACGGCGTGGTCGGTTCATCCGTCCCGCCGCCCGGAGGCGTCGACGCGTCGGGTGAGGGCTGGTCCTCGGAGTTCCGGAGATCGGGCCGGGTCGGGTCGATCGTCCCGGGCTGTTCCGCACCGGTCGACGGTGCGGGATCGGTGGTCTCGGTCGGCAGACCCGCACCCGCGCGGATGCGGTTCATCCAGTCCGTCATCTCGTCACGCATCTCGTTGTCCATCGGACCCATGCGCTCCTGCGCCTCGGCCAGCAGGCTGGCCGCCGCACCCGGATCACCGGCGGCGATCGCGGCCTCGGCACGCTCGAGGTTGTTCCGGACGTCGTGGGCCGCCTGCGTCTGCGACGCGGCCTCGGCGAACACGACCTGTTTGATGCCCCACAGCGGGTCGCCGGGTTGCGAGCCCTCGGAGAGCACGGTCAGGCCGGCAGCCGCAACGATGACGATCGCGGCGGCACCCGACACGACGCGCAGGTGACGGACCATGCGGCGGCCGCGACTCGCGCGCTCGCTGGTCCCGATTGCCCGCTCGACGTCGTCGACGGACAGCAGCTCGGGCTCGGGGGTGGACACGATCTCCGACCGCCAGCCCGACAGCATCTCGGCCAGCTGATACTCGGCCGCGTCGCGGGTCGGCACCGGCACATCGCGGGTCAGCGCGTCGAGGAAGTTCTCGTCGAAGTTCAGTTCGGAGAGATCGAGCGCGTCATCGGAAGCGGAGAGATCGAACGCGTCGAGTCCGGACTCCGCGTCCGAGGAGAACGGGTCAACCGGGCGGGGTCCGGGCCCGGCGGGCGCCGGGCCGCTCGAACCGGGCGCGCGACGGTGCGCCGGCGGCTGACCGGGTCGATTCGGCTGGTCACCACCGGCGACACGGCGTCTACGCCAATCAGACTGTCCGCTCATCGTGACCTCCTGTCCGTCTCAACTCGTCTTTCAATTTCGCCAGCGCTCGATGCTGGGCGACTCGTACTGCTCCCGCGGTGCTGCCGATCGCCTGCGCGGTCTCCTCCGCCGACATCCCGACGATCAACCGCAGGACCAGTACCTCGCGTTGTTTCTCGGGGAGGATGCCCAGCAGGGCTCTCATCCGCCTGCTGCCGTCGGCATCGATCGCGAACTGCTCGGGGCCACCGGTGACGTGTGAGACCTCGGGGATCTCCTCGACCGGGTCCGACTTCACCCGTGCCGCCACCCGCATGGCGTCGGCGACCTTGTGCGAGGCGATGCCGTAGACGAAGGCCATGAACGGTTTGCCCTGGTCACGGTACCGTGGCAACGCGGTCATCACCGCCATCAATGCCTCCTGCGCGATGTCGTCGGCGGAGAACAGATGCCGTTCCCCTACCCCGATGCGTCCTCGGCAGTAGCGCAGGATCGGTTCCTGCACGCTTTCGAGAACTGACGTGAGAGCTGCCCGATCGCCTTGGCCCGCGGCCCGAACGGCGTCGTTCAACTCACCACCTGTCAACTTCATCGCGCGTAGGAATCCCCGTGTTACAAGTCGGCCAACCGGTCTAATTGCCGGTCCTGGTCCGGGCCCCGGCACGGTGACGCCGCCGGTGGCGATCGTCGTGGCACGCGGCTGGAGAGCGCGTTCCGGCGACGTCTCCGGCGGCGACGACGTGGCAGACCCCAACACACCTTAGCGATCAACCGTCCGGCATCAGCGCCATGCCCTTGCCGATCAGCGTGGCGCGGAGCCGGCGGTGGTGAACGGCCTCGTCGCCGGACGCGGCTCCGGTGCCCAGCAGCAGGCTCATCGCCGCCCACTCCAGGGGCAGGAGGGCCTCGTCGCGAGCGTCGGCGACGACGTCCCGCGCCGCGTTCGCGGTGCCACCCCGATCCCCCGCGCCCGCGGCGGCAGCCGCGGCGATCAACGCGGTCTTCACTCGATGGCGGGCCGGGACCGGAGTCGCCGCGTCGTGCATCTCCCGCACCAGCAGTGCCCCCGCTCGGGCGTGTTCGAGCCCGGACGCCACGTCACCGCGGTACAGACCGAGTTCGGCGCTCACCCATTCCCAGCGCAGGCGGCAGCGCGTGGCCGTCATCCAGTCCGCGTCCGCCGGCCGCCAGGACCACTGTTCGGGGTTCGCCCCGACCGGCCGCTCGTCCGTGGGATCGAGGACCGTTCGCGCCCGGTCGAGCAGCCGACGGGACGCATCGAACCGCAGCAGACCCAGATTGTCGGCCGCGAGCCCGACGAGTCCGTCCGCGACCGCCGCTCGGATGAGCGAGACCTCGCGTGGCCCGGGGCCCGGTGCACCCGGCTCGGCCCGGGCGCCGGAGATTCCGACGGTGAGGAGGGCTCGACCGTCGACCCCATGCGAGATGTGGTGTCGCCCGGCCTGGCGGATCAGCGAGGCCCGCGTGCTCTGACACAGAGACAGCACGGCGAGGTGGGGGTCGGTGGGCGCGAATCCCCGCGCTCGCACACCGGCGACCCGTTCGAGGGACGCGAGCTCGGTGAGCGCGCGGGCGTAGTTCCCGTCCCCGCCGGCGGAGACCGCCGCGGCCCACGCATGCAGCAGCGGGACCACCGAAGGTCGCATCGAGGGGTGTCGACGCAGCTCAACGGCTTTGTCGAGCGTCGAGGAGGTGTTCTTGGTCACTCGATCTTTTTCGGTTTGCATGAATTTAACGAACGATTCCCAACGTTAATTCTCTGGACAGATCACGGGTGCATCATCGGAAGATTTCCGCCGTGTAAATCGGTTCGATCGACGTCACCACACCCCTACGTCCGACGCACTGGACAGACACCTGGACCCGGCAGTCATCATTGCAGGTCACACCGGGTCGGTCACCCCGGATCAGGGGGCACCGCAACGACGCATCCGCGCTGTGCTATCCAACCGCGATCACCTAACCCGCCGTTAACATTTCTGAGACTTTCGCAGCAATCCGGTCCCATTTCAGGGCTATTGACGCAATTTCTCAGGCCCGCTTAATGTGAGTTCAGCGTTGCAGGAAATCGACGTTTCCCACCGAAGCACCCCGGTGCGGCCCACGACAAGGAGTAGCTGTCATGCCTCAGCCCAATCATCTCCCCGGCCCCAACGCTGACATCTGGGACTGGCAGATGTCAGGACTCTGCCGCGGCGTCGACTCGTCGATGTTCTTCCATCCGGACGGCGAACGCGGCCGCGCCCGAGCGCAGCGTGAGCGACGCGCCAAAGAGATGTGCCACCAGTGCCCGGTCATCGCGCAATGCCGGGAGCACGCACTCGCGGTGGCGGAGCCGTACGGCATCTGGGGCGGACTGTCCGAATCCGAGCGCAGCATCTTGATGAAGCGGGGCGTCGGCCGCCGGATGGCCAGCTGAGGCCAGGGGCGTCGAACCCGACCAGACCACGACCGCGAGAGCCGGGCATCCCTGCGAGGATGCCCGGCTCTCGTGTTCGTCGAACTGCGCGGAGTTACGTCAGTGCGCGTGCCCGTGTCCCGCGTGACCGGCCGGTTCGTCGGCCGGCTGATCGGTGATCGCCGTCTCGGTCGTCAGCACCATGCGGGCCACCGACGCGGCGTTGACGACCGCCGACCGGGTGACCTTCACCGGGTCGATGATGCCTTCGGCGACCAGGTCGCCGTAGGACAGGCTCGCGGCGTTGAACCCCGAGCCCTCGGCCCCACCGGCGACCTTGTCGACCACGACCGCACCGTCGAGTCCAGCGTTCGCGGCGATCCAGTAGAGCGGCGCCCGCGCGGAGTCGCGGACGACCCGCACACCCAGGGCCTCGTCACCGGTCAGGGACTCGGCGAGGGCGTCGAGCTTCTTCGACGCCTGCACGATGGCCGAGCCACCACCGGGGATGATCCCCTCCTCGACGGCGGCCTTGGCCGCCGCGACGGCGTCCTCGACGCGGTGCTTGCGCTCCTTGAGCGCGGTCTCGGTGGCCGCACCCACGCGGATCACCGCGACACCACCGGAGAGCTTCGCCAGACGCTCGGCGAGCTTCTCCTTGTCCCAGTCGGAGTCGGACTGCTCGATCTCCCGTCGCAGCTGCGCCGAACGGTCCGCGATCGCGTCCTTGGTGCCGGCACCCTCGACGAGGGTGGTGGCGTCCTTGGTGACGACGACGCGACGGACCGAGCCGAGCACGTCGAGACCGACCGTCGGCAGGCTCAGGCCGATGTCGGAGGAGACGACGGTTCCGCCGGTGACGATCGCGAGGTCTTCGAGGAAGGCCTTGCGGCGGTCGCCGAAGAACGGCGCCTTGACGGCGACGGCGCGGATCGTCTTGCGGATCGAGTTCACGACGAGGGTCGACAGCGGCTCGCCCTCGACATCCTCGGCGATGATCAGCAGCGACTTGCCTGCTTCGACGACCTTCTCCAGCAGCGGCAGGAAGTCCGGCAGGGAGCTGATCTTGTCGCGGTAGAGCAGGACCAGCGCGTCCTCGAGAACCGCTTCCTGGCTGTCGAGATCGGTGACGAAGTAGGGCGAGAGGAAGCCCTTGTCGAACTGGACGCCCTCGGTGATCTCGAGGTCGGTGCTCAGCCCCGAGCTCTCCTCGACGGTCACGACACCATCGGCGCCGACCGCGGTCATCGCCTTGCCGACCATCTCGCCGATCTCCTCGTCGCGGGAGGACACGGTGGCGATCTGGGCGATGGCCTGTTCACCGGCGACGGGGGTCGCAGCGGCGAGCAGGGCCTCGCTCAGCGCATCGGCAGCCTTGCTGATGCCCTGCCCGAGAGCGATCGGGTTGGACCCGGCGGCGACGTTGCGCAGGCCGGCCTTGACCATCGCCTGTGCCAGCACGGTCGCGGTGGTGGTGCCGTCGCCCGCCACGTCGTTGGTCTTGGTGGCGACGGACTTCACCAATTGCGCGCCGAGGTTCTCGAACGGATCGTCGAGCTCGATGTCGCGCGCGATGGTGACGCCGTCGTTGGTGACACTCGGTCCGCCGAACGCCTTGGCGAGGACCACGTGCCGTCCGCGCGGGCCGAGGGTGACCTTCACGGTGTCGGCGAGCTGGTCGATGCCTCGCTCGAGCGCCCGGCGCGCGGTTTCGTTGAATTCAATCTGCTTGGCCATGAATCACTTTCTGCAACGGGAGCCTGTCGGCGTAACGCACATCGCCCCGGTACCCCTGCACGGGGCGCCGGGGCGATGTGAGACGCGATGAAGGCTCGCGGGGTCTAACTCGGCCGGAGTTCGGTGCCGGTCCTACTTGCCGATGACGGCGAGGACGTCGCGCGCCGAGAGGATCAGGTACTCCTCGCCGGCGTACTTGATCTCGGTGCCGCCGTACTTGCTGTAGATGACGGTGTCACCTTCCTTGACGTCCACGGGGACGCGGTTGCCCTGCTCGGTGACCCGACCCTCGCCGACAGCGATGACGGTGCCTTCCTGCGGCTTCTCTTTGGCGGAGTCCGGGATGACCAGGCCCGACGCGGTGGTCGTCTCGGCCTCGACGGCCTGCACCAGGATCTTGTCCTCAAGCGGCTTGATGTTCACGCTCGCCACGATGTGAGTCCTCAACTTTCGTACTGAGAAAGAATCTGCACGTTCACGGCCCTGCAAAACCCCGTCGTCGCGGGTGTCCGAGGCTTCGGTCAGCGCCATCTAGCACTCTATACATGCGAGTGCCAGCACTCAAGGGTGGAGGCTGCAAAAACCCGGCCGTGTTCGCTCCCCGCGAAGACGGCCGGGCTCCGTCCGCTACAGCTGACTGACACGCACCGACATCGCCGGGTCCGACGCCACGGTCAGCGGCGAGGGCGCCGCGCCCCCGCCGATCACATGAGCGCCGAGCGTCGCGATCATGACGCCGTTGTCGGTGCACAGGCGCGGCTTCGGAACCCGCAGGTCGATCCCGGCCGCCGCGCAGCGTTCCTCCGCCAGCGATCGGATGCGCGAATTGGCGGTGGCACCGCCGCCGAGGACCAGGGTGTCCACCCCGAGGTCACCGCAGGCCCGGACTGCCTTCATCGTCAGCACGTCCGCCACCGCCTCCTGGAACGAGGCCGCGACGTCCGCCACCGGTGCCTCCACACCGTCGCGCACGCATTTCTCGACATACCGTGCGACCGCGGTCTTGAGTCCGCTGAAGGAGAAGTCGTGCCGCGAGTCGCGGGGACCGGTCATACCGCGTGGGAAGGCGATCGCACCCGGGTCACCCTCACGGGCGACGCGGTCCAGCGCCGGCCCCCCGGGAAAACCGAGATCGAGCAGGCGGGCGACCTTGTCGAAGGCCTCCCCGGCCGCGTCGTCGACCGTGGTGCCCAGTTCGACGATGGGCTCGGCGAGATCGGTGACGTGCAGCAGGTGCGTATGTCCACCGGAGACCAGCAGTGCGACGCACTCCGGCATCGGTCCGTGCTCGAGGGTGTCCACCGCGACGTGCCCGCCGAGATGGTTCATCGCGTACAGCGGCACGTCCCAGGCGAGTGCGTAGGCCTTCGCCGCGGCCACCCCGACGAGCAACGCGCCGGCGAGTCCCGGCCCGATGGTGACCGCGATGGCGTCGGGGCGGTCGATCCCGGCCGCCTCCCGCGCCCGACGCATCGTGGGGACGATCGCCTCCAGGTGCGCTCGGGAGGCGATCTCGGGGACCACGCCGCCGAACCGGGCGTGTTCGTCCACGCTCGACGCGACCTCGTCGGCCAGCATCGTCGCGAATCCGGGTGTGTCGCCGTCGCCCGGCGTCCACCGGACGATGCCGACACCCGTTTCGTCGCAGGAGCTTTCGATGCCGAGAACGATCACGCCGGGCCCTCCTCCGGTTCGAGCGGCCGGCCCGACACCGGGAGCCGCAACATCGTGTAGGCATCCGCGCCGGACGGCTGATAGTAGTTGCGGCGAATACCCGCGGTGCTGAACCCGTGATGTGAGTACAGCCCGATCGCCACCTCGTTGTCGGTGCGTACCTCCAGGAACACCGCGGCGTCGTTCTCGTCCGCGACGGCGAGCATGGCCTCGAGCAGCGCCCGGCCCACTCCCCGTCCCCGATGGTCCGGATCGACGGCGATGGTGTGGATCTCGCACTCCCAGGCGTCGGGTTGCCCGAGCGTGGAGATCCCGGCGTAACCGATGACGTCGGCGCCGAGGCGCTCCCGAGCCGCGAAATAGGTGTTGTACGGGGCGTTGAGTTCGGCGCGGAAAGCCGCGGCGGGCCAGGGTGAGTCGTCGGCGAACATCCGCCGTTCCAGCGCGGCGCAGCGCGGGATGTCACCGAAGGTGAGCGCGTCGATGACCAGCTCCGGTGTGGTCATCGCGCCGCACCCGCCCGACGGGCCTTCTGCTCGACCGCGTCGGGGCGTCGTAGATACAGCGGCACAAGGGGTTCGGGTTCGGCGCCCGCGACGATGTCGGCGGCAGCCGCCATGACCACCCCGCGTACGGTCGGCACGCCGGTCGCGGGTGGATCACCGGTCCAGCCGGCGAGTTCGAGGTGGGCCGCAGAACCCGCCACCGCACCGATCCGCCCCCCGGCGACATCGGGGGCGAGCTCCTCGGCGACCACCGCGGGCGCGGTCACCTCGGGGCCGCGCACACGGCGGCCACCCTCGTAGAGCGCCCAGTAGACCTCGCGCCGGCGCGCGTCGGTCACCACCAGAGCCCGCGATCCTGCGTCGTCCGGACCGGCGTCGACGGCAAGCGCATCGAGGGAGCACACGCCATACGCCGGTATCCCCAGCCCGTCGGCGAAGGCGGCGCCGGTCGCCATCCCCACCCGGAGTCCGGTGAACGGCCCGGGCCCGCAGCCGACGACCACCGCGGTCAGTTCGGTTCGGGCCGTGCCGGATTCGGCAAGACACTCGGCGACCAGGGTGGTGAGCAGTTCCGCGTGCCGTCGGTGGTCGGCGACCACCCGTTCGGCCAGCACGCGCACCTCACCGTCGCGCAGTTCGGCCACTCCGGCCACCACCGAATCGGTGGCGGTGTCGACCGCCAGCACCAGACCCTGACTCATTCCGCGCTCACCCACTCCCACTCGGCGTGTCGCACATCGGTTTCGGTGTCCCGTCGCAGCCGCACGACCAGATGCCGGTCGGCGAGCCGCTCGGCCACACCTTCGCCCCACTCGACGACGACGACCGCCTCGTCCAGGTCGGAGTCCAGGTCCAGGGCATCGAGTTCGTCGAGCATCCCGGACCCGCTTCCCGTACCGCCGAGCCGATAGGCGTCGACGTGGACCATCCCCGGGCGGTCGGGCCGGCCCGGCCGGTGCTCGCGGGCGATGATGAACGTCGGCGAGGTCACCCGTCCCTCGACGCCGAGACCGGCACCGATCCCGCGGGCCAGCGCCGTCTTTCCCGCGCCCAACGGACCGTCGAGGATGACCACGTCACCTGCGGACAGGGTCGACGCCAGCTCGGCGCCGAAGGCCTCGGTGTCATCGACCTCGGGGAGGTCGCGCGTACCGCGGGGACCCACGCCGCTCATCGGCGGCCTCGCTTCCACCAGCGCCGACGGGGGGCCGGCAGAGCGATCCGCGCGCGATCCACCAGTTCGGCGATCGCGTCGCTGACGAGCCGGGGCTCCTCCATCTGGACCATGTGGCCGGAGCCCTTGGCGACGACCAGGCGGGAATCGGCGCCCAGTTGGGAGTACATCCGGACCGAGTTGCGTAATGGTGTGAGCCGGTCCCGGTCTCCGCACACGACCGTGGTCGGCACCTGGGCGACCACCGGCAGGGCGGTCGACTCGTCGTGGATCTCCAAGGCGTGCAGAAAGTTCACGATGGTCTCGATCGGCGTGCTCTGGATCATCGTGTCCACCGCGGCGCCGAGGGCCGGACTGTAGAACGTCGGCCCGAAACTCGCCGCGACCAGCACCGGTTCGAGGGCGGCGCGGGTCAGGCCGCGGCCCGCCTGGACCAGGCGCGGCGCGCGGCGCACACTCATCCGGAAGGCATCCACCACCGGATTGCGCAGTCCCTCACCGAGTCCGGCGTCGGTGACACCGCGCGACGCCGTCGCCACCAGCGCCACCCCGGCGACCGGACCGTGCGACGAGAACAATGCCGGGTGCCGGCGCGCGAGCCCCATCAGCGTCATCCCGCCCATCGAATGACCCACGAGCACAACGGGTCCCATGGGTACGGTGGCACGGATCACCGCTGCCGCGTCGTCGGCCAGCTGCGCGATCGTGCAGGTCTCGGTCGGGGCCGGGTCGCTCTCCCCGTGCCCCCGGTGATCGAAGAACACCAGCCGGTAGTTGCGATCGTGCCACTCGGCGGCGAGTTGCTCGCGCTGGAAATGCCAGCTCGACAGCCGGAGGCTGAAGCCGTGCACGAACACGATCGTGAGGTCGGGCACGGAGCCTTCCGACACCGTCCCGAGGTCGACGATCCGCACCGCGAGATCCAGGCCGTCATCGGCGGTGACCGTGGTCCCCCGCTCGCGGTAGAGCGCGGTGAGATCGACATCGGCGTGCGGGTCCGGCCGGCCCACCACGCTCTTGCGGGCGATGTTGCGCGCTGCCCCGACGGCTGCCATGCCGCCCAGGGCGGCGATCCCCGCCACCCCGGCCAGCAGTCCGACCCGGTCGGATTCCACCACTGCTGCCTCGCTCACTGTCCGGTCTCCGTTGTCTCGGCGGCGAGCCCGACCTGCCTCTCGCCGAGGTAACGACGGACCACGCGCGTCCCGACCTGGGAGACGATCTCGTAGTCAATGGTGCCGATCGCGTCCGCCCAGTCCTTCGCGGTGGGGCCGCCCGAGGCGCCGGTGCCGAACAGTTCGGCCTGGTCGCCCTCGCGGACACCCGCGCCGTCGGGTCCGAGGTCGACGACCAGCTGATCCATGCAGATCCGGCCCACCCCGTCGAACATCCGCTCGCCGATCCGGACCCGGATCCGGCCCGACAGCAGGCGCGGCACGCCGTCGGCGTACCCCGCGGCGACCACGGCCACCACCGTGTCGCGCGGCGCGATCCACGTCTCGCTGTAGGACACACCCTGCCCCGCGGCGACCTTCTTCACGAGCGCGATGGTCGCGGTCAGGGTCATCGCCGGGATCAGCCCGAAGTCGCCGCGTGCCGGTACCGGGGTCCGGCCGTAGACGGCGACCCCCGGCCGTACCAGGTCGCGGGCGAGATCCGGACGGGTCAGCGCGGCAGGCGAATTGGCGATGTGGACCACCTGCGGTGCAGCGCCGAGGCGGGCCAGGTCGGCGACCGCGGCGTCGAGTCGCTGCGCCTGCGCGTCGTTCAGCGGGTGCTCGGGTTCGTCGCCGCGCGCGAGGTGGCACATCGCCGCACGCAGGGTCACCGAGCCGTCGACGTGCGCCTTCGCCACCCGCTCGGCGAAATCCGCCCACTCGTCCACCGCAACGCCGCTGCGATTGAGGCCGGTGTCCACCTTCGCGGTGACGACCGCGGACCGGCCGGTGCGGTGTGCCGCCGCGATCACCGCGTCGAGCTGGGAGATCGACGAGAGTGCGATGTCGATGCCGTCGACGATCGCTCCGGCGAAGTCGGCTCCCGGCGTGTGCAGCCACGCGGTGATCGGGGCGTCGATGCCGGCGGCGCGAAGCGCGGCGGCCTCGGTGAGGTGCGCGACCCCGAGTTCGGCGGCGCCGGCGGCGAGCACGGCGCGGGCCACCGGCAGGGCGCCATGGCCGTAGGCGTCGGCCTTCACGACCGCCATCACGTCAGCGCCCGAAGCGGCGCGCAGCACGCCGACGTTGTGGGCGATCGCGCCGAGATCCACGGTCGCGGTCAGAGCAGGGGAAGTCATCGTCGACCATTGTCCCAGATCGCCGGGTGCGGCTCGTCCCGGCTGCCTCCGGCGTGAGGTGCGCGTCGTTCTGCGGAGATGGTCTGAGTAGTCACACCGATGCGCGGCGTCGGGGAGGACGGTTGAGTGGACCCCGACGCTGATCCCGAACCGCCGCATCCACCGGAAGTCACCATGTACACGAACTCGAATCCGCAGGACCCCGCCGTTCTCGCCCCGGTCCGCCTGCGCCCAGCCCACGACCTCGCCGGCTTCGTGCCCGCCGGCTTCGTGCCCGCCGGCTTCGTGCCCGTCGACCCGATCGTCCCGCCCGCGCGCCCGGGTCGGCCGGGCCTGCGCGCATCGCTCACGTCGTGGGCCGCCAACACGATCGGGTGGGTGGCGTTCGCCACGGCCGCGGTGCTCTTCCTGCTCGCCCTCGGGCACGCCATGGCGGGCGAACCCGCCGACGGGTACGGGGTCGCGGCTCTCGTCGCCTTCGGCGTCGGAGTACTCGCGACGATCGCCGCCTGCGCAGGTCTCGTCGTGTCATTCGTCCAGCGGGTCAGGCACGGCGCCTTTCGGCGCCCGGGCGTCATCGCCGACGCGATCGTGCTGTCGTCGGTCACCGCGTTCAGCGTGCTGACGGCGCTGTACCCGCTCGCGTTCGTGCTGGCGGCGTGGTGAACTCACGGATCGCCGGCCGCAGCGCCCCCAGCAGCGTCGACGCCCCGATCGGCGCGCCGCCACTCGCGAGCTGCGCCGCCCGGGCGTGGACGCGCGCCGCCGACGCACCGGCGACCAGCGGCGACCTCCCGGCGGCGAGCAGGGCCCCGGCGATCCCCGACAGGACGTCGCCGGCCCCGGCGGTCGCCGCCCACGACGACCCGGCGTCGTTGCCCAGGACGTGACCCGTCGGGTCGGCGACCAGCGTGATACGTCCCTTCAGCAGCACCGTGACGCCCCACCGTGCAGCGAGACCGGAGACGGCGGTCAGACGGTCGGCGCCCAGTTCGGTACCGGTCAAGCGGGCGAATTCGCCGGCGTGCGGGGTCAGCAGCGTCGGTGCCGTCCGCCCGTCGACGAGCCCGGGGTCGCGGGCGATCAGGGTGAGCGCGTCGGCGTCGGCCAGGACCGGCAGATCGGTGTCCAGGACAGTGCGCAGGGTCGTCGCGGCCGCATCGTCGGTACCCATGCCGGGGCCGAGGACCCACGCCTGCACGCGTCCGGCACCGGCGAGGTCGGGCGTGGCGACGACCTCCGGCCACTGCGCCACCACCTCGGCGTGGGCGGAGCCGACGAACCGGGTCATTCCGGAGGTCGCAGTCACCGCCGCGCCGGTGGCGAGGACGGCCGCACCGGGGTACCGATGCGACCCGGCGATCACCCCGACCACCCCCTGCGTGTACTTGTCGTCCCCGGGACCCGGTGTCGGCCAATCGATCTCGTCGTCGGTCAAGGTGGCGAGCGCCGAATCGGCGGGGTCGCCGAGGCCGGCGTCATCGAGGCCGATGTCGACGAGGACGACCCGCCCGCACTGTGGGGCGGCGAGCAGGTGCGCGCGGCGACGGAAGCCGAAGGTGACGGTGATGTCGGCACGGACCGCCGGATCGTGGACCTCACCGGTGTCGGCGTCGACACCCGACGGCAGATCCACCGCGACGACCGCGGTGTCCGGATCGACACCCGCGAAGACCTCGGCGGCGTTCGCCCGCAGCGGCCCCCGGCCACCGAGTCCGACCACGCCGTCGACGATCACCTCGAGGCCGTCGGGTAGCCGCTCGCCGATCCGTCCGCCGGCGGCGCGGAATGCCCGCAGCCCGGCGGCGTGGGCGCGGTCCGGGGCGAGCAGGACCGCGTCGACCCGCACGCCGCGGCGGCACAGCTCGGCACCGGCGAACAGCGCGTCGCCGCCGTTGTCCCCCGCACCGACGACCAGCCCGACCGGCCGTCCAAAACATCCGCCGGTCCGGCTCAGCTCTGCCGCGATCACCCGGGCGACGCCGTGCGACGCCCGGCGCATCAGGACGCCGTCGGTGAGCAGGTTCCCCGTCGCCCGCTCGGCGGCGCGGACCTCATCGGCCGTCAGGTACCGGATCGGCATGCGGAACCGCTATTCGACGGTCACCGACTTGGCCAGGTTCCGCGGTTTGTCGACGTCGTAGCCACGGGCCTGCGCGACGCTCGCCGCGAACACCTGCAGCGGCACGGTCGAGACCAGCGGTTGCAGGAGCGTCGGCGTCTTCGGGATGGGGATGAACTCGTCGGCGACGGCACGGGCGGCCGCGTCGTCGGGCTCGGCGATGACGATCGTGCGGGCTCCGCGGGCCTGGATCTCGCGGATGTTGCTGACCATCTTCGAGTGCAGCACGGCGCGGCCGTCCGGCGAGGGCATGACCGTGATCACCGGGAGCCCGTCCTCGATCAGCGCGATCGGCCCGTGCTTGAGCTCGCCGGCCGCGAACCCCTCGGCGTGCATGTACGCGAGTTCCTTGAGTTTGAGAGCGCCCTCGAGCGCCACCGGATACCCGACATGCCGGCCGATGAACAGCACCGTGTTGTGGTGCGCCAGCGAACGCGCCAGCTCCCGGACCGGTTCCATCGTGTCCAACACCTGCGCGACCGAGTCGGTCATCGCCTCGATGGCCGCGAACTCGCGGGCGACCTCGTCGGCGTACTTCGTGCCGCGTGCCTGCGCAAGCGCGAGCCCCACGAGATAGGCGGCGACGATCTGCGCGAGGAAGCACTTCGTCGACGCGACGCCGATCTCGGGGCCCGCGTGGGTGTAGAGAACCGCGTCGGATTCCCGGGGGATCTGTGCCCCGTTGGTGTTGCAGATCGCGAGGACGCGTGCCTTCTGGTCCTTCGCGTGCCGGACCGCCTCGAGCGTGTCGGCGGTCTCACCGGACTGCGAGATGGCCACCACCAGGGTCGACCGGTCGAGAACCGGGTCGCGGTAGCGGAACTCACTGGCGAGTTCGATCTCGACCGGGAGGCGCGTCCAGTGCTCGATCGCGTACTTGGCGAGCAGCCCGGCGTGGTAGGCGGTGCCGCAGGCCACCACGAACACCTTGTCGACGTCGCGCAGATCGTCGTCGGTCAGGCGTTGCTCGTCGAGCACGATGCGACCGTTCTGCAGGTGCCCGAGGAGGGTGTCGGCGATCGCGCGCGGCTGCTCGGCGATCTCCTTGAGCATGAAGAAGTCGTAGCCGCCCTTCTCCGCGGCCGCGAGATCCCAGTCGATGTGGAACGGCTTGCCGTCCCGGGCGTTCTCGTCGAAGTCGGTGACCGTGTACGAGTCGGCGGTGATCACCACGACCTCGTCCTGGCCGAGCTCGACCGCGTCCCGGGTGTGTTCGATGAAGGCCGTGACATCCGACGCGAGGAACATCTCGCCCTGCCCGACACCCACCACGAGCGGGGTCGACCGCCGCGCGGCGACGATGGTGTCCGCGTGGTCGGCATGGGTGAACACGAGCGTGAACGCACCTTCGAGGCGACGCAGCGCCGCATACGCGCTAGCCACGAAGTCGCCGGCGGTCGGCCCGAACGCGTAGTACTTCGACACGAGGTGCACGGCGGTCTCGGTGTCGGTCTCGGACACGAACTCGATGCCGTCGTCCTCGAGTTCGGCGCGTAGCTCGGCGTAGTTCTCGATGATGCCGTTGTGGACGACGGCGAGCTTGCCGTCGTCACTGGCGTGCGGATGCGCGTTCCGATCGGTCGGCTTGCCGTGCGTGGCCCACCGCGTGTGTCCGATCCCGGTCGTGCCCGACAGCGACTCGCGCCCGACCGTGGCGATCTGCTTCTCGAGGTTCTCCAGCCGGAGTGCCTTCTTCTGGATCGCGGTGCTTCCCTCGCCGTCGAGGATTGCGACGCCCGCCGAGTCGTACCCGCGGTATTCCATCCGCCGCAACGCGTCGACGACGATGTCCAGGGCATCGCGCCGCCCCACGTATCCCACGATTCCACACATAGCTAGTCAGGGTACCTGCGGACGCGCGAGCGGCAGCGCGGCGCGTCGGGTGCCGAGCGGGGGTCACAGCAGGCCGCCGTCGGGTGCCGCGGCACGGACGTCACTCGATGGTGTCGGGCACCACCGCGTTCGGGGCCCGGGACGGCACCGGACTCGCCGCGCGGCGGCGTTTGCGTTCTTTCGCGCCGAGCAACTTGGCGATCTTGTCCTGGATCTCCGGCGGATCGTCGAGGTCCACCGCGGGCACCTTGCCGAGCTCGGTGTCGGAGTCGGCGAAGGCCTCGTACCGGCTGTCGTCGTCGAGGGTGTGCAGCAGGAATCCCGTGGTCAGGGCGCGTGCGGCGGTGTGCGTCTTCTTGTCGGCGCCGTTGCCGCCGAGGAGTGATTTGATCGATCGGTGCTCGATCAGCCCGCGGGAGGTCGCGGCCGGCGGGGTACGCAGCACCACACCGGGACGGGGATCGGCGGCCGACTCCGACCCGTACGCCTGTGCCAGCGGCAGGGCGTTGCCGTCGATGGTGTCGAGTTCGCCGATCGCCGACACGATGAGTCCCGGAGCACTCACCCGGCGGGCCGCGGGCAGGAGTTGCGCAGTCGTCGGCGCCGGGAACAGAGCGACCACCCCCCGCGCCGGCGGTTGCGGCTGACCGTGCAGCACGCCCTCCGACGCGGCCAATACCGCTGCGGCGGCACCGAAGCCGTGGCCGGCGAACCCGATCTTGCGCGGGTCGACGGTGATCTCGCCGAAGCCGAGTGGGACCCGGGTCACGATCGACAGCGCTGAACGGAGCTGGGCGGCCATCGTGTCGTCGGACGCGAGCAGGCCTCGCTGACCCGCCGGGACGGCGACGACGATGCCCCAGGACGCGAGGTGGTGGCACAGGTCGCGGTAGCGCTCGACCGACGTCATCCACCCGTGCCCGAACGCGATGGCGGGGAGTCGTTCGCCCTCGGCGGGAGTGAACACGACACCCGGGGTCCCGACGATCCCGAGGTCGCCGCGCAACACGCGATGGGGGCCGCGTCGGGCGAGCACCTTCATCAGCTTCGCGGGCGACTGCGTCGGCTTCTGCTGCTTCTTGCCTGGCACAGCAGACAGCCTATGTGTTGCGCGGCGGCAGATGGGGACTGGCGTCGGCCACGTCGGCCGGCAACATGATGCCCGGGGTGGCGTCCGCGGCGTCGGCGGCGTTCTCGAGCTCGTCCCGGAGCTGCTGCGTCTCCGACCGCACCGCGTTGCGGCGATGCTCGTCCATGGCGAGTTCGAGGTCCCGCTGTCGAGCGGAGAACACGTGTGACGCCTCCGCGACGCCGGCGGTCGCGGTGCGGGCGAGGGCCTCGATCTGGTCGGCGAGGTTCACTGGTCACCCGCCAACGCCAGATCACCCGACGATCGGTCCGGCGATGCCTCCGGTTCCGGCCCCGACCGATTCTGTTTCGACCGATTCGGTTCCGCGGCTTCGGTTTCGGCGACCGCCCCGGTTGCCGCCTCGACGGTGGCCGAGGCCGTCGGCCCTGACGCGACGGGCGCGTCGTGTCCCTCGGCGCCGCCCAGCCGGAACGGGACGTCGACGCCGTCGTCGCGGGGTGCGCGCGCCGACTCGTCGGGCTCCGACGACCGTACGGACGCCGGGGGCTCGGACGCGGCCGCACCTGACACCGACACCGGGGGCTCTGATCGTGCCGCGGCGGTCGCCGCCCCGGTTTCCGCCGGCCGGGCATCGGTGGTCGATTCGGCCATCCAGGTCTGGGGTCCCGATGCGGGCGCGGCGACGGTCTGAGCCGGTGCCGCCGCCGACGGTGATCCCGGCGACACGACCGGGACGGCGTCCGGGGGCCCGGCGTCGACCGGATAGGACTCGTCGTCGATGCCGTCGACGGACCGGTTCAGGAGGTCGAGGATTCCGGCGATCCCGCGGGTCGTCGTCTCCTGCGAGGTGCTGAACAGGGCCAGCCGGGACGAGATGTCCTCGACCGCCACCCCGATCGGCACGCGACCGGTGAGCACCGCCTGCGGCAGTTCCGCCGGCGGCACCCCGGCCGCGGTCGGTGCCGACAACCGGGCGACGGTCAGATAGAAGGTGCGCAGCAGGCGGTCGATGCCCGACGCCGCGGCCGAGGTGGCGTCGGTGAGCGTGCGCAGGATGTGCAGATCCGATTCGGCGCGACGCTGATGGTCGATGACCGTCGTGAGGGCGACGGCCGCGGACTCGCTGTTCCAGCCGTCGTCGAGGCGGACCTGCTGTTCGGGGAGATGGTGGAGTTGTTCGGACACGGCCCGGTGCGCCGACACCAGGGCGCGGCTGTCCGCGGACAAGGCCGCGATGTCGAATCCGTCGACCACGCGGAGTCCGTTGCGGAGGGTGACATCGTCGGGGGCGGCGACCCCCATCAGACGCCCGGCCGCCACGAGTTCGATCAACGTCTCGACGCCACCCCGGGCGTCGGACCTCAGCACCGACAGCGAGTCCGCGCCGCGCCTCACCGGACGTCCACCTCCGAAGGCGGCAGCGCTCGCGAGATCTCGCCCGCCACGCGCCGATCCCCGTCCGCCATGGTCAGCGCACTGTTACGGAGAGTGTCAGCGAGCGCCGCAGCGGCCGTGGCCTGCACCCGTAACCGGCGCGACAGCGTCGCGCTCATCTCGGCGTACGCCGCGGCCGACGGCCCGAAGGCGACCGGGTTCCCGTCTGCTGCGATCGACTCCCGAGCCCAGGTCCCGAAGTCGTGTGCGGCCAGATCGTCGGCGACCGCCGACAGCACCAGCGAGGACCTGCGGTAGTACGCCGACACCGCGGACACCGCGGCGGTGTCCATCGAGATCGGGCGCGACCCGACACCGTCCGCACCGTTGCCGTTCATGTCACCCCTCCCCGACGTGCGCCCACCAGTTCACCGCGATCCCGTCCGCGCGGCCTGCATTCTTGGACGCACGGCAGCGGCCGTCGGTTCCCGGGACTTCTCCGGACACGCAGGGAATTGTCGCGTACGGAGGCACGAGGCGCCAGAGCGGCATCAGACGAGCGCTCAGTCGGGCAGTTCGATGCCGTTCGAGGTCACGGCGTCGAGCAGAGCGGTGGGCCGGTCGGCGGCCGGGACGTCGTGGACCAGCGCGAACGCGCAGCCGAGGGCGCGCGCCCCGCCGTCGGCGGTCTCGCTGTCCCCGACCATCAGCACCTCATCGGCCGGCACGCCGAGCGGGTCGAGCGCGGCGCGGAAGATCCGGGGGTCGGGTTTGATCGCCCCGACCTCGTACGACAGCGCGAACGCGGCGACGAGGTCCTCGACGCCGTGCAGGGCCAGGACCTTGCGCAGGTCGAAGGCGATGTTGCTGACGATGCCGACCGGAACCCCTGCCGCACCGAGCTTCTGCAGCACCGCGACGGTGTCGGCGAACGGAACCCACGAGGACGGGTCGAGCACCCGGTTGTAGAGAGCGTTCGCGTGGTCGGCATTGCTCATCCCGACCGTGCGCAGCAACGCCAGGTAACCGGTCCGATGCAGCGCCGGGTCGAGATCACGACGTTCCCAGGCATCCTGGTCGGCACCGACGACGCCGTCGGGCAGACCGACGGGTGCGACCATGCGCCGGATGATGTCCGCCTGACGGTCGCGGTCGAACTCGGCACCGGAGTCGTCGCGCAGGTCGGCGAACCACTCGTCGCGCGCCTCGAAGCGGAACAGGGTGCCGGAGAAGTCGAACAGGACCGCGCGCGGTGCCCCACCGGTCATGCCCCGGCCCCCTGGACGACGTCGGCCAGACGGCCGGCCACCGCCAGCGCCTGATCGGCGGTCGCGGCTTCGACCATCACGCGGACGAGTTGCTCGGTTCCCGACGGACGCAGCAAGACGCGACCGGTCTCCCCCAGTTCGGCTTCGGCGGCCACGACCGCTTCTTTCACCGATTGCGATTGGGCCACTGCGTGTTTGTCGCCGACGCGCACGTTGATGAGCTCCTGCGGCAGCACCGTCACGATGCCGGCCAGGTCGGCGAGCCGCGTCGACGTGGCGGCCATCCGCGCCATCAGCATCAGCCCGGTCAGGATGCCGTCACCCGTCGTGCCCGAACCCGGGACGACGATGTGACCGGACTGTTCCCCGCCGATCGAATAACCACCCCGCCGTAGTTCCTCGAGGACGTACCGGTCCCCGACCCCGGTGGTGTGCACGGTGATCCCGGCCTCGCGCATGGCGATGTGCAGTCCGAGATTGCTCATGACGGTCGCGACGAGCACATCGTCGTGGAGCTTGCCCTGGTCTTTCAGGGACGTCGCCAGCACGGCCATGATGGCATCGCCGTCGACGATCTGACCCGTGGAATCGACTGCGAGACAGCGGTCTGCGTCACCGTCGTGAGCGAGTCCGAGGTCGGCTCCGTGCTCGAGCACGGCCGCCTGCAACTTGTCCATGTGCGTGGACCCGCAGTCGGCGTTGATGTTGAGGCCGTCCGGCTCGGCGTGGATCGCGATGACCGTCGCCCCGGCGTCGGCGTAGACCTGCGGAGCGAGCTCCGACGCCGCGCCGTGCGCGCAGTCGACGACCACGGTCAATCCGTCGAGGCGGGTGTCGACGGCCTGTGCGAGGTGGCGCCGGTAGCGGTCGCCGGCGTCCGGCGCAGCGACGATCCGGCCCACCGCAGCCCCGATCGGGCGGATGAACTCGCCGTCCATGGTCGCTTCGATGCGGTCCTCGACAGCGTCGTCGAGCTTGTGCCCGCCGCCGGAGAAGAACTTGATCCCGTTGTCGGGCATGGGGTTGTGCGACGCGGAGATCATCACGCCGAAGTCGGCGTGGTAGTCCGCGGTCAGGAAGGCGACCGCCGGGGTCGGCACGGTGCCGACGCAGATGGCGTCGACTCCGGTGGCGGCGAGCCCCGCACACACCGCGGCTTCCAGCATCTCGCCGGATGCGCGCGGATCACGTCCGACGACCGCGCGCGGACGCCGGTGCGAATCGGTCGCCGAACTCTCTGCGAAAACGACCGCGGCGGCCGAGGCCAGGCGCAACGCGAGCTCGGGGGTGAGCTCGTCGTTGGCCAGGCCTCGGACGCCGTCGGTTCCGAAAAGGCGTGCCAAGATCAGCGCTTGGAGTACTGCGACGCCTTGCGGGCCTTCTTGAGGCCGTACTTCTTGCGCTCGACCGCACGCGGGTCACGGGTGAGGAAGCCGGCCTTCTTCAGGGCGGGACGATCCTCCGGGGTGACCTCGATGAGCGCACGCGCGATGGCGAGACGCAGCGCGCCGGCCTGGCCCGAGGGGCCGCCGCCGACGAGCTTGGCGTAGATGTCGAACGACTCGGTGCGCTCGACGGTGACCAGCGGGGCCTTGATCAGCTGCTGGTGCACCTTGTTGGGGAAGTAGTCCTCCAGCGAACGGCCGTTGAGGGTGAACTCACCGGAACCCGGCGCCAGGCGAACGCGGACGACGGCCTCCTTGCGGCGGCCGACGGTCTGGATCGGACGGTCGATGACGACCGGCTCGCGGACCTCTTCGACGACAGCGGCGTCGTAGTCGTCAGCGGCGACCTCGACGGCCTCCACGACCTCGACGGCAGCCTCGTCGACGGCCTCGACGGCGTCGTTGATGTTCTCGTTGCTCACTGGGCCACCTGCTTGATCTCGAAGGGGACGGGGCGCTGGGCCGCGTGCGGATGGTTCGGGCCGGCGTAGACCTTCAGCTTCGAGGCCATGGCGCGGCCGAGCTTGGTCGACGGCAGCATGCCCTTGACGGCCTTCTCGATGACCCGCTCGGGGTAGGTCGCGAGCAGCTCGGTGGTGGTGCGGGACTTCAGGCCACCGGGGTGCCCCGAGTGGGTGTAGTTCAGCTTGCGATCAGCCTTGTTGCTGGTCAGCGCGACCTTTTCCGCGTTGATGATGACGACGAAGTCGCCGCCGTCCATGTGCGGGGCGTAGGTCGGCTTGTGCTTGCCGCGAAGCAGGTTCGCGACCTGCACGGCCAGCCGGCCGAGCACCACGTTCTCGGCGTCGATGACATGCCACGTACGCGTGATGTCACCGGCCTTCGGGGTGTAGGTAGGCACAGTTGTCCTCAACTCTTGTCGAATGAATGCTGGTCGGGTGCACGGCAGAGGTTGTTCCCGGCGACCAGTGGGGACCCGGGCCTCCGCTGACCTGGACACACAGCTGTGCGCCAGGCGCCGAGCACCAGCGATCCAGGCTACGCGACCGTGCTGGTCAGGGTCAAAACGGACTCAGCCTCCGGCCGGGGTCAAAACGGACTCGGCCCTCACGACGACGGCGACACCCGGACCGACCGCACCGCCGCCGCGCATTCGTCGTCGGGGGACTCGGCCGCGGTACCCGCCTGACAACCGATCGAGACCTGCAGACCATCGTCGACCACGACGTACCAGCGGATCGCGCCGCCCGAGGCCGGTGACTCGCGGTAGCCGATGACGTCCCGCCCGCCGAACCGGGTGGCGGCGGAGAACTCGGTGACGACGTCGTCGCCGCGCTGCTCGATCCGGTTGCGCAGGCTCCCCGCGACCGATTCCCGGGTCGAGCCGGCGCGCACCTCGGTGAGGACGGCGATGATGCGCCGGCCGTCGTCGGGATCGACGAACACCGCGCGAGTGGTCGAGGGGTCATCGGCCGAACCGCTCGGGGTCCGCTGTTCGGACTGCCGCCAGTCGCCGGGCACCGTCAGCGTCGCACGCCCGAGGCCGACCTCCGTCGACGCCGCGTCCGGTGCGGTGCCGCGCTGCCAGAGTCCCACCCCGATCGCACCGCTCACGACCAGGATCGCCATCACCGCCGCGGCGAGCAGCGTCCCTGACCGGCGCCGGGTGGCGCCGACCGGGAGCGGGTCCGGGGGCCCGGGATCAGGGGCCGGGGCCATCGTGTCCTCGTCCGCACCGCCGGTGCGGTGGCCGAGCCGGACCACGAGCTCGCGGTCGACGGCGACCACGCGTCCGGCGACCGCGTGCCCGGCGATGACGCCGATCGCCGCGGACACCTCGTCCGGGCGGTCCCCGTCGACGAACACCGCCTCGACCGAGTCGTCGATGATGTCGAGCCCGTCCGCATTCGGCGAGGAGCGCGGCGCACGGTCGGCACCGGGACGGATGAGCCCGGAGCGCTCGATCACCCAGCCGTCCGGACCGCGCCCCACGATCTGCACGTCCCACCACGCTGGTCGCGGGTGGCCGGGATCGGCGGGCGGCCGCGGGAGATGAGTGGTCTCGACGACGGCGCACCGTCGCACGGTGAGGTCGGCGTGACTGCGCGCGACGAGCACCGCCCGCGGTAGGAGAGCCACCGGCGCGCGGCCGTCGGCGAGGTCGGCGAGGGTCGATGCCCGACGGGGTCCCCAGGTGCTCGGGTGCCCGACGACGAGCGGTCGACCCGCGGGCAGGTCGAGGCCGGCGAAGACCCGCCGCCACACCTGCCGCAGGTGTTCGCGCCGACCGTCGACCACGACACTCATCTGGTCCACCGCCTCGAGCAGCGGCCGCACATCGCGATCCACCCGGCGCAGCCCGCGCTCCGGGTCATGGACCAGCGGCGTCCCGAACGCGAGATCGACCACCATCGGACGGATCCCGTCGCCGATCGGTTGCACCTCGCCCGGCTGTGTCATCCGGCCCGACCCACCCCTAGTCGCCGATCGGGAGATGGGCGACCTGGATCATCTCCTGCGGCCGGACGCGCGACACCAGTTCGCCGCGGCCGGGCACCAGCGTCTGCATCCTCGACCGGCCGGTGATGAATCCCTCGTCCCGGTCACCGCTCATCAGCAGGATGTCCGACGACAGGTCCTTGAGGCGCGCGATCAGCGGATCGAACATCGCCCGACCGAGGCCGCCGGAACGTCGGGCGAGCACGATGTGCAGCCCGATGTCGCGCGCATGGGAGGCCAGTTCGACGATCGGCAGCATCGGATTGCCGGTCGAGGTGACGACCATGTCGTAGTCGTCGACCACCACGTACACCTCGGGCTGGCCGTCGAGCCAGGTGCGGTCCCGCAGTTGCTGGACCGTCACGTCCTCGGGCGGCATCCGGTTCTTCAGATACGCCGCCAGCTCCGTCATCATCGACGCCGCGCGGTCGGGCGAACTCGCGTAGCCGGCAAGATGATCGCCGTCGATGATCCCCAGCATCGTGCGGCGGTAGTCGACGAAGACGATGCGCACCTGCTCGGGTGTGGCACCCGCGACCAGCCCGGTGACGATCGTCCGCAGCAGGTTGGTCTTGCCGTGTTCGACGTCGGCGAACGCCATGAAATGCGGTTGGGCGGTGAAATCGAGGACCACCGGGGCGAGTTCGAGCTCACCGACACCGATCGCCACCTGATTGGGTGCCAGCGTCAGCCCGGCGGCGGCAACCGCGCGCTGCACCGATGCGTAGCCGATCTCGGTGCTCAGCTTGCGCACGGCCATCGCCGAGCGGCCCGGATAGGCGGCGGTGAGCTTCTCGACCGACTGGGCGACGCCCGCGGGCAACGACTCGGCACTGCTGACCGAATCGAGCCGGGGCAGCGCGATCAGCATGTGCAGCTCCTGCCCGGTCAGGCCGCGGCCGGGTCGGTTCTGCGGGACCAGCGCGGCGGCGCGACGACCCATGTCGGAATCCATTGGGTCGCCCAGCCGCAGCTCGATCCGGGTACCCATGAGATCGCGGACCGCCGGGCGCACCTCGGCCCATCGGGACGCGGTGACCATGACGTGGACGCCGTAGCTCAACCCCTGGGCCACGATCGCGGTGATCTGTTCCTCGAGCGATTCCAGTTCGGTACGCAGCACGTTCATGCCGTCGAGAACGAGGAACACGTCGCCGAACCGGTCCTGCGCGAGCGGGTCCGACGCCGGCGAGGTGACGCCGGACCGGAACCACGCTTCCCGGCGGGACCTGTAGTCGCGCATCGACTCGATGCCCAGCCGGGTGAACAGCAGTTCGCGCGAGCGGACCACGGCCGCCACCTCGGCGACCGTACGGCGGACCGCGTCCATGTCGCCGCGCGAGGCGACCGAGCCGACATGCGGGAGCCCGGCGAGACCGGCCAGACTGCCGCCGCCGAAGTCCAGACAGTAGAACTGCACCTGTTCGGGCGTGTGGGACGCGGCGGCCGACATGATGATCGTGCGCAGCGTCGTCGACTTGCCCGACTGCGGACCGCCGACCACCGCCACGTTGCCCGCGGCCCCCGCGAGGTCGATGACGAGCGGGTCGCGTCGCTGGTCGTAGGGCCGGTCGACGACACCGATCGGAACCGTGAGATGCCCCGGCACCGCCGGGTGGGACCAGTCCCGCTCGCCGAGAAGATGTTCCACGGTGGGCGAGTCGTCCAGCGGCGGCAGCCACACGCGGTGGGCCGGCGGGCCCGCGTGCTCCATGCGTTCGACGATGGTCTCCATGAGCGTGGGCACCTGCGCCGAGACCGGCTCGAACTCGGTGGGCGCCTCGGGTGCCGGCGGTTCCTCGTCGAGCAGGCTCTCGGCCTGATCGAGCAGCGAACGCGACGCGCCCTCCTCCAGCGGCACCGGAAGTGCGGTGAACACCTTGAGGTTTCCGCGACGCGATGACGCCGTGGTCGTCGGATCGACCGACTCGGTGACCGTCGGCGAGTAGTAGGCCCCCGACACGTAGGAGGTGTTGAACCTGATCGGGTCCGCCGAATCGCACTTGAGGTACGCCGAACCCGGGACGCTCGGCAGGTGATAGGCGTCGGGAACACCGAGAACCGAGCGGGACTCGTTGGCGGAGAACGTCTTCAGGCCGATCCGATACGACAGGTGCGAGTCCAGGCCCCGGAGTTTGCCTTCTTCCAGCCGCTGCGAGGCGAGCAGCAGATGGATGTGCAGCGAGCGACCCAGACGACCGATGGCGACGAACAGTTCGGCGAAATCGGGCTTCTGCGAGAGCAGTTCGGAGAACTCGTCGACGACGATGAACAGTGCCGGCAGCGGATCGAGGCGCACCCCCGAGGCGCGGGCGCGCTCGTAGTCGGCGACGTTCGCGTAGTTGCCCGCCGCCCGCAACACCTCCTGGCGCCGGTTCATCTCGCCCGAGAGCGCGTCCTTCATCCGGTCGACCATCGAGAGTTCCTGCTCGAGGTTCGTGATGATCGCGGCGACGTGCGGCGCGGATTCCAGGCCCAGGAACGTCGCGCCGCCCTTGAAGTCCACGAGCACGAGATTCAGCTCCGACGGCGAATGAGTCGCCAGCATCGCCAGGACCAGCGTGCGCAGGAACTCCGACTTCCCCGATCCGGTGGCGCCGATGCACAGCCCGTGCGGACCCATGCCGCCGTGCGCGCTCTCCTTGATGTCGATCTCCACGGGCGCGCCCGTCGGCGTGTAACCGATCGGCACGCGCAGGCGCTCCCGGCCGGTACGACCACGCCAGGCCGTCGCCGGATCGAAGCGCGCGGCGTCGTCGATGCCCAGCAGCGCGGGCAGGCCGGGGTCGGCCGAGGTCGCCTCGGACTCGAGGTGGGCCAGCGTCGCCGCGGTGGCCAGCCGGTAGCGCGCCATGCGCCGGGCGACCGCCTCCGCCTCGGGAATCGTCAGCGAGTCCATGTCGGCGAACTCCTCGACGCCGGCGGCACTGCGCGCGGAGACCTTGCCCCCGCGCACGACGAGTTGCAGCCCGCGCCGCACCGCGAGACCGTCCGGCGGCGCGGTCAGGTCGAGGATCGTGACGCCTTCCATGCCGGCGTCGTTGATGATCCGCTCGTCGCCGGCGACGTAACCGTCGTCGATGATCACCACGAGGTGTGCGCGGTTGGCGTTCGGCGGCGCCGAACGGCTGAACCGGCCGCGCTCGAGGAGGTCCGCGGCCATCGAGTTCTCGAGGTCCGCCAGCGTCGGATAGATCATCCGCATCGCCCCGACGCCGTCGCGCAGCGTCGGATGTCCCACGTGCGGAAGCCATTTCGCCCAGTCCCAGGCCTCCCCCGCCGGATCACCGGTCACGATGCCGATGTGCAGATGATCGGGACCGTGGAACGCACACAGCTCCACGACCATCGACCGGATGAGTTCGCGGGTCTCCTGCCGCGCACCCTCGATGTTGATGGCGGGGAAGCCGCGCAGCGAGATCGAGGTGGGCAGGCGGTACACCGCGGAGTGCGTGCGCACGAACCGGCGCAGGGCCACCATCGACACCGGCTCGATGTCCTCGAGGGGCCCGGTCTCCGGCGGCATGAGCCGCGTGGCGAGTCGCTGGACACCCACCCCGACGCGCACATGGGCGAAGTCGGCGTCGCTGGGGCGGCGTTCCCACATGCGCCTGCTGCCGATCACGTCGAGCAGCGCACGCGGGTCCGGGTGGCTCCAGGTGCGTGCTGCGCGCTGGTTGTCGACGGTCTCGAAGACCTGGCCGCGCAGCTGGCCGAGATAGCGGAAGTAGTCCTTGCGTTCCTCGTTGAGTTCTCCGGCGCGTTTGCCCCCGCCACGGCCGCCGGCGGCGAACATGCCGAACATCGACATCAGCATCATCAGCGGGAACATCATGAACAGCGGGTTGGTCAGGATGTTGCGCCCACCGGTGACGACCATCAGTGCCACCATGCCGACGACGGCGACGACCATCACCACCGGCAGCAGTTTCATCAGGAGGCCGCCGGGCACCACCCGCGGCACATCCGGCGGCGCCTGGATGTTGACCTCGCCTCCGGGCGTGCGTGGGGGCGTGATGCGCGGGCGACGCACAAAGCCCTCCGTCGTCGTGACCACACGTCCCCCCTGACATGTCGCGCTGTGTATCCCCGGGCGGTCGAACCCGCCGCGGTTGGCTATGTTAGCTGCTGAATCTAGGGGGAGGATTGACCTGATGTCGTCTGTGGACGGATTCGCACCGGGGTACCCGGCCACCGCTGCCGACGCGGACACCGGGGATCGCCGGCGGGGTGAGGGGGCCGTCGAGCCGCAACTCGTACGGGTGTCCGTGCTGGGCGGCAACACCCAGCTCGACGTCGGACTGCCGGCCGGCATCCCCATCGCCGGACTCATCGGTGACCTTGTCGCCCAGATCGAATCGCGCAATCCCTCGAGGTCGGACCCCGACGACCCGGATGCCGACGCCCGCAATCCCGGCCGACCGCACGACCGGCAGAACAAGTGGACGCTCGCGCTCGTCGGACAGGACCCACTGCCCCTGCACCGGTCGCTGTCGGAGTCGGGTATCCGTGACGGCGACCTGCTGCTGTTGACCTCCACGCGAACCGGGGAGTCCCCGGTGCTGTTCGACGACGTGGTCGACGCTGTCGCCCGATTGAACGAATCGCAGTTCGTCGACTGGACCGCGGCGTCCGCCCGGAAGGTCGGTTACGCACTGGCACTCGTCGCCGCGATCGCGGCGGCGGCGTCCCTGGCCGCGGTCCGCTCCGGCACCGGCGCCCTGTGGTTCGCCGGGTTGTCCGGGCTGGCGGTCGTCGGATTCGTCACCGCCTCGACGATCGTGTCCCGCTACTACCGCGACGAGCAGAGTTCGACGGTGCTGTCCCTGTGTGCCGCACCGATGGCCTTCGTGACCGGGATGATCGTGACGCCCGGGTCATACGGCGCCGCACACCTCACCCTGGGCTTCGCGTTCGCACTCGTCGCCGCGGTCGTCAGTTATCGCATGACCGCGGCCGGGGCGACCGCACACAGCGCTGTGACCAGCGCGGCGCTGCTCGGCGCCACCGGTTGTGGGGCGCGACTCCTCATCGATGCGCCGGTGGCCGATGTCGCCGCCGTCATCGCCGCGGTCGGTCTGCTGTGCATCGGTCTGGCTCCCCGCACGACGATCCTGCTCGCGAAACTGCCGCTGCCCCCGGTGCCGACCGCGGGTGCCGCCATCGACGTCAAGGACATCGAACCGCGACCGGCCATCGAGGGCATCGGGGCGATCGGCGCGACCGCCCTTCCCAAAGCCGATGCGCTGGAACGTCGTTCCTACCTCGCCAACGCGTACCTGACCGGCATCGTCGGCGGGCTCACGATCGTCACCGCCATCGCGGCCGTGCTCACCGCCGCCCCGCTCGCCGGGTTCGAATGGCGCAACGCCGTCTACGCCGCGATCATCGGCGTCGTGCTGTGTCTGCGGGGCCGCTCTCACAGCGACCTGTTCCAGGCGGGAATCCTCGTCATCGGCGGATCGCTCGTGTTGATCACCCTGATCACCGGTCTCGCGTTCGGCGACGACCAGTGGCCGGTGATCGGTTTCGCCCTCGGCATCCTCGTGGTGATCGGCGCCCTCGTCTTCGGGGTCGTCGCACCGAACCAGGACTTCTCACCCGTGATGCGTCGGTGGGCCGAAATCGGCGAGTACATCCTCGTCGCCCTCATCGTGCCCCTGCTGTTGTGGCTGCTCGACCTGTACCGAATGGTCCGCGAGATCTGATGCGCGACAACCGTGTCCGTGGTACTGGAGTATTCGCGACGACCCTCGTCGCGGCACTCGTCGGGGCCTCGGCGACGCCCGCTGCGGCGGTGACCCCGCCTCGGATCGATCCCGGCGCCCTCGTCCGGTCGGCCCCGGTCGCCCCGCTCGAACCGACCGAGCAGCGGCACCTGTGCAACATCCCGGAACTGACGCGCACCGTGACGAAACCGACCGCGGCGCAGGCGATGATGAATCTCGGCGAGGCGTGGCGTTTCAGTCGCGGACAGGGTCAGCGGGTGGCCGTCATCGACACCGGGGTGACGCCCCATCCTCGGCTCGGTCGCGTCGTCGCCGGTGGCGATTACGTCTCGGGCGGCAACGGACTCGACGACTGCGACGCCCACGGCACCCTGGTCGCCGGGATCATCGCCGCCCGGCCCAGCACCGCCGACGCGTTCGTCGGCGTCGCGCCCGCGGCATCCATCATCGCGATCCGCCAGTCCAGCAGCGCTTTCCAGAAGAAGAACGACCGCGCCCGGGACGACGCCGCGCCGGTGGTCGGCTCTGGATACGGGTCCGTCCGGACGCTGGCGCACGCCATCGTGCGCGCGGTCGATCTACGCGCCACCGTCATCAACATCTCCGAGGTGGCGTGCGCGTCGGCGGCGGATTCGGTCGATGACCGGGCGCTCGGTGCGGCCATCCGGCACGCCTACGACCGGAACGTCGTGGTCGTCGTGGCAGCCGGCAACCTGAGGCGCGACGGCGCCTGCCAGAACCAGAATCCGGCTCCCGCCGCCGACGACCCCGACGGATGGCGGTCGGTCGCGACCGTCGCCAGTCCCGCCTGGTACTCGCCGTACGTCCTCACGGTCGGCTCGGTGGACGCCGACACCGGCTCACCGAGCGATTTCAGCCTGCATGGCCCGTGGGTGAGCGTCGCAGCGCCGGGCACCGACATCGTGAGCCTGGACAGCAAGCGCGGTTCGAGCCGGCTGGCGTCGGCCCAGCGGAGCGACGGCGGGCCGGTGCCCTTGATCGGCACGAGTTTCGCCGCGCCGTACGTCGCGGGCACCGCCGCGCTGATCCGGGCCCGCTTCCCGGATCTGACCGCGCGCGAGGTGATGGACCGCATCATCGCCACCGCCCACTCCCCGGGAACCGGGCGCGATCAGCGGATCGGACACGGTGTCATCGATCCGGTCGCCGCCCTGACCGCCGAAGTGCCGGCCGATCAGCAGCCGGACCGGGCCTCGGCGCCCATCGCCGCACCTACCGTGGCGCAGCCACCGGACAATTCCGCGCGCAACGTCGCGATCATCGGCAGCGCCGTCGCGGCGATCGTCATCGCCGCCGTCCTCGCGATCGCACTACCCCACCGACGGGTGCGCAAGCTCGACCCGGACGAGTTCTGATCTGTCGACGCCGGATCGTGGCCCGAGGTCAGCTGGACGAACGTGCGGGGCGCAGCTCGCGCGGGAGCGCGAAGGTCAGCGTCTCGTTGGCCGTGTTGACCGTCTCGACCGTGCCGTAGCCGCGTTCGGCCAGGTAGTCGAGAACCCCCCGGACCAGCACCTCGGGCACCGACGCGCCAGAGGTGACCCCGACAGTCGTCACACCGTCGAGCCACGAGTCGTCGATCTCACGGGCGTAATCGACCAGGTGGCCTGCCTTCGCGCCGGCCTGCAGGGCCACCTCGACGAGGCGCACCGAGTTCGAGGAGTTCTGCGATCCGACGACGATCACCAGGTCGCATTCGGGAGCCATCGCCTTGACCGCGACCTGCCGGTTCTGGGTGGCGTAGCAGATGTCGTCGCTGGGCGGGTCGTTGAGCAGCGGGAACTTCTCGCGGAGTCGACGGACCGTCTCCATGGTCTCGTCGACGGACAGGGTGGTCTGCGACAACCAGACGAGCTTCGACTCGTCACGGACCTCGACCGCGTCCACGCTGTCGGGACCGTCGACGAGCTGGATGTGCTGTGGGGCCTCGCCGGCGGTGCCCTCGACTTCCTCGTGGCCCTCATGGCCGATCAGGAGGATGTCGTAGTCGTCGCGCGCGAATCGCTTCGCCTCTTGATGGACCTTCGTGACCAGCGGACACGTGGCGTCGATGGTGCGCAGGTTGCGCTCCGCGGCGGTCTGGTGCACCAGCGGGGACACCCCGTGCGCGGAGAACACGACCAACGCACCCTCGGGCACCTCGTCGGTCTCGCCGACGAAGATCGCCCCGCGCTCGGCCAGGGTCTCCACGACGTGCCGGTTGTGCACGATCTCCTTGCGCACGTAGACGGGAGCGCCGTGCTTGTCGAGGGCACGCTCGACCGTCTCCACCGCACGGTCGACACCAGCGCAGTAGCCGCGGGGTTCGGCGAGCAGGACACGCTTCGTCTCAGACATGCTTCCCAGGGTACGGGTTACGCGGCGTTGCCCGTGATGGCAGAGTGTTGGCATGGATCGCGCACCGTACCCCGCCCGGATAGCCGCAGGTCTGATCGTCACCGCCCTCGAGGAGACACGGAAACTCCCGGCGCTGCTCATCACGTTGCCGATGACCGCCATCAGCCAGACCCTCCAGGCCGGTATGCGAGCGCAACAGAACATCGCCGAACTGGCCATCAAGGGCGACGCCGCCCTGGAGATGCTCTTCGACCGGCCCGACGAACAGCCCGAGTGGGCACGTTTCGACGAGGACGACGCAGCGGGTCCCGACCCGGTCGCGCCCGCCGCGCCCGCGGCGATCACCGACACGTCTGTGCAGGACGAGAAGCCGAAGGCCGCCGCGACGACCCCGTCACCCACGACCATCGACGAGGAGATCGAGGAGGCGGCCGCCGACGCCGATCTCGCCGCACCGCCGCGCGCCGATGCCGGGCGGTTCGCGCTGTACAGCTCGACCCCCGACGAGGTCGTCGCGGCCGAGGTGCCGGGCACCGAGGCGGTGGGTTCCGCCGACGGCTCGGGGCCCGAGATCGTCGAGCTCATCGACTACGACACCCTCACCCTCGCGCAACTCCGGGCCCGCCTGCGGTCGGTCGCCGTCGAGGACCTGATCGCACTCGTCGACTATGAGAAATCCCGCCGCGACCGCGCGCCGTTCGTGACGATGCTCGAGAACCGGATCGCCGCGCAGAACAAGCGCTCCACCGAAGCGTGACCGGGGCCGACACGAGCGACACACCGCGACGTTCCTCGTCACCGAACTCGGCCGAGCATCCCTGGCCGGTCCGGACGGTGAACACCAAGATCGCCGACTGGATCCATCGGCTCGGACAGATCTGGGTCGAGGGACAGGTCACCCAGATCAGCCGGCGGCCGGGGACCCGCACCGCGTTCCTCACCCTGCGCGATCCCGCTGCCGACATCTCGATCTCGGTGACGTGCAGCCCCGACCTGCTGGCACGCACCGAGGTCCCGCTGACGGACGGCAGCTCCGTGGTGGTCCTGGGCCGGCCGAGTTACTACACCGGGCGCGGCACGGTGTCGCTGCGGGTCAGCGAGATCCGGGCCGTGGGCATCGGCGAGCTGTTGCTGCGCATCGAACGGCTGCGGCAGCTCATGGCCGCCGAGGGCCTCTTCGATTCACGGCTCAAACGGCCGCTGCCGTTCCTGCCGCGCGCCGTCGGCCTGATCAGTGGCCGCGCGAGCGCAGCGCAGCACGACGTCGTGAGCGTCGCGGCCGCTCGATGGTCGAACGTGCGCTTCGACATCCGCGAGGCCCCCGTGCAGGGGCCGACGGCGGTCGCCCGCATCCTGACCCACCTCGCCGATCTCGATGCCCACCCCGATGTCGAGGTCATCATCATCGCGCGCGGCGGGGGTAGCGTCGAAGACCTGCTCCCGTTCTCCGACGAGGCGTTGCTGCGCGCGGTGTCGCGGTGCCGGACCCCGGTCGTCAGCGCGATCGGGCACGAACCCGACAATCCACTGCTCGATCTCGTCGCGGATCTGCGCGCCGCCACTCCGACGGATGCGGCCAAGCGCGTCGTTCCCGACGTCGAGGCCGAACTCGCGGGCATCGCGGATCTGCGGCGACGCAGCGCGCAGGCCCTGCGCAACTGGGTGCGCCGCGAGTCCGGCGTCGTCGCCGCGTTGCGGGCGCGGCCGGTGCTCGCCCGTCCCGGGGTGCTCGTGGACTCCGAAGCCGGGCAGGTGGCCGAGCTGGTCCGCGCCCTGCGCCGAGATGTGTTGCGCCACATCGACTCCGAGGAACGACGTACCGACCATCTCGGTGCGCGCCTGTCGACACTCGGTCCCGCGCAGACCCTGGCCCGCGGCTACGCGGTGGTACAGCGCACCGACACCGACCCACCCCATGTGGTCGGCACGCTCGCGGACCTGCCGCCGGGTGCACCCCTGCGCATCCGGGTCGCCGACGGCGCCGCAACCGCCCGGGTCGACGAACCCACGACCATGCCGGAACACGGAGGAAATGCGTGAGCACCGACGAATCATCCACTCCGATCGAGGAACTCGGATACGAGGAAGCACGCGACGAACTCGCCGAGATCGTCACCGCCCTCGAGCACGGCGGACTCGACCTCGACGCCTCGCTGGCGCTCTGGGAGCGTGGCGAGGCCCTCGCGACCCGCTGCGAGGAGCACCTGCGCGGTGCCCGCGAGCGCATCGAGGCGGTCATCAGCACCGGCTCCGATCCCGACGACCCCGAGGACGACTGAGACCGATCAGTCGAACCGGGTGAGCGCCTCGCGGTCGAGAACACTGATGCGCGTGTGCTCGGCGGTCGGTCGCGCACCGGCCCGCGCGAGGACCGGCCGACGATCCTCCCCACCCCTCGATGAGGAGGAAAGCGGCCGCCCCACAGCGCAATCCGGAGGCGGCCCGACGATGTACGGAAGACCGGATGCGGTCGCGGCCCCGGATCGCGGGTCGGTCGGCGCATCGATGGCGCCCGCCTGTTGCACCGGAACGGTCACCACGAGCAGCACGAGGACCGCGACGAGCACGAGCCTGGCCCACACGAGGTGCAAGCCGAACCCCGATCCCCCATCCATGAGCGCCTCCTGCCGAAGACGCTAGGAACCGCGGGCCGGGTTCTCACGAGTAGTGCGCTACCCCAATTGCAGCGGCTGCTGGGCGACGACCGACGACGCGATCGTCTCGATGTCGGCGTCGCTGCCGCGTGACAGGACCGCGATGCGTACCTTGCCCAGGTCCGTGATCCAGAACCGCTTGCCCTCCGACGTCTCGTAGGTCACCCACTGCCGCCCGCCCGCCTGGCGCGTACCGGTACCGGAGATGTCGGCGAAATCACCCCCGCTGCCGCCGCCGAGGTAGGGGACGAACACGTCCTCGGGCGCATCGGACTGACTGAGCTGGACGTAGGCGCCGTCGCTGCTGAGCCATCCCACCGTGCTGACCCGGTGCCCCTCGATCGCGTCCGACGAACCGGAGTTGGGCCGCCAGCCCTCCGGCGTAGGCGGGCGGCGGATCGGGAACGGGAGCTGGGCGGCGTCGGCGTTCAATGCGCTGACCACGTCGAACGGCGGCAGCTTGCTGTCGGCCACGTCCTTGGAGGCCCCGATCGAGCAGTTCCCCGACGCGATCGCCACCAGCGCACACAGCGCGAGCAACGGGACCAACGACCAGAACATGTCCTTGCCGTTGTTCAGAATGCGGGGTTTGTCAGCCATGGCGCCGAGTATCCCACCAGCAGGGTCACTGACCGAATGCCCGGTGTGACATGCAAGGATGGTGGTCGAGACCACCGCCACCATCACTCGGCGCCGCTGGAGTCGACCCGCGCCGAACAGAGGAGTCGATTGCCCATGACCGTCAGCACCCATCAGGCCCCGGACCGCAACCTCGCGATGGAGTTGGTCCGCGTGACCGAGTCGGCTGCACTCGCGGCCGGTCGTTGGGTCGGTCGTGGCGACAAGAACGGCGGCGACGGCGCGGCGGTCGACGCGATGCGCGAACTGTTGTCGTCGGTCTCGATGCGCGGTGTCGTGGTCATCGGAGAGGGCGAGAAGGACGAGGCGCCGATGCTCTACAACGGCGAAGAGGTGGGCAACGGCGAAGGCCCCGACTGTGACGTCGCCGTGGATCCCATCGACGGCACCACGCTGATGGCGGAGGGCCGCCCCAACTCGATCTCGGTGATCGCGGTCAGCGAGCGCGGCACGATGTACGACCCGTCGGCGGTCTTCTACATGGACAAGATCGCTGTCGGACCCGAGGCCAAGGGCGCCATCAACATCAACGAGTCCGTCGAGTGGAACATCAACTCGGTCGCGAAGGCGAAGGGCATCGACGTCGCCGATCTGACCGTGATCGTCCTCGACCGTCCTCGTCATGCCGATCTCATCGGTGAGATCCGGCAGGCCGGCGCCAAGATCCGCCTCATCTCCGACGGTGACGTCGCCGGTGCGGTCGCCGCCGCCGACGACTACTCCACCGTCGACATGCTGATGGGCGTCGGTGGCACTCCCGAGGGCATCATCACCGCCGTCGCGATGAAGTGCATGGGCGGCGAGATCCAGGGCAAGCTGTGGCCGCGCAACGACGACGAGCGTCAGAAGGCCATCGATGCCGGCCACGACCTGGACCGGGTGCTGACCAACGACATCCTGGTCAGCGGCGAGAACGCCTTCTTCTGCGCCACCGGGGTCACCAACGGCGACATGCTGCGCGGCGTCACCTACCGGCCCAATGGCGCGACGACCCGGTCGCTGGTGATGCGCTCGAAGTCCGGCACCGTCCGCCGCATCGAGGCCGTCCACAAGCCGGCCAAGCTTCGCGGCTACTCCCGAATCGATCTCTGAGACACGACATCGGCCCCACACCAACACCGGTGACTTCACGAGTCAACCTCTGGCGTGGGGCCGATGTCGTGGGCGATACGATGCGGTCCGTGAGTAAACCAGCCTCAGCCCCCGAGTTTCTCTACTCCGATCTGCTCCCGACCGGCGCCGACGAGACCCCGTACCGGTTGATCACGACCGAGGGTGTGTCCACGTTCTCCGTCGACGGTCGGACCTTCCTGAAGGTCGACCCGGAGGCCATCCGGAGGCTCACCGCGGAGGCCATGCACGACATCAGCCACTATCTCCGCCCGGCTCATCTCGCGCAGTTGCGCAAGATCATCGACGACCCGGACGCCTCGGGCAACGACCGGTTCGTCGCCCTTGACCTGCTGAAGAACGTCAACATCTCCGCCGGCGGCGTGCTGCCGATGTGCCAGGACACCGGCACCGCCATCGTGATGGGCAAGAAGAGCGAAGGGGTCCTGACCGGCACCGACGACGCCGAGGCCATCTCCCGCGGTGTCTACGACGCCTACACGCAGCTCAACCTGCGGTACTCGCAGCTCGCCCCGCTGACGACGTACGAGGAGAAGAACACCGGCTCGAACCTGCCCGCCCAGATCGAGATCTACGCCACCGAGCAGGGGCCCAACGGTCCGGAGTACAAGTTCCTGTTCATGGCCAAGGGCGGTGGCAGCGCCAACAAGTCGTTCCTGTTCCAGGAGACGAAGGCGATCCTGAACCCGACGAGCATCCTGAAGTTCCTCGACGAGAAGATCCGCTCACTGGGCACCGCGGCCTGCCCGCCATACCACCTGGCCGTCGTGATCGGCGGCACCTCAGCCGAATTCGCGCTCAAGACCGCCAAGTACGCGTCGGCGCACTACCTCGACAACCTGCCCACGCAGGGATCGATGTCGGCGCACGGTTTCCGCGATCTCGAGCTCGAGGACGAGGTCTTCCGGCTCACCCAGTCGTTCGGCATCGGGGCGCAGTTCGGCGGCAAGTACTTCTGCCACGACGTGCGCGTGGTCCGGTTGCCCCGCCATGGAGCGTCGTGCCCGGTGGCGATCGCGGTCTCGTGCTCGGCCGACCGTCAGGCCCTCGGCAAGATCACCGCCGACGGCGTCTTCCTCGAGCAGCTCGAGACCGATCCGGCCCGCTATATGCCCGCAGCCGGTGTGGCCGAGGACATCTCGGGCGGCGAGGTGGTCGAGGTCGACCTCAACCGCCCGATGCCGGAGATCCTCGCGCAGCTCTCGGAGTATCCGGTCAAGACGCGCCTGTCGCTGACCGGACCGCTGGTCGTCGCGCGCGACATCGCCCACGCCAAGATCAAGGAACGCCTCGACGCCGGCGAGCCGATGCCCGACTACCTGCGCGACCACCCGGTCTACTACGCGGGGCCGGCGAAGACCCCCGAGGGCATGGCCTCCGGATCGTTCGGTCCGACGACGGCCGGCCGGATGGACAGCTATGTCGAGCAGTTCCAGGCCGCCGGGGGCTCGATGGTCATGCTGGCCAAGGGGAATCGATCCAAGCAGGTCACCGAGGCGTGCGGCGCGCACGGCGGTTTCTACCTCGGCTCCATCGGCGGGCCCGCGGCACGTCTCGCGCTCGACTGCATCAAGAGCCAGGAGATCATCGAGTATCCCGAACTCGGCATGGAGGCCGTGTGGAAGATCGAGGTGGAGAATTTTCCCGCCTTCATCGTCGTTGACGACAAGGGCAACGACTTTTTCACCGACCCGAGTGGGGCCGTCAACGTCCCGCTGAGCGGCATAAGGATTCGATCGAAGGAGTAGGCACGCCGATGACCGAGGAAACACAGACCGACGCGCAGGGCGAGCAGTACCGCATCGAGCACGACACCATGGGCGAGGTCCGGGTACCCGTCGACGCCCTGTGGCGGGCACAGACGCAACGTGCCGTGGAGAACTTCCCGATCAGCGGACGCCCCCTCGAACGGACGCAGATCCGGGCGATGGGACTGCTGAAGGCGGCCTGCGCCACCGTCAACGCCGACCTCGGTCTCCTCGACAAGGAGAAGGCCGACGCGATCGTCGCCGCGGCCACCGAGATCGCGGACGGACGCCACGACGACCAGTTCCCGATCGACGTGTTCCAGACCGGTTCGGGCACCAGCTCGAACATGAACACCAACGAGGTCATCGCGTCGATCGCCAAGTCCAACGGCGTCGAGGTGCATCCGAACGACCACGTCAACATGTCCCAGTCGTCCAACGACACCTTCCCGACGGCGACGCACGTCGCCGCCACCGAGGCCGCCGTCACCGACCTGATCCCGGCGCTCGAACATCTGCAGAAGACGTTGGCCGACAAGGCAACCGAATGGCGTGAGGTCGTCAAGAGCGGGCGCACGCATCTGATGGACGCGGTACCGGTCACGCTCGGACAGGAGTTCGGCGGTTACGCGCGTCAGGTCGAGGCCGGCATCGAGCGCATCACCGCCGCCCTCCCGCGCGTCGGCGAACTGCCCATCGGCGGTACCGCGGTCGGCACCGGCCTCAATGCGCCAGATGGCTTCGGTACCAAGGTGGTCGCCGAACTCGTGTCGCTCACCGGCGTCGAGTCACTCACCCTCGCGAAGGACAACTTCGAGGCGCAGGCGGCCCGTGACGGGCTCGTCGAACTCTCCGGCCAGTTGAAGACGATCGCGGTGTCGCTGACCAAGATCGCCAACGACGTCCGCTGGATGGGCTCGGGTCCGCTCACCGGGCTCGGCGAGATCCTGCTCCCCGACCTGCAGCCGGGCAGCTCCATCATGCCGGGCAAGGTCAATCCCGTTCTGCCCGAAGCTGTCACGCAGGTGGCGGCGCAGGTCATCGGCAACGACGCCGCGGTCACCTGGGGCGGCGGCAACGGCGCCTTCGAACTCAACGTCTACATCCCGATGATGGCGCGCAACGTCCTCGAGTCCCTCAAGCTGCTCGCGAACGTCTCGCGGTTGTTCGCCGACCGCTGTATTACCGGTCTGCAGGCCAACACCGAGCGGTTGCGCACGCTCGCGGAGAGTTCGCCGTCGATCGTCACCCCCCTCAACAGCGCCATCGGCTACGAGGAGGCAGCGGCCGTCGCCAAGCAGGCACTGAAGGAGGGCAAGACCATCCGCGAGACCGTCCTCGAACGTGGCCTGGTCGGCGAGAAGCTGACCGAGGACGAACTGGACGCCCGGCTCGACGTGCTGAAGATGGCCAATCTCGACCGGGAGCGCTGAGAACCGTGACGGCGCAGCTGCTCCCCTTCCCCACCGACTGGCAGACCGCACTCGTGCTCGTCGCCCACCCCGACGACCCCGAGTACGGGATGGCGGCGGCCGTCGCCCGCTGGACCGGCGAGGGCAAGCGAGTCGTCTACGCGCTGGCCTCGAGCGGCGAGCGGGGCATCGAAGGTCTGCCACCCGCCGAGTGCGGCCCCCTGCGGGAAGCGGAGCAGCGCGCGTCCGCGTCGATCGTCGGCGTCGACGAGGTGGAGTTCTGGGGGTTCCCCGACAGTGACATCCGCAACGTGCCGGAGTTGCGGGACAAGATCACGGAGACCGTCGAACGGGTGCGTCCGCAGGTGATCGTCTCGCTCTTCGGTGGGCCCGAGTGGGCGCCGGGCATGCCCAACCAGCGCGACCACATGGAGTTCGCCGCGGCGGTCGTCGAGGCCTACGACGCCCTGGAAGCCCCGCCGTCGTGGTTGTTCGAGAACGGTCCGGCGGCGACCCACGGCGTCGAGGTCGAGGAACAACTCGACGCGGCCGTTCGAGCACTCGCCGCCCACGACCGCTACCTCTCCGTCCTCGATCCGGACACCCCGGTCCTCGACCAGGCGCGGGCGCAGATCGAGATGGCGACCGCGCCGCGGGACGGCGATGCCCGTCATGTGACCGGCTTCGAGCTCAAACGGGGTCGGCCCGCCTGAGGCCGGCACGACTCACCGCGCATCAGCAGCGGCGGCAGCGGCAGCGGCGACGACCCGACGTTTCCTTGGCCCCTCGGATCGGTGACCTTCGGCCCCTCCCGGCGGGCGCGACGTCGGTGGATGGTGTGAGGGTCAATTTCTCCGCACACAGTCGGAGCAAGCTCTCCCAGGGGGACCGTCATCACTCTCACGGCCGTTCTCGTCGCTTTCCTCGCCGCATTCGCCGTCTGCGCGATCATCGGATTGTCCGTGTGGCTGCTCGTGCTCTTCGGCGTGCTCACCGGACTCCAAACGGTCGCCTGGCTGACCGAACGCATGTCGGCATGGCGACTACCGGCCGAGGCGGACGCCCCCTAGTGGTGTGTCACTAGAGCTGCGCCGACCACCGCAGCGCGAGACCGCCGCCCGGCGGCGGGGTCGTCGTGAACGTTCCGCCGGCCTTCTCGGCCCGGAGCGCGAGGTTGGCCAGACCGCTCGGAGTCACGTCCGCCGGCAGCCCGATGCCGTTGTCGATGACCTGGACGACCAGCTCGTCGGCGACCGTGATCGACACCGTCACCGTCGTGGCCCGGGCGTGCTTCACGACGTTGCTGACCGCCTCGCGTATCACCGCGACGACATTCTCGGCCAATGGGCGATCGACCACGGACAGCGGACCCGAGGTCCGCACGTGCATCTGGATCGGCAGGTCGTCGATCTGCTGGTCGATGACCTCCTGCACACGCTGGCGCAACCGAGTGACGGTCATGTCCTCCGTCTGCAGGTCGAAGATGGTCGAGCGCACCTCCTGGACGATGTCCTGGAGGTTGTTGATCGAGCGGGTGAGCCGCGACCGGATATCGGGTGAGTGGGTGCGCTGCAGCGTCGCCTGTAGGCTGAGCCCCTCGGCGAAGATCCGCTGGATCACATGATCGTGGAGGTCGCGCGCGATACGCTCGCGGTCTTCGAGCACGCGCATGTGGTGGGCCTGCATCGTCGCGGTGGCCAACTGCATCGCGAGTGCGGCCTGGTCGGCGAAGTCCGCGCTCAGTCCCAGCAGATCCCGGGCGAACGGCTCCCGCCCGTCGGCCCGCATGGCGATCAGCACTCCCCGTGTGGAATCGACGGTGCGCAGCGGGGCGGCCATGACCGGCCCGTAGCGCGTCGAATCGCCGACCTCGTACTCCAGGTGATTCCGGAGCACGGGCCGGCGCTGGACGAACGCCGTCCCCGAGGTGGACCCGGTGATGGGGATGCTCTGGCCGCGGAAGACGTGTCCGTCTTCTCCCTCGGCGACCGTGATCACCAGTTCGTCGATCAGTTCCACGGGTTCTTCGGTGTCGTGGGGCTCGGCGATGAAGACCAGGTCGGCATCGGCCAGGGTCAGCACCTTCCGCGCGATCTGCTCGAGGACGTCTTGATGATCGGCGCCGGTCAGCAACTCGGTCATCACGTCCCGGTTGGCCTCGATCCAGGCCAGCTGGTTCTGCGCCTGCGCGTAGAGCCGGGCGTTGTCGATCGCGATCCCGGCAGCCGACGCCAGCGCCTGGATGACCACCTCGTCGTCCTCGGTGAAGACGCCGCCGTTTTTCTTCTCGGTCAGATAGAGATTGCCGAAGACCTCGTCGCGGACCCGGATCGGCGTGCCGAGGAAACTCGTCATCGGCGGGTGGTTGGCCGGGAAACCCGCCGATTCGGGGTGCTCGGACAAATCGGACAACCGCAGGAGCTCGGGCTGGTCGATGAGCTGACCGAGGACGCCGCCACCGGTGGGCAGGTCGCCGATCAGTACCCGGGTCTCGGCGTCGATGCCCTGGGAGAGGAACGCGGACAGGTGATGCCCGCTCCCGAGCACGCCCAGCGCCCCGTACTCGGCGTCGACGAGACGGATCGCCGACGCCACGATCGATTCGAGAGTGGTTTCCAGATCGAGTCCGGAACTGACGACCAACATCGCCTGCAGGAGCCCGTCGGTCTGATCGCGTACGTCGGCGATCAGGCTGATCCGGTCGGAGACCTCGTCGAGCAGTTCGCGCAAACGCATCTGCGACAGCGCTTTCTGCAATTCGAGCGATCTCGGATCCAGTTCCGAGAATTCGGAAACCATGTACCGGATCATAGTCAGGTTCATTTCCGGGTGCTGCACTTCGGGTTCGAACGCGGTTTCGCTCGGGGTGGGACACGAGCGATGACATTTAATTAGACCTGCACACATTCGTCTAATTCGTCCGGCCCGTCCTACAATCCGATTCAGGTGTCCGATCCGGAGGGAGACGGCATGATCAGGGTTTTCCTGGTGGACGACCACGAAGTCGTCCGACGGGGACTCGTCGAGTTGCTCGACTCCGTTTCCGACGTGGAGGTCGTCGGCGAGGCCGCCACCGTCGCGCAGGCGCTCGCGCGCATTCCCGCGGTGTCTCCGGATGTCGCCGTGCTCGACGTCCGGCTTCCGGACGGCAACGGCATCGAATTGTGCCGTGAGCTCCTCAGCAGAGTGGACGGCCTGCGTTGCCTCATGCTGACCTCACTGACCGACGACGAGGCGATGATGGACGCCATCCTGGCCGGGGCCAGCGGTTACGTGATCAAGGACATCACCGGGATGGAACTGGCGCAGGCGATCGCCGAGGTGGGCGCCGGCCGGTCTCTGCTCGACAATCGCGCCGCGGCAGCCTTGATGGATCGGTTACGCGCCCGGCAGGACGCCGCGGAACCGGCGGACGACGGACTCAGCGAGCAGGATCGGACGCTGCTGGCCCTACTCGGCGAGGGCCTGACCAACAGGCAGATCGCCGCGCGGATGCATCTCGCCGAGAAGACCGTCAAGAACTACGTCTCGCGACTGCTCGGCAGGCTCGGCATGGAGCGCCGGACCCAGGCGGCGGTGTACGCGGCGAAGACCGCGAACCGCGACCGACGACGCTGACGCGCCGCGCGGGGGGCCACGCGGGGGGTCGATCGAACGATGTGTCATTCGACTCTTGAGATCTACATCACATAAGCTGACACTGAAATGGTCGCTCGTCCGAACAGGGAGGGCTCTCGGACGAGTGCGGCCCGACGCCCGAACAAGTGACAGAGAAGGTCCATCGAGATGACAGTTGTTTCCGCATTCGTGGAAACCGGGACTTCCCCCTCCGACCGGCACTGCGGCAGTTGCGGACGCGCGTTCGCGATCCGTACGCCGCTCCGCCAGTCCGATCTGGACGATCTCGCCCGGGTCAACGGGTGGCACATCAGCACCGAGGCCACGTGGTGCCCCGGCTGCCGATGTGCCCGGATGAGTTTGTCCGACGTTCGCGCCCGGCCCGGCCGGACCGATCAGCCCGCCTGACCGCCGAGCCCGAACAGGGCCGGAACCACGCCGACGAGCTGCGAGAGCAGACCGGTCAGGACGTCGGCACCCGGAACGCCCGAGGTGGTGGGAGGCGTCGTCCCCGGCGTCGTGCCCGGAGCGGTTTGAGGGGTTGCTCCGGGCGCGTCGCCTGCGGGTGCACCCTGGTTGACACCGATGGTGATCTTCGGGTTCTTGGCCGGATCGAGCCACACGAGGATCTGTTTCATCAGCTCGCGTTCGATCGCGACGCAGCCCATGGTCGGTTCACCGTTGGTCACGTGGAGGAACATCGCCGACGCCCGCCCCGGGGTGCGTTGCGGGTTGTGCGCGATGTTGACCGCGTAGTCGTAGACCGGGCCGGAGTTGTAGAGGTTCTCACTGTCCCCGCCGGGGCTCTGCGGCTGACGCACGTGCGTGTTGTAGGTCGGCGACTTCATGTTCGAGTCCCACCAGTCCTGCTGGTCGACCTTGCGATACGGCATCTTGGTCCCGGGATTCTCCGCACGGCCGAAGGCCTGGTCGAGCGGGAAGGTGCCCTGCGGGGTCCGGTGGACGTTGTCCTTCGGCTCGCCCATGCCCAGCGAACCGAGGTAGGCCTTCGTCGGGCCGATGACGGGTTTCCAACTGCCGTCGGCGCCCCGGTCGAAGGCCGTCAGGGTGGCGGTGGTGTCGGACGCCTTCGGCGCGGTCACGACGATCATCTGGCTCGTCGGCCCACCCGCCCCGGGTACACCGGCACCGCCGGTGCCGTCGTCCGACCCGGTCCCACCGGCGAGCTGGTCGAGAATGCCGTCGAGCAGCGGCATGCCCGACCCGGGCGTCGTTCCCGGACTAGGCGTGGTGGACGTCCCCGGCGTGGATGTCTCGGGTGTAGTTGTCTCTGGGGCGGCGACCGACTGCCCGGCGCCGCCGACAACCGCGGCGAGCACCGCGATCACCAACAGTCCCAGCAGTCTCATTCGCCTCATCAGTAACTTCTGCACCATGCCAGTCTGACAGTACGCAAGAGACCATGAGTCACGTCCTGGTCACGGTGCGGTTCGGATCGGGTGTCGGCGACGAGTCGGTCAGCGTATGGACAGAAGCCGGATTCACTCGGTCGAGGTCGATTTCTCGATTCGAAAACACAGAATTGCCATGATTCGAGAGGCAGTACAAAAACGCATTCGACGAATTAATCTGAGAAAGGGGTCGAATTCTCTTGGACTTTGTTTGCGCGTTTGTTATCAGATCATTACTGTTGCGAACGACGGCGTCGAATAGAGGCGGCCGTCGAAACGGATAGCCATTCGATTAAGGGAGAACAATGACATCCTTGGAGAACGTCGAACTGCTCACCGCCATCGTCGACCTCTTGAATTCGCTCCGCGACTTCACCCCGATCGAACCGCCGACCGCCTGATCTGACACACGAGGGCCGCGTCGACTCCCTTCCGGAGTCGACGCGGCCTTCGAGTTTCCGGCGGCGAAATCCTTACGGCCACCGAGCAATTGGAACCCAGAGGTCGGCGCCGACCCTACGGCGCGAACTCCTCGAGCATCTCGGTCACGAGTGCGGCGATCGGCGACCGCTCGCTGCGGGTGAGCGTGATGTGCGCGAAGAGCGGGTGTCCCTTCAGCTTCTCGATGACCGCGGCGACGCCGTCATGGCGGCCCACGCGAAGATTGTCACGTTGCGCGACATCGTGGGTCAGCACCACGCGAGATCCCGACCCCAGGCGGGACAGGACGGTGAGCAACACGTTGCGTTCCAGCGACTGCGCCTCGTCGACGATGACGAACGAATCGTGCAGCGACCGCCCGCGGATGTGCGTCAGAGGCAGCACCTCCAGCATGCCGCGGCTCAAGACCTCGTCGATGACCTCCGGCGACGCGAGCCCCTCCAGCGTGTCGAAGACCGCCTGCGCCCACGGACCCATCTTGTCGGACTCACTACCGGGCAGATAGCCGAGCTGTTGTCCGCCGACGGCGTACAGCGGCCGGAACACGACGACCTTCCGCTGGGTACGCCGTTCCAGGACCGCTTCCAGTCCCGCACAGAGCGCGAGCGCCGATTTTCCGGTACCGGCCTTGCCGCCGAGCGAGACGATCCCCACGCTCTCGTCGAGGAGCAGGTCGAGGGCGACCCGCTGCTCGGCCGACCGTCCGTGCAGTCCGAAGGCCTCGCGGTCGCCGCGGACCAGTTGCACCCGCTTGTCCGCGTTCACCCGGCCCAGGGCACTCGACGTGGCGCTGAGCAGTCGAACACCGGTGTGACACGGCAGTTCGCGTGCCTCGTCGAGGTCGACGACGCCCTCGGCGAACAGCGTGTCGACCGTGGCGGTGGCGACATCGAGTTCGGTCATGCCCGACCACCCCGAGACCACGACATCCTGCGCGTGGTACTCGTCGGCGGCCAGGCCCACCGCGCCGGCCTTCACCCGCAGCGGTGTGTCCTTCGAGACCAGGGTCACGTCCTTGCCCTCGGCGCGCAGGTTCAGTGCGCAGGCGAGGATCCGGGAGTCGTTCGAATCGGTGCGGAAGCCGGCGGGCAGCACCGCGGGGTCGGTGTGGTTGAGCTCCACCTGGAGGGTGCCGCCCTCGTCGCCGATCTCGAGCGGCAGGTCCAGCCGGCCGTGTTCGAGTCGCATGTCGTCGAGCATGCGCAACGCCTCACGCGCGAACCAGCCGAGTTCGTGGTGGTGACGTTTGCCCTCGAGTTCGCTGATGACCACCAGTGGCAGCACGACGTGGTGTTCGGCGAAACGCATGACCGCCCAGGGATCGGACAGCAGCACGGAGGTATCGAGGACGTAGGTGCGTGTGGTCACGTGGGGCTCCTACGTTCGTGCGGCTCCCGCACAAACCAGTGTTGGTCGACCGGCCGGTCCAGTTGTCCGTTGTCCCGGCGTCAGCCGAGGGGGACGAGGACCGGGGCCGGTCCCCTCGCGTTGCTCGCACAAACCACGAATTGAACCTCCCGAACGAACCGCTTCCCCGCGGTCCGTCACTCGCCAACGTACGCGCGGAAATCGTTGGCGGCGCGCCGGAATCCGGTGTGTCGGCGTGAATTGTGGGTAAACCGCCGTATCGTTTCCACCGGAGACGCAACACGGCGCCACCAGGACTTTCGTCGTCCCGGTGGCGCCGTGTTCGTACTGGGCGCGAGTCGTCAGCGGCCGGTGCGGGCGAGGATGCGGGTGCGCGCGGCCTCCGCCTCCTCACCAAGACCGGAGACGGTGTCGAGCTTGACCGCGTCGGCCAGGGCCGCCGCGATGGCCGCCTTCACCTCGGCGTTCTCGTAGTCGGCGAGGAGTGCGCGCTCGGCGTCGAAGTCGGCGATGTCGTGGCCGATCGGCTCGTCGAGGGCCAGCGCCCGGTCGATGGCGAGGACCGTGGTGTCCTGGTCGGCGACGACACCGGCGTTGAGGGACGCGCCGAAGGTGGTGGCCTGGCCCTGGTCGTCGTTGGAGATCTTCGTCAGGATCTCCACGAGCGCCTCGTCGCCGGCAACCGCCGACAGGCGCTTGATGAAGTGCACGCACTGGTTCTCGTGTACCGCCATCAGCGCGAGCACGTCGAGCGGGCCGAGCGGCTCGACCTGCTCCGGCGTCTGCCGATACCCCTGCGTGACGTGGATGCGACGACGCTCCTCGGCGTCCACCGGATCGATCGCGCGCCGCACGACGAGGTAGTCGCGCAGGACGATCGCGTGGCGGTTGTCCTCGGCGGTCCACACGCCCACGAGCTGCCGCCAGTCCGAGAAGGCCGGGAAGTGCTTGGCCAGCACCCGGTGGTACGACGGCAGGTTGTCCTTGGTCAGCAGGAGGGCGAGCAGTCCCGCACGTGCCTCATCGGACAGGAAGGCCTCCGACGGATCGAAATCCGCTCCGCCGAGGAACCCGAAGTTGCGTCCGTCGTCCCACGGCACCCAGTCGTGCGGATTCCACGGAGCCGCGGCCGACTGGTGGTCTTCGGCGATCTCGGGAAGAGCCTTCTCGAGCGCGATGATCAGGTCGTCTTCAGTGAGGGCGTTCATCGCTGAAAGGATACGGACGCGCCGCCGGGACAGGCAATCCAGGTCAGATCCGGCTCATCAGGCCCCACTCCTCGAGACCGTCGTAGAGCGGGAAGTCGAGCGCGAGCTTGGACACGCGACCACGCAGCGCCGAGACGTCGGCGGCGTCGCCGGCCGCGAGCGCGGTGGCGATGATGTCGGCGACCTCGGTGAACTGTTCGTCGTCGAAGCCGCGGGTGGCCAGCGCCGGGGTGCCGATGCGCAGGCCCGAGGTGACCATCGGCGGCCGCGGATCGAACGGCACCGCATTGCGGTTGACGGTGATGCCGACCTGATGCAGCAGGTCCTCGGCCTGCTGGCCGTCGAGTGCGCTGTTGCGCAGATCGACGAGCACGAGGTGGACGTCGGTACCGCCGGTCAGGACCGAGACGCCGGCGCCGGCCACATCCGTGCCGTTGAGGCGTTCGGCGAGAATCCGCGCCCCGGACAGGGTGCGCCGCTGGCGCTCGGCGAATTCGTCGGTGGCGGCGATCTTCAGGGCCACCGCCTTACCGGCGATCGCGTGCATGAGCGGCCCGCCCTGCTGACCGGGGAACACCGCCGAGTTCAGCTTCTTGGCCCACTCCTGCTTGGCCAGGATGATCCCCGAACGCGGGCCGCCGAGGGTCTTGTGCACGGTCGAGGACACGACGTCGGCATGCGGGACCGGCGACGGATGCAGGCCGGCGGCGACGAGACCGGCGAAGTGGGCCATGTCGACCCAGAGGTATGCACCGACCTCGTCGGCGACGGAGCGAAACGCCTCAAAGTCGAGCGTGCGCGGGTAGGCCGACCACCCGGCGACGATGACCTTCGGTTTGACGTCGAGGGCGATCTTGCGCACCTCGTCCATGTCGATGCGGAAGTCCTCTTTGCTCACGCCGTAGAAGGCGTTCTCGTAGAGCTTGCCGGAGAAGTTCAGGCGCATGCCGTGGGTGAGGTGACCGCCGTGCGCGAGGTCGAGACCGAGCATGGTCTCCCCCGGCTCCATCAGGGCCTGCAGCACCGCGGCGTTGGCCTGGGCACCCGAGTGCGGTTGCACGTTCGCGAAGTCGGCGCCGAACAGTTCCTTCGCCCGGTTGCGGGCGATGTCCTCGACGACGTCGACGTACTCGCACCCGCCGTAGTAGCGACGTCCCGGATATCCCTCGGCGTATTTGTTGGTCAACACGCTGCCCTGGGCCTGCAGCACCGCACGCGGCACGAAGTTCTCCGAGGCGATCATCTCGAGGGTGTCCCGCTGGCGGCTGAGTTCACCGTTCATGGCGGCTGCGACGTCGGGGTCGAGCTCGGCCAGGGACATCGAGTTCAAGGATGACGGATTCGCGGTCATGCCCCGATTCTAGGTACCAGGCGCCGGGAGCGAAGCGAGCGGGCCGAGTGTCTACAGCAGTTCGCGCCGCAGACTCGCCGGGATGAGTGGTTCGTCGAGTAGGCGACCGAAGGCGGCCGCGCGGTCGTCGGCCTGCTCGAGCCACGCCTCGACCAATCGGTATCCCTCGACGTAGGTGCTGATGTACGCGCGCCAGAGCGGCGAGGTGAGGAATCGCAGCATCTGCCGGGCCCGTTCCTCGGGTGCGAGAAGCCAGCGCCGGAGATGTTCGGCGACGGTGTCGGCGTCGGCGTGGCGGTCGTGCAGCAGCAGCGCGGCGTCCTGACGAACGCCGAGGAGCCCGGCGGTGGCGCGTCCGACGCCCATCGCCCGGCCGGCGTCGAAGCGGAGTCCGAGGTCGGCGTAGATCTCCTGTGCCCACGTTTCCCACTCGGGACCGACGATCGCGGCCAGCGCGTGGTCGGCGAGGCCCTCGGCCATCAGGCACTGCGGGGTGTTGACCAGGAAGATCGACTGCTCGTCGTGCCCCGCGCCGACGAGCAACTGCTCTTTACGGCAGTGCTCGGTGTGGTGACCGGGGTAGGCCTCGTGCGCGATGAGCGCGGGCAGGGAGGACATGTACTGCGTGAGATCGGCGTTGATGGCGACGCGTGAGCGATAGTTGCCGAGGTAGTAGTTGAATCCCGACCACGGCTTGTCGGTGACGACCTCGAACTCGACGATCTCGTTGTCCGGCAACGGATATGCGGACCGAACTCGTTCGCGGAGCGCGCCGCTGAACGCGCGGACACACTCGTCGACCCGCTCGGGCGGGATCTCGTCGGCACGCCGGTGCGCGGCGTAGATGTCGCGGAGCTCGTCGCCGGTGGCGCCCGGGACGCCGAGGGCCTCCGCCAGGTCGGCGTGCGCCTGCCGATACCGGTCCGGATCGGCCATCGCGATGTCGACGTCGAAGTAGGCGCGGACCTCGTCGACGAATCCGACGTCGTCGCCGGCGAATTTGCGCGCCGAGCACTCCAGCGCGCGCAGGTGGGCGCCGATGAACTCGGCGCGCGCCGCGTCGAGAGCACCGGGCAGGTCGGCGAGCAGCCCGCGCGCGCGGTCGGCGAGCCGGGCGGGATCGGGTGCGGACGCGTTCTCGACCTCCGCCTTCAGCGCGGGATCGCCGGTGTAGGCGTCGACGAAGCCCCGTTCGAGGCGGTCGAAAGCGAGGCCGAGGCGGAGGTACTCGGCCACCAGCGGGTCCGAGGCGTGGTCGGTGTCGGCGACGGTCGGGGACGGCATACCGGCAGGCTACCGATCGACGCTGTCACACGTCGCCCTAAGCTGTACGCATGATCACTCCGGGAGCGGCGGAACCGACATCGGCGGAGCTGCCCTGATGGCCCGCAACGCCACCGATCGGGATCCCAGTCTGTACCTGGAACTCGACCGGAGGCAGTGGCGCGAACTCCGCGAGTCGATGCCCCTGGTCCTCAACGAGGACGAACTGGCCGAGCTCGTCGGCCTCGGTGAGCAGATCGACCTCGACGAGGTCGCCGACGTGTATCTGCCGCTCTCTCGTCTGATCCACCTGCAAGTCGCTGCGCGGCAACGGTTGTTCGCCGCGACCTCCACCTTCCTCGGTGAGCGACAGACCAATCGGCAGGTGCCCTTCGTCATCGGGATCGCCGGCAGTGTGGCGGTCGGGAAGTCGACGACGGCACGCGTGCTCGCCGCCCTGCTCGCCCGCTGGGAGTCCCACCCGAAGGTGGACCTGATCACCACCGACGGTTTTCTGCTGCGCACCGCGGAGATGCAGCGTCGGGGCATTCTGCACCGCAAGGGATTTCCCGAGTCCTACGATCGCCGGGCCCTTCTGCGCTTCGTCACCGAGGTGAAGTCGGGTGCGCGCGAGGTCGCCGCGCCGGTCTACTCGCACCTCGCCTACGACATCGTGCCCGACGTCTATCACTATGTGCGCCAGCCCGACATCCTGATCCTCGAGGGCCTCAACGTGCTCCAGACCGGAGCGACGCTGATGGTCTCGGACCTGTTCGACTTCTCCATCTACGTCGACGCCAAGATCGACGACATCGAATCCTGGTACATCTCGCGCTTCCTGCAGATGCGGACCACCTCGTTCGCCAACCCGGACTCGCACTTCCACGCGTACGCGTCGCTGACCGACGATCAGGCGACCGCCGCGGCCCGGGATCTGTGGACCTCGATCAACCGTCCGAATCTGATCGAGAACATCCTGCCCACCCGGCCGCGGGCGTCACTGGTGCTGCGCAAGGACTACGACCACTCCATCAACCGGGTGCGCCTGCGGAAGCTCTGACCGACGACGCGGCCCGGCGTTCGTCGAGTCCGGCCGGGTACCCGCCGGCCAGCGCGATGCGGTTCCACGCGTTGATCATCACGATCGACGCGACCAGCTGACCCATCGCGGCGGCGTCGAAATAGGCTCGTGCGGAATCGAACACGTCGTCGGGGACACCGTTCTCGCCGATCAGCGTGACGCTCTCGGTGAGAGCCAGCGCCGCCCGTTCGGCCGGGGTGAACGCCGATCCGGCCTCCCGCCACGCGGCGATCATCATCAGTTTGTGCGGGTCGATGTCCTTGGCGAGGGCATCGGAGGTGTGCATGTGCAGGCAGTAGGCGCACCCGTTGAGTTGCGAGGCCCGGATGACGATCAGTTCGGCGAGTTCTGGGTCAACGCCGGCCGACGATGCCCGCTGCAGAGCCACGAGGGCCTTGTACACGGACGGATTGTCCTGCGGTATCCACATTCTCGTCGCCGGCCGGGCGGCGGCGCTCATCGCCGTTCCCCGGCATTCGCACTCTCGCGACCGGCCAGCCACCCGTCGAGCGTCGTCGACGTGACGACGTCGGGATCGGCGGGCACGAGTCCGCCCCCGCGGATCGCCGGCCCCCCGAACCGGACGCCGAATATCCATCGCGGTGAGCCGGTCTGCGCAGCAACCGCTTTCGCCACATCGACCAGGTCCATCTCCACCGGTCCGCTCACCTCGATCGTCCGCTTCCCGGTCGGACCCGCGGTCACCACGTCGGCGACCGCCACGGCCACGTCGGCGACCGCGGCCGGGGCGCACCGCATCCTGGGCACCGCGGCGATCGGACCGAACCCCATCGACGACATCATCTGCTCGGCGAGCTCGAACCACTGCACCGACGCAAGGATGCTGAGTGCCGCGGGGTCGACGACCTCGCCGTAGGCGGCCTCCTGTGCCGCTTTGCCCTGGTAGTAACCGAATTTGGCGTTGACCGCCGGATCGCCGGCGTTGACGATCGACACCACGACGACGTGCGCGACGCCGGCCGTCGTCGCGGCGCGGCCGATCTTGGTCGCCGTGGTCTCGAAGAAGTCGATCGCCTCCTTCGCCTTCAGCGTCTGGAGACTGAGGCAGTCGACGACGGCGTCGGCACCGTCGAACGCCGCCGCCAGACCCGTTCCGGTGTAGGCGTCGACGCCGGTCGCCCGGCTGGCGCGCACCACCTCGTGGCCCCGCTCGACGAGCAGGTCGGCGACCCGACTTCCCAGCGCACCGCTGGCACCCACGACCACGATCTTCATCTCGTTCCTCCTCAAGGACGGACAGCTCTGTGTTGTGGGTTTAGGCTATGCCGCAATTAGCTCAAGAAAGTGGTCCAATCCGATGGCAGAAAAGCGGGTCAATTCGATGGCGGATCCCTGGGCCGAAGTAGCCGAGCGGCTGGGCGCGGACCTTTTCCTCGATCTGCAGCCCGATCCGGGCGCGGGTGCACGCGGGCGCGGTGCCACCCTGCGCCGGGCCCTCACCGAGGCGCTGCGCTCGGCCATCCTCGACAACCGGCTGCCCGCGGGCACCGCATTGCCGCCGTACCGATCCCTCGCCGCGGACCTCGGTCTCGCTCGCGGCACCGTGTCGGCGGTCTACTCCGAACTGATCGCGGAAGGGTGGCTGACCGCGCGCCAGGGCTCGGCCACCCGGGTCGCCGACGGTGCGGCACGGCCACCGGCCATCGACGATCCCGGTGCGTCCACCGCCTTGCCGGCCCTGCGTCACGACTTCTCGCTGGGACGACCCTGCGCCGGGATGTTCCCGCGCAACGACTGGATCCGCGCCACCCGACGCGCCCTGACCGAGACCCCCGACGACGCCTTCGGACCGGCTCACCCCCGCGGGCGCCTCGAGCTGCGGAACGCCCTCACCGGTTACCTGGCCCGCACGCGGGGTGTCCGCACCGCACCGGACCTGATCGTTCTCGGGACGTCGGTGCTGTCGGCACTGGAGTTGTTGGCGCGCACGGTGATCGGTGGTGTCGTCGCGGTCGAGAGCCACGGTCTGCCCTTTCATCGGCACGCCCTCGAGCGCGGCGGCGCGCGGGTCGTACCGGTGCGCATCGACGCCGACGGCATGGTGATCGACGAGCTCGAACGCACCGGGGCGGCCGCGGTCGTGCTGACCCCCAGCCACCAGTTCCCCACCGGTGTCGCTCTTTCGCCGGCGCGCCGGATGCAGGTCGTCGACTGGGCGCGGCGGACCGGCGCGGTCATCGTGGAGGACGACTACGACGGCGAGTTCCGCTACGACCGCGAACCGGTCGGTGCGTTGCAGGCGCTCGGCCCCGACGTCGTCGTCCACACCGGCTCGCTGAGCAAGAGCCTGTCGCCGGCGGTACGCGCGGGCTGGCTGGCCACTCCCGCCCACCTGGTCGAACCGGTGTTGCGCGGCAAGGGCTTCCGTGAGGCCGACGCGAGCATCGTCGATCAGCTCACGCTGGCCGAACTGATCGGTTCCGGAGCCTACGACCGGCACATCCGGCGCAGCCGTCAGGCCTACCGGACCCGGCGCGATGCGCTGGTGTCGGCCCTGGCCGGAATCGGACTCGAACTCCCCGGCATCGCCGCCGGACTGCACGCGTTGATCCCCGTCGACCATGCCGACGAGGGAACCATCGTCCACCGGGCCTACGAACGCGGAATCGCGGTGACCGGACAGTCCCTGTTCCGGCATCCCGACGCCGACCCGCTGCCCTCCGGCGGGATCGGCGTCGGCTTCGGCACTCCCGCGGCGTCGACCTTCGGCGCCGATCTCACCGCATTGACCGGGCTCCTGGCCGACTCCGCCGCACGCTGAACCCGGCGCGGATCGACACCGGCGGAGTCACTTGCCGAACCGCCGGCTCCGCGCGGAGTAGTCGCGCAAGGCGCGCAGGAAGTCCACCCGACGGAACTCCGGCCAGTAGGCGTCGGTGAACCAGATCTCCGAATAGGCGCTCTGCCACAACAGGAATCCCGACAGCCGCTGCTCTCCGGAGGTCCGGATCACGAGATCCGGGTCGGGCTGACCCTTGGTGTAGAGATTGGCGTCGATCGCCTCCACGGTGACCGCATCCACCATCTCGGCCGCAGTCGCCCCGGCGGTCACCTTCTCCTCCAGGAGTGCGCGAACCGCGTCCACGATCTCCTGGCGCCCGCCGTATCCGACGGCGACGTTGACGTTCATCCCCTGCCGTTCGGCGGTGCGGTCGGCGGCCGCCCGCAGACGTCCGGCCACCGGCTCGGGCAGTGCGTCGAGGGTGCCGACGATGCGGATCCGCCACTCGCCCTCGGACGCGGAGATCTCGTCGACGATGTCCGGCACGATCTCGAGGAGTGCGTCGAGCTCGTCCGACGACCGGTTGAGGTTCTCGGCCGACAACAGGTAGATCGTGACGGCTTCGATGCCCAGGCCGGCGCACCAGCCGAGCATGTCCGCGATGCGCTGGGCACCCACGCGATGTCCGTGGCTGACGTCCTCGAAACCAGCCTCACGCGCCCACCGCCGGTTGCCGTCGCAGATGATCGCCACGTGACGCGGCAGGCGCTCGGTGTCGAGGAGCTGGATGAGCCGCCGTTCGTAGACGGAGAGAACGGGTCGTCGAAGCCGGTCCGGCAGGAGCTTCATCCTCGCGTCGTTCCCGCGTCGTGTCGGCCTCGTGTCACGCAGGACACCTTACGCGTCGCATCGCGCCTTGCCGGTGACGCTGTGGACGCGCGAAGTTACGGTACCGTAGGTTCGGTGAGCACGTTGCTGAACCCGCCGGCTGACGTCCGCCCACGACTGCGCGGGGTCATCCACCACTACTCCGCCTATGTGGCCGCGGTCGCGGGGCTGGCCCTGGTGATCGGCGCGGCCACGGTCGGCGACCCCGTCGCCGTCGTCCCGTGTGCCGTCTACGCGGTCACCGTGCTCGGACTCTTCGCGATCAGCGCCGGCTACCACCGGATTCCGTGGAAGACCGCCCGCGCGCGGACCCGGATGAAACGTGCCGACCACGCGATGATCTTCCTGTTCATCGCCGTCACCTACACGCCGTTCTGCGCCCTCGGGCTTCCCTCGCCGACCAGTTGGTGGGTCCTCGGCATCGTCTGGGCCGGCGCAGCCGCCGGTGCGACCCTCAAGATCGCGTGGCCCGGCGCACCCCGCTGGCTCGGGGTCACCCTCTACATCGTGCTGGGCTGGGTGATCGTGGCCGTCGCCCCGGCGCTCGTCGGCGAGACCGGTCTGCCCGTTCTGATCCTGCTCGCGCTCGGCGGTGTCTTCTACAGCGTCGGTGGCGTCCTCTATGCGGCACGCTGGCCCGACCCCTGGCCGGAGACCTTCGGTCATCACGAGGTGTTCCATGCATGCACCGCAGTCGCGGCCCTGCTGCACTACGTCGCCGCCTGGCTCCTGGTGTTGGGCTGACCTGCCCGTTCGCTGACCGCGCGCGGTTCGGGCATGACCGCCGTCGCTATGCTCCTTCCGTGAACCCGGACGTGCGCGCCCTCCACCGCCTTCGCGGTGGGGTCGTCGGCGCGCTGTCGGCGAGCACCGCGGTGGCCGCGCACGGGCTCGCGGCCGGTTCTCTCCCCGCCACCTCATCTCTGGTGTTCATGATCGCGGCGTGCACCGTACTCGGCTGGACGATCGGCGCGACGGCCCGTCGTCGTCCCGGGTGGCTCGGCACGATCGGGCTCCTCGCGGCCGGACAGGTGCTCGCACACGTGTCCCTCACCGCGCTCGATGCCTCGTCGGCGCACCACGCCGGTGTGAGTGCGCTTGCACACGCGCCGAGCGGGACCATGCTGTTCGTCCACGCGGTGGCGACTCTGCTCACCGCCGCCGCCATCCACGTCGTCGAACCCGCCCTGCTCAGCGTCCTGACCGCGGTCGTCGCTCTCATCCGGGCCGTCCTCGACCCGCCCGCTGACGACGCGATCCTGCGCGCCCCGCGGGCGACCCACGACGACGCGCGGCCCCGCCTGCGCGCCATCGCCGCTCTCGACACCCGCGGACCCCCGGCCCTCACGCGCTGATTCCCTACTCCGCCGACCCGTCACCCGACGGGCCGGTCGGTGCGCGTCTGCCATCCCGCCTGACCGCGGTCGATGCCGCGCGCCGTCTTCCGCATGAGAGGCCCACCGTGTCCCTGTCGAACCTGTCCCGCCCCGGTGAACCCACCGGGCCGCCCGACCCCCGTCCCAAAACATCCGACGACAACCCCACTCCACCAGCCGCCGCACCAGACCGGCGGGTGACCCCGAACAGCTGGCAACCTCTGCTGCGCCGCTTGCACTTCTACGCAGGCATCTTCATCGCGCCGTTCCTGATCGTTGCGGCGGTCAGTGGCGGGCTCTACGCGATCTCCCCGTCGCTGGAACAGGTCGTCTACCGCGATCAACTCTCCACCGACAGCACCGGCGACGCACGTCCGATCTCCGAACAGGTCGAGGCGGCGGCCCGGCTCCGCCCGGACCTCACCCTGTCCGCGGTGCGCCCGGCCGCCGAGGCCGGCGACACGACCCGCGTCCTGTTCGACGATCCCTCCCTCGGGGCGTCGAAGCGCCAGGCCGTGTTCATCGATCCGGTGACCCTGGAATCGACCGGAGAGCTGGTGTCCTACGGCAGCAGCGCGGCGTTGCCGATGCGCACCTGGATCAGCGAACTGCACCGTCACCTCCATCTCGGCGAGCCCGGCCGGATCTACAGCGAGCTCGCCGCCTCCTGGCTGTGGGTCATCGCCGTGGCCGGCCTCACGCTGTGGATCTCCGCGTATCGCGCGCGCCGAAAACGACGCGCCGCCGACCTGGTCGCCTTCGACCGATCGGCGACCGGACGCAACCGCACCCGCAACCGGCACGGCGTGATCGGCGTCTGGATCGCGGTGGGGTTGGTGTTCTTGTCGGCCACCGGTCTGACTTGGTCGAAGTACGCCGGTGAGCACGTCTCCGATGTGCGCACGGCGCTGAGCTGGACGACCCCGACGGTCGACACCTCGCTGTCCGGATCGACGTCCGGATCGGACGGGCTGGGTGATCACAGCGGGCACGGCGATCACGGCGGCGCGGGTCACGAGCAGCACGTTCCGGAAGCGTCCGGGCAGACGATCGCGCAGCTCGACCGGGTGCTGGGCACCGCTCGGGCCGCCGGTGTGGACGGCCAGGTGGAGGTCTCGATCCCGACCGATGCGGACACCGCCTTCACCATCGCCGAGACCAGGCAGCCCTGGCAGTTCGCCCAGGACACCGTCACCGTGAACGGCGCGACCGGTGCCGTTGTCGACGAACTGCGGTTCGCCGACTGGCCGCTCGCCGCGAAACTCACGACCTGGGGCATCGCACTGCACATGGGCATCCTGTTCGGCTGGGTGAGCCAGCTGGTTCTCCTGCTCCTGGCGATCGCGCTCGTGGTGTTGATCGTCCGCGGCTATCAGATGTGGTGGCAACGGCGGCCGAAGCGTGGCGGCGCGGTCGCGGTGGGTCGCCCGCCGGCACGGGGTGCACTGCGTCGGGTGCCGGTGGCCGGCGCGGTCGCGATCGTGGTGGTGGCCGCGGTGGTGGGCTGGTTCGTGCCGTTGCTCGGACTCAGCCTGCTCGGGTTCCTCGTGGTCGACGCCGCACTCGGAATCCGCGCCCGTCGCAAGCGAGTCGGCGTCGTGACCGACGCCGAGAGCGAGTCGAGCGGGTTGATCGACTCGCGGTAGCCCGTCGGGCAGGCGGCGGGGACGTACGCGTGGAGGTCGGAGACTTCACCTCCGCATCATGTCCCCGCCGTCTGCAGGTGGAGCCCAGGTCAGGTGATCCTGGTCGGCTGAGGCCATGCGGGGAAACCCGGCCGACGCATCACCGGCCCTTCTCACACCGTCGACCATCCGTTGTCATCCCGACCTCACGCTCCGCGGCGGCACTTCCCGACGCCGCTTCCTCACCTGGTCGGCACTCGTCGCCGGTCTCGCGTTCACGCCCGGCCTCCTCGGCGGCACCTCGCCGGCCCTACCCACACCGGCTCACCCCGCCGGCGTGTTCGGACTCGGGGTGGCGTCCGGTGACCCCCTCCCCGACGGCGTTGTGCTGTGGACGCGATTGTCGCGCAACCCGTTCGCGCCCGGTGGCGGCATGGGACCACGCCCGGTGCGAGTCGACTGGGAGATCGCCGCCAACGAATCCATGACCCGCATCGTGCGTCGGGGTACGGTCCACGCCACCGCGGAATGGGGGCACAGCGTGCACGTCAATGTCCGCGGTCTCGCGCCCGCCGCCGACTACTTCTATCGGTTCCGGGCACTCGGCGAGGTCTCGACGGTCGGCCGGACCCGAACGGCACCAGCACCTTTCGCACGCGTCGAGAAGATGACGGTCGCCGTCGCGTCCTGCCAGAACTGGTCCGACGGCTACTACCATGCGTACGCCGACCTGGCGGCGCATGCACCCGACGTGGTGCTCCACCTCGGTGACTACATCTACGAGAAGCCGATCCCGGTTCATGGTGGTGCGAGACCCGATGCGGTGCTTCCTCTCTCGGCAACACGGGAAGCAGTCGACCTCGACGACTACCGCGAGCGCTACGCGCTGTACAAGTCCGACCCCGACCTCCAACTCGCCCACGCGATGGCACCGTTCGTGATCACCTTCGACGATCATGAGGTCGACAACAACTGGGCCGCAGCGATTCCCGAGGACCACACCCCACTCACCGCGTTCGCGCTGCGTCGCGCCCGCGCGCTGCGCGCCTGGTGGGAGAACACGCCGGTGCGGGTGGCGGCCCGACCGAACGGAACCGTCATCCGCGCGCATCGGCGGCTCGGTTTCGGCGATCTCGTCGACCTCACCCTCCTCGACACCCGCAGTCACCGCAGCGATCAGGCCAACGGGGACAACGACACCGGGCAGAACGCGCGCACCGCGGACGTCTCCCGCACCATCCTCGGCGCCGAACAGGAACGATGGGTGCTCGACGGTTTCGCCTCGTCCCGGCACCGGTGGAACGTCCTCGCCCAGCAGGTACCGATGGCCGACCTCGCCCGAACCGTCGGCTCGACCCGGGCGGTCAGCATGGACGGGTGGAGCGGCTACGAGGCCTCGCGCTCCCGCATCCTCGGCGGCGCCGCCGACCGGGGCGTGCGCAATCTGGTGTCCCTCGCCGGCGACATCCATCGCAGCGTGGTCGCCGACCTCCGGACCTCCTACACCGATGAATCGCTCACGCGCGGCGTCGAATTGGCCGCGACGTCGATCACCTCCGGCGGGGACGGGGAGGACAGCGACGACGGCGACCGCCGCCTCAAGGAAGCGTCACCCCACGTCCGGTTCGGCAACTCGCAACGCGGCTACCTGCTCAACCGGATCCACTCCGATCGGTGGGAGGCCGAGTTCCGCGTGGCGCCGTCGGTACGGTCGCCCCGCGGAACACTGCGTCGTCGAGCACTGATCACGATCCCGGACTCGACGTCTGAGGTCGACGTCGTCTGACCCGAGCGAAGCGTCTCCCATCGTTCCCCGGTCCGAAAGAAGCACACAACCCACTGATCCCTGAGGTGCGAGGAGCGCAAGCGACGAGCCACGAAGGGCCTGGTGAGACACGTTGCTACACCCTTCGTGGCTCGCTTCGCTCGCACCTCAGGGAGCATGAGATTCGGACGCTCACGAGTGTTCTTTCATGGTCCACGACGGCCGCCGAGCCGCAGATACTGAGGCGAGGGAAGGGTCAGCCCCGCGCGAGCGCCGCCAGGACCTGGGCGCTGGCCTCCCAGCCCATGCACTTGTCGGTGACGGACTTGCCGTACACCAGCGGGGTGGCCTCGGTCGACTGCGCGCCGGGCTCGAGGAAGCTCTCCAGCATCACGCCGCTGACGTTCGAGGGCTCACCGGCCTCGCGCGCCGCCCGGAGTCGCGTCGCGATCTCGGTGGCGACCTCCGCCTGACGGACATGATCCTTGCCCGAATTGGCGTGCGAACAGTCGATCATGACCCGGGCGGGCAGGCCGGCCGCGGCGAGCGCCTCGGCGGCCGCCGACACCGACTCCGCGTCGAAGTTCGGGCCGCGCGTGCCGCCGCGCAGGATGATGTGGCAGTCCTCGTTGCCCGCGGTCTCCACCACGGCACCGTTGCCGAAGTCGTCGACTCCGAAGAAGACGTGTTCGGCCGCAGCGGCTTTCACGCCGTCGATGGCGACCTGGACGTTGCCGTCGGTGCCGTTCTTGAAGCCGATCGGCATCGACAGGCCCGACGCCAGCTGCCGGTGGACCTGGGACTCGGTGGTGCGGGCGCCGATGGCACCCCACGCGACCGCGTCGGCGATGTACTGCGGGCTGGTCGGTTCGAGGAACTCACATCCGACGGGCAGACCGAGGTCGATGATGTCGAGCAGCAACGACCGGGCGGTGCGCAGGCCACGCTCGACATCGAAGGTGTTGTCCATCCCGGGGTCGTTGATCAGGCCCTTCCACCCCACGGTGGTGCGCGGCTTCTCGAAGTAGACGCGCATCACGATCTTGAGTCGCTCGGAGTAGGCATCGGCCAGCGGCGCGAGGCGCCGGGCGTAGTCGATGGCGGCGATCGGATCGTGGACCGAACAGGGCCCGACGATGACGAGCAGCCGGTCATCGCGGCCGGCGAGGATGTCGGCGATCTCGTCCCGGTCGCGCTGGACGGCGACGGCTCGTCGTGCCGAGAGGGGCAATTCGCTGCGCACGGTGTCGGGCGACGGGATCGGACGGAACGCCCGGATGCGGCGGTCGGAGGTCGATTCGGCGTTGTCGTCGGATCGGATCGGGAGGTCCGGCAAGGTGGTCACGTTGTGTGCCTTTCGAGGTCATGCCCGTGTCGTTGTGGTGACGAGGCATGCCCTGGGTGTGGTCGGAGCCCCGCTCAAATGACAAGAGCAGCGACCGTGGGGTCGCTGCTCGGGCTCCGGGTGTGTCGTGCGCGCGTCAGGTCAACGCATCATCGTGGCCCCACCCGGAGCCTCGATAAAGCGCCAATACGCGCGCACGGTGCTGATCACGGCGACCACACTAGCACAACGGTTTCGACACCCCGATTCTCACGGGTGCCCCCGGTCGATCAGCTCGCTGAGCACGAGGATCGACTCTGATCGATCCACCGGGCCGGCCCGCCGGATGCGTTCGAGCGCCTGCTCGAGGTGCCGTACGTCGCGGGCCATCACGCGCAGGACGGCGTCGGCCTGACCTGTGACCGTCGCCGCACCCACCACCTCCGGTATGGGCTCCCACGCCGCCTTCAACTCGTCGGGCGAGATGTTGCCCCGGCAGTACACCAACACGTATGCCTCGGTGGTCCACTGCATCGCGTGCGGGTCGACGACCGCGGTGAAACCCCGGATGACGCCGTCGGCGACCAGGCGGTCGACGCGTCGTTTCACCGCGGGGGCCGACAACCCCACCTGCTGCCCGATCTGCTGGTAGGTCGCCCGGGCGTCCCGGGTGAGGTGCGCGAGCACCCTCTCGTCGAGGTCGTCCAGTGTCCGCAACAGACCGCTCCCCTTTGCTTCCATACCGGCGATCCGTTGCGTTCAGACGCAATCGACGTCGATTGTTTGCACCAGACCTCGACGATACCCTCGATTCATGACGATGACGAGCCCCGGCACCGGCACCCACACCAGCGCGGGCGCACCGCTCGGCGTCGTCGAACCTCATGTGGCGCACAACTATTCGCCGATCCCGGTGACCGCGGCCACCGCCGAGGGGGCCTGGATCACCGACATCGACGGCCGTCGACACCTCGACTGTCTCGGGGCCTATTCCGCGGTCAATTTCGGCCACCGCCATCCACGCATCGTCGCCGCCGCACTCGATCAGCTGGCGCGGGTCACCCTCACCAGCCGCGCATTTCGGTCCGATCGACTCGAACCGTTCTGCGCCGCACTGGCTTCCCTGTGCGGCAAGGACATGGTCCTGCCGATGAACACAGGTGCGGAGGCGGTCGAATCCGGGATCAAGGTCGCCCGCAAGTGGGGTTACGACGTCAAAGGCGTACCCGACGGCCGCGCCACGATCGTGGTGGCCTCCGGGAACTTCCACGGCCGCACGACGACGATCGTCTCGTTCAGCGACGACCCCGAGGCGCGCGCCGGATTCGGCCCCTACACACCGGGATTCGTTCGTGTCCCGTTCGGCGACCTGGCTGCCCTCGATGCCGCGATCGACGAGAACACGGTGGCCGTCCTGCTCGAACCCGTCCAAGGCGAAGCCGGCGTCGTCGTGCCTCCCGACGATTACCTGCCCGGCACGCGGGCCCTCTGCTCCGAACGCGGCGTGCTGTTCATCGCCGACGAGATCCAGTCCGGTCTGGGCCGCACCGGTAGGACCTTCGCAGTAGAGCACTGGGGCGTCGAACCCGACGTCTACCTGCTGGGGAAGGCACTCGGCGGCGGGCTCCTACCGGTGTCGGCGGTGGTTGCCGACCACGACGTCCTCGGCGTGCTGCATCCCGGTCAGCACGGATCGACCTTCGGCGGTAACCCGCTCGCCGCAGCCGTCGGTCACACCGTCGTCGACATGCTCGCCGACGGGACCTGGCAACGACGGGCGGCGGAACTGGGCGATCATCTGCACGCCCGACTGCGCGACTTCGTCGGGAACGGGGTGGTGGCGGTGCGCGGCCTCGGCCTGTGGGCAGGGATCGATCTCGACCCCGCGCTCGGCACCGGCAAGGACTTCTGTCTGCGGCTGTCCGAACGCAATGTCCTCGCCAAGGACACCCACGGCTCGACGCTGCGACTCGCACCACCGCTCGTGGTCACGGAATCCGAGATCGACTGGGCGATGGACCGATTCGCCGCGACGCTCAGGCAGGCGCCGGTGACCGCCGACCACGATTGAGCCACCAGGCGCTCGTCGAGAGCACGGTGGCGAACGCGCACCACGCCGGGTAGGCGGCGAGCGCGGCACCTGCCGTCCGGTTCGTCCGTGCGGTGCGCCGGGCGAGGTCGGCGCTGCTCACGGTGAGCGCCGCCGCCGCGACCGACGCGGTTCCGAGGGCGCCCCGGCCGAAGTAGATCCAGCTCCACCCGCCGTTGAGCACGAGGTTGGCGCCGAGCGCCGCGAGATACCGCTGACGTTGTTCGTGGTCGCCGTCGTCGGCCAGGTCGTCGAGGGTGACTGCCGAGGTCACCGCGAGGTCGGCGTAGAGCGAGGTCCAGGCGAGCGGGAACGCCCAGTTCGGTGGTACGAAGGACGGTTTCGCCAGCTTCGGATACCAGGTCTCGACCGCCGGCTTGGTGACCACACTGCCGATGGCTGCCGCCGCAGCGGTCGCGAGTGACGTCCCGATCAGAGTGGAGATGCGCATGACTCCACTTCTACGCCTCGACTCAGGTGTCGGCGGGCCGCCGGTCGTCGGTGCCCGCGGCACTGGTGGCACCCGGGGTCCCGGGCGGGTTCGGTGCGACCGCGTCCGAACCGGCCGGGCCCGGCGAATCGGTTCCCTCGTCGAAGGCCTGGTCGGCCTCCGGGTGTTCGGCGTCGAAGGACGCGGGCAGCTTCTTCAGCTGCCGGTTCATCGACCAGATGAGGAACGCGGTCCCGACGAGCAGCAACAGGATCACGAGCAGGCCCAGCGGTGAGGCCTTGCCGAACTCCGGCCCCTGGGGTTCCTGCGCCAGGACCATCAGGGTGTCGTTCACGACTGTGCTGGTGCCCATCACGCCTCGATCCCGGCGAAGAGATCGGTCTCCGGCAACGCGGTCTTGACCCGGGTCCGGGCGAGCTCGAACTCCTCCGTCGGCCACAGGCGTTGTTGCCACTCCAGCGGCACCGCGAAGAACACCCCGTTCGGATCGATCTGCGTGGCGTGGGCGCGCAGCGCGTCGTCACGCTGCGGGAAGTACTTGGAGCACTCGACCTGGGTCGTCACACGTCCCATCAGATCGCCACGGCTCGGGTCCCACTTGCTGAGCCACTCGGCGAACGGACTCTCCTGGCCGTGCCGCGCGAACTCGTCGGAGAACAGGACCATCCGGTCCCGGATGAACCCGTGGGTGTAGTAGAGCTTCGACACCGTCCACGGTTCGCCGGCGTCCGGGAACGCGTCCGGATCGCCGGACTGCTCGTACGCCGCGACCGACACCTCATGGCAGCGGATGTGATCGGGATGCGGATATCCGCCGTGCTCGTCGTAGGTGACGATCACGTGCGGGCGGAACTCGCGGACCACGCGCACCAAGGCCTCGGTGGCCTCGTCGAGCGGCACCGAGGCGAAGGAACCCTCCGGAACAGGCGGGAGCGGGTCGCCCTCGGGGAGGCCCGAGTCGACGAAGCCGAGCCATGTCTGTCGGACGCCGAGCGCCTCGGCGGCCTTGGCCATCTCCTCGCGACGGACCTCGGTCATCCGCTCTTTGATGCCCGGGCGGTCCATCGCCGGATTCAGGATGTCGCCACGCTCACCGCCGGTGAGTGTGACGACGAGCACTTCGTTGCCCTCGGCCGCATACTTCGCGGTCGTGGCGGCACCCTTGCTCGACTCGTCGTCTGGGTGCGCGTGCACCGCCATCAGCCGGAACACACCCGACTTGGGGTCGCCGACGTGGGATTCGGTCACAGTTCCTCACCTTCGGATCGCTACTCCTCCCATGGTAGGTATTGACGCGTGAACAGTTCGGACGGGGGCGCCGCAGACGCCGGTGACGCGCCGCGCGCGACACCCGACACCTTGCGACCGCACAGCGGTCCGCGCGCCACCTATCCGGAGCGTTCGGAGACCGCCTCTGGGCGTCGTCGCTGGTTCATCGCCCTGTCGATCCTGGTCGTCGCGGCCGGCGTGACCCTCGCCGTCATCGGCTACAGCAAGTTCTCGTCGGCGGACGTGACCGGTGAGGCCACCGGCTACGAGATCATCGACGGCTCGACCGTCGCGGTGCAGTTCACCGTCGAGCGTTCCGATCCGAGCCGGGCGGCTGCCTGTGTGGTGCGCGGCCGCTCCCGCGACGGCGGCGAGACCGGGCGTCGCGAGATCCTGATCCCCGCGGACTCCGCAGAACGGATCGGCGTCCGCACCGAGGTCACGACGTCGAAACCACCGGTCATCGGCGAGGTCTTCGGGTGCACCCTTGACGTGCCGGCCTACCTGAAGCCGTCGGCCTCGTGACCGCCGCGTCCACCGGCAGTGAGTTGCCGTCGCCGCGCGCCGCCTTCGCCTCCATCGGCAGCCGCTACTTCCCCCTTCTGGTCGCCGTCTTCGTCGGCGTCATGCTCATCAGCAACGTCACCGGCACCAAGGGCGTCGTCCTGTTCGACGAATGGCTGCAGGTCGATCTCGGGCCGATCCAGATGGACGGCCTGGTGACCGACGGCGCCTTCTTCCTGTTCCCGCTCGCGTACGTGCTGGGCGACGTGATCAGCGAGGTCTACGGGTTCCGTGCCATGCGCCGGACGATCCTCGCCGGGTTCGCGGTCCTGATTCTCGCGTCGTTGTGTTTCTGGTTGACCATTCACCTCCCGGCCGCTGAATTCTATGAAGGCCAGGCGGCTTTCGAGACGGTTGCCGGAGTCGTCCCACAATTCCTGCTAGCCGGATTGGCCGGTTATGTCGTGGGCGAATTCCTCAATTCCTTCGTCCTGGTCAAAATGAAGGAACGCGCCGGGGAAAATCGTCTCTGGGCGCGCCTGCTGGGTTCGACGATTGTCGGCCAGTTGGCCGACACCATCGTCTTCTGTTCGATCGCCGCCACCGCCCTGGGTATCTCGACCTGGGGAGATTTCGTCAATTACACGATCGTCGGATTCGTCTGGAAAACACTTGTTGAGGTCATCCTCATGCCTGTGACGTATTTCGTTGTGGGATGGCTGAAACGGATGGAACCGACGTATCAGGACGCTCTCGGCGCGCTGTCGCGCGGCAGTACCGATGTGCCATAGGTCTCACCACCTGGTACCCTGAACGGATACACGGCTCCGCGAGGGGTCGTGTTGCTGCATTTTCAGCAGTCCATATGCCCCTGGTGTAAACGGTCGCCCGGGGCGCGGACAACACAAAGGAGTGACCGATGACCGACACCCAGGTGACCTGGCTGACCCAAGAGTCGCATGACCGCCTCAAGAGCGAGCTCGATTCGTTGATCGCCAACCGTCCGGTCATCGCCGCCGAGATCAACGAGCGTCGCGAAGAAGGCGACCTCAAGGAGAACGGTGGCTACCACGCCGCTCGCGAGGAGCAGGGCCAGCAGGAAGCGCGTATCCGCCAGCTGCAGGAACTGCTGAACAACGCGAAGGTCGGCGAGGCGCCGACCCAGTCCGGCGTCGCACTGCCCGGTTCCGTCGTGACCGTCTACTACGACGGTGACGAGAAGGACACCGAGACGTTCCTCATCGCCACCCGCGAGGAGAGCGGCCAGGGCGGCCTGGAGACCTACTCCCCGAGCTCCCCGCTCGGTGCCGCCCTCATCGACGCCAAGGTCGGCGAGACCCGCGAGTACTCCGTGCCCAGCGGTGCCACCATCAAGGTGACCCTGGTCAGCGCGGAGCCCTACCACGGCTGATCGGACGACGAACACAACCCGGGACGGTATGACCGTCCCGGGTTTCGTGTTTTCGGGGGTTCTCGTCCGTGAGCTACCGCCGGTCGCGCGACCGGCGAACCTCAACTCGACTCCTGGACTTCGATCGAAGTCCAGGAGTCGAGTTGGGGTTCATCGGTCGTGCCCTACGCGTGGTCGACCCCATACGTCGCCTGCGTGGACGTGATGCCCTCATACTCGAGCTGTTCGCTCAAGCCCTGCCGCGAGAACGCCGTCATCGAACGATAGTCGCGGGCCTTCTGCGCCGCCTGTTCGTTCCAGTCGACGGCGCCCTGAGCCTCGACCTCGGTCACGGCGTACGTCGCGTCGGCCGTCGAGAACCCTTCGTACTCCAGCTGATCGATCAGACCCGCTCTCGAGAACGCCATGATCGAGAGGTACTCCTTCGCCTTCGCCACTGCGCTCGTCTGCTCCCAGGTCGCGAGTGACTCTGCACCGGGAGTCCCGGTCGTCGGTGACTGCTCGAACACCTGGCTCGAACCGGTAGCGGTCACAGCGACGCCACTTTGAATGCCGATCGTACTGACTCCCAACGCAATTCCGCACACCGCGACCACGCCGGCAATCAGACGGGGCCACACACGGCGTGCCAACGACGGTCGTGCTCCGACCGGCGAACCTCGACTCGACTCCTGGACTTCGATCGAAGTCCAGGAGTCGAGTTGGGGTTCATCGGTCAAGCCGCGGTCAGTTTGTCCAACCACGGCCGGAGCAGATTGGCGAGCCCGCCGCGCTCGAGCGTTCCCCACGTCCATCGGATCACCATGATCCCCTGTGCGCGCAGCGCATCCTCCCGACGCTACTCCCGGATGAGTGCATCGCGCGGGCTCTCACCCTGGCGCAACAGTCGGCCGTACTTCTGTAGTCCGTCGAACTCACCGACAAGTGTTCCGTCCCAGTCGAAGTCGGTCCGCGCGTCTCCGGCGTCCGTCTGGAACGTGTGCTGCAGTCGCGGAGTCGGCAACCCGGCCTCGATCATCTGCGCCCGGCTCCACGACTCCCCGACACTCTCCGACGCACCGTCCGCATGCGCAAGGGCACGACGCGCGGTCCCCGCACCGCGCCAACGGTTCCGCGACGCGAGGATACGGGTCATCGTGGCGATGTCGGCGCCGGACGCTAGCGCGCGATCGAACACGGCCAGCGCTTGGGCGAAGTCACCGGACATCGCAACATCTACGGCGGTTCGCTCACGAGACGTGACCCTGATTCCGCCGATGTCGACCACCTCGTCGGGCGCCACCGGCCCGGCATGGACGATCCGTAACCCGTGCCCGAACCCGCCCACCTTCGACTTCTTCGTCAGATGCACGACCTCGCGTTCCGGGTGCAGCAGCGGCAGCTGGTGAACGGCTGCCGCCGAGTCGTGACTCAGGATCGACGCGTCACAGTCTCGAACAGACGTCGCGACCGCGATCGATCTCAGTCGGTACAGACGGTCACCCGGGTCCTCGGCGGACGCCTCGTCGGCCGCCAGTGCGCAGACCCCCGGGGCAAGACGAATCAGTTCGCCGCGCCGTACGGCGGCTGTCACAGCGTCGTCGTTGATGCCGAGTCGCAGCGTTGCCGTGCGGCGAATTAGCCCGTGTCTGTCGGTGGGAAAAGAGGTCATGACTTTAGGACGCACCAGGGCCGATATCGGATCCGCTTGCGAGGGTCGCTTACCCCACGACCGGCGAACCTCGACTCGACTCCTGGACTTCGATCGAAGTCCAGGAGTCGAGTTGACGTTCACCGGTTGCGACGACTCACGCCGTGTCGGTCGACCTGACCTTCAGGAATCAGCGTTGTCGGCCCCGTATGCAGCCTGTTCGGGCGTGAAACCTTCAAACTCCAACTGCTGGACGAGTCCCTGGCGTGACATGGGTGTCACGGCTTGGTACTCGCCGGCCTTCTTGGCCGCCTGCTCATTCCAGTTCACGTCTCCGTCAGACTCCAGTTTGTCCACCGCCACCGTGGCATCCGCGTTCGAGAAACCCTCGAACTCCAGTTGCTTGATCAAGCCGGACTTCGAGAATCCGGACAGGGACAGATAGTCTTCCGCCTTCGACACGGCGTTCTTCTGCTCAGAGGACAGGTCCTGCTCAGCGGGTGGCTGCGGCTCCGTAGCCTGTGCCGGCGTCGAGGCCTCGTCAGTCACGGAATCTTCTGCCGCAGTGGGTTTCTGAGGGGCGGACGAAACACCCGAATCAGCCGTGGTGTCCGTGTCCTCCGCCCCTCCGCCGGAGGTGGCGGCAAGAATGATGATCAGCAGGACCACGAGAGCCCCCAGGATCCAAGGCCACTTCTTTTTCTTCTTCGCAGGTGGGCTCGGGTATGGCTGCGGCGGAGCGCCGTACTGCGGAGCCCCGGGTTGCGGAGCCCCGGATTGCGGCGGAGCACCGTACTGCGGAGCGCCGTACTGCGGAGCGCCGTACTGCGGAGCCCCGGGTTGCGGAGCCCCGGGTTGCGGCGGCTGTCCGTACTGCTGCCCTTGATACGGCTGGCCGTACGGCGGCTGCTGACCCGCGTTGGGGTCGGGATTCTGGTTCTGGGGGTCGGTCATCGTATGTCCTCATCTACCGTGCGGCACCTGGGAAGCGGTCCCGCATCTGCACGCACTGTCGCACCGGGGTCCGACAGAACCGTTGCCGCACAGTGTCATCCGAACGGACGAACCTCCAGCCGCATCACCGTGCACCGTCGGGACCGAGGCACGCCCGACGCGCCGGTCATACGCCCGTGCTTCAATGTGACCCATGGCACGTTCCCATGAGCTGGAGTCCTTCGATCTCGACTTCTTCGACGATGCGCCGGTGCGGCACGTCATCGACGTGCGTCTGCCGGTCGCGCCGGAGCGCGCGTGGGCCGAGTTCACCCGTCAGCACACGCTGGACTGGTGCCGCGCGATCAAGAAGATCGAGTTCGTCTCACCGCCGCCGTACGGTGTGGGAACGCAACGCCGCGCGGTCCTCGGTCCCGGCTACGTGACCCTCGACGAGGACTTCTTCGACTGGACCGAGGACCCGGCGAACGGTCACTACCGCAACGGTTTCCGGGTCCTGAGGGCGAACGTCCCCGGCATCCGACGCTTCGGCGAGGCCACGGAGATCTTGCCCGCCGACATGGGTTGCCGACTCAAGTGGACCTTCGCGCTCGAGTTGCCCACCTCGTCCCGTGTGGTCACCGCGTTCTCCGGTCCCGCGTCGTCGACGGTCTACAAGACCATCGAGGCCGACACCCTCAAGCATTTCGCGAACCTCGAACCTGCGAAGTGAGTCACCGGCCGGTTGTCAGGCAACCACCGCGACGGCCGCCGAAGTTCGACCCGTCGTCGGCATAGGCGAGGCAGTCAGCGTGCCCCGGACCAGGTCATCGGCGAGACGCATCAGCACGCGAACCGATGGAGACGCTTGTGCGCTCCCCGTCCACGCAGGCTCGACCGCCACGGTGAATGCATCCACGTCGACGACCGCCGGGCGTCGCCCGTCGACCTCTGCAGAGCGGCAGAGCTTCCGGTCGCGGGTCAGCACATGCAGCGTGATCATGTCCACGACGGGCGGCGAGTTCTCCCCACCGAGTGTTGCTCGCCACCAGCACAAGCCGTCGATCCCGACGTCGCGATTGTCGAGACCCGGACATCTCTTCGATGGACGATGGCGTCCGGCGGACCTCTCGAACAAGGCGAGACCGGCGCTACCCAATGTTGGTAGGACGCGGGTGTCCACACCGCCATCCCCGGCGGTGGCTTCCTCGTTCCGCACGCCTGTGATCAGCTCTACTGCCGGGGCAGTGACCCAGTGCACCGGCGCGTCGGCGAGATGCAACACCGTCACCGCGAGGGACGAAGACCACCAGTTGATGAGCCTGAGGAGTCGGTCCGCCTCCTCGAGTGCGGCCTCCCTGTCGGTGTACTCGTCCGGATCGAGATGCAGCGAGCCATCGTCCGCATCGTTGAGATCTTCGGCCAGCAGACTCGCTTCGGCCTCGAGTTCGTCCAGCCGCCGGTAGGCCTTCCGTCGTTGCTCATGAAGGTCATCCATGAGCTCGTGACGGACGCGGTGAGCAATCCGTGGTGTCCAGGCCGCCTCGGCGGAGTGTGTGCGTCGTCCCATAGCGGGCAACGTAATCCGTCCCGCTATCGCAGCCGCACCGAGAATCCACAGCACAGACGCTCATCCACAGAACTCCTCGTGTCAGCCGCGTCGAATCCACGCCGGTCGCCCGTTGGCGGCGACGTGAATCACCCCTGGTTTGATGCCGCTTCCTTCTGAGTCAGGAAGGATGAGCTCATGCCTAAAAAGATCGATCCAGAGGTCCGTTCGAGGGCTCTGCGGTTGCTGGAGGCCCACGGCGGCGAGTACACGTCGTTGACTGCCGCTGCCGAAGCGATCGCTAAGCAGGTCGGTGTCGGCGGGGAGACGGTACGTAGGTGGGCAGTGCAGGCGCAGGTCGATGCCGGCGCCCGCTCCGGGACCACCTCGAAGGAGTCCGCCGAGATCAAGCGTCTCAAGGCGGAGAACAAGCAGTTGCGAGAAGACGTTGCCATTCTGAAGGCGGCGACAACTTTCTTCGCGGGGAACTCGACCCCCGCAACCGATGATCGTGGCGTTCATAGATCAGATGCGCAGCAACGGTTTTGCGGTCGAGTCGATCTGCCGGGTCCTGCGTGAGCAGGGCTGCATGGTTGCCGCACGAACCTACCGGGCATGGCGAACACGAATGCCTGCTGCTCGTACCGTCTCCGACGCTCACGTCGTCGATGCGGTGCGCAATGTCGTCTGGCGCACCGATGACGACGGCCGACGGAAGATGACTCCCGAGGGCCTCTACGGGCGGGTGAAGATGCGCGCCCATCTGCACCGCACAACACTGCCTGGGGTGTCCTACGGCGCTGTTGATCGAGCAATGAAAATGCTAGGCCACAACGGAATTCGAAGATCCAAAGGGGTCCGCACGACCGTCCGCTCCGCTGACGGTGTACGCGCGGAGGATTTGCTGAACCGACAGTTCAGTGCCGCCGAACCCAACCGGGTCTGGGTGACCGATTTCACCTACTGCCGGACATGGGCCGGGTGGGTGTACGTGGTGTTCATCATCGACGTGTTCTCCCGTCGAATCGTGGCGTGGCACGCATCGACATCGAAGACAGTCGAGCTGGTGACGGTCCCGCTTCGGATGGCGCTGTGGCAGCGCAAGCGGGAAGGGCATCCGGTGAAAGCTGCTGAGCTGATTCACCATTCAGATGCCGGAAGTCAGTACACATCGGTTACACTGACTGAACGTCTGCGACTCGAAGACATCGCCGCGTCGATCGGAACGGTCGGGGACGCCTACGACAACGCGCTGGCCGAGTCGGTGAACGGCTTGTACAAGACCGAGTGCATCCGGACCACGATCTTCCACTCCGGTCCGTACAAGACAGTCTCCGACGTCGAGTTCGCGACCGCTGGTTGGGTCGACTGGTACAACAACAGCAGGCTGCACTCGAGTATCGGCCAGATCCCCCCGACCGAGCTCGAAACGCTTCACTACGCTGGCCTCGGCCCCGAGGACCAGCCCACATTGGAGGCGGCACAGAACCTAGGGTGATTCAACGTCCCTCCGGAGCGTTCCGCGGAACACTTCGCCCCGCGCGACAGCACCACGTAAGCCGACGCAAGCCCGACGACAGGCGACGGCGCCACAGTTGTCGGCATGACAACGACAACCACTCCCCGGCCCGACGTCGGGTCGGCCCGGTCCCTCCGCACCGACCTCGCGATCGACGCTCGCGGCCTCGTCAAACACTTCGGTTCGACCCGCGCGGTCAACGGCGTCGACCTCGCCGTGCCGACCGGATCGGTGTACGGCGTCCTCGGCCCCAACGGTGCGGGAAAGACGACCACCGTCAGCATGCTGGCGACCCTGCTGCGGCCGGACGCCGGAGAGGCGCGCGTGTTCGGCTACGACGTCGTCGACGACGCGGTCGCCGTGCGCTCGCTCGTCGGCGTCACCGGTCAATACGCCTCCGTCGACGAGGACCTCACCGCCACCCAGAACCTGGTGCTCTTCGCCCGCCTGCTCGGCTTCTCACGGACCGCGGCCCGCTCGCGCGCAGACGAGTTGCTGGAAGCATTCGCCCTCACCGACGCCGCGGCTCGACCGCTGAAGAACTTCTCCGGCGGTATGCGACGGCGCCTCGACCTCGCGGCCAGCCTGATCGACACCCCGCCGCTGCTGTTCCTCGACGAACCGACGACCGGCCTCGACCCGCGAACCCGCGCCCAGATGTGGGACACGATCCGCCGGCTCGTCGCCGGCGGATCGACAGTCCTGCTCACCACCCAGTACCTCGACGAGGCCGATCAGCTGGCCGACCGGATCGCCGTCATCGATCACGGCCGCGTCATCGCCGATGGCACGGCTGACGAACTCAAGCACTCGATCGGCGCCAGCACACTCCAGCTCGTCGCGGCCGACCGTGCCGACGCACCCCGCGTGTGCGAGATCGCCGAGTCGATCCTCGGGCAGAAGGCCACGTTGAGTCCGGAGGCCGCGCGGACGACCGTGCCGCTGAGTTCGGCCGAGCTTGTGCCCGACGTCCTGATCGCACTGCGCGAGAACGGGATCGGCGTCGAAGAGATCACCGTGCAGAAGCCGAGCCTCGACGAGGTGTTCCTCACCATCACCGGTAGGCCCGCGGAATCCGACGCCGACACCGGCGCACCCGGGCACCGGCCATCCGACACAGATTCTTCCGACACCACCCAGGAGGCCCGTTCATGACCACGACCCTCGACAATCCCCCGTCGACCTCGATCACAACCCGCGCCGCACGCGCGCAGGTCAAGACCTCCATCAGCCTTGCCGAGTCGTTCCGGCAGTCCTTCAGCATGGCCTACCGCGGTGTGCTCAAGATCCGGCACAACCCCGAACAGCTCTTCGACGTCACCTTCCAGCCGATCATCTTCACGCTGATGTTCACCTACATCTTCGGCGGCGCGATCAGCGGCAACGTGGAAGCCTATCTCCCGGTGATCATTCCGGGCATCCTCGTGCAGACCGTGATCATGACCTCCATCGTCACCGGCACCCAGTTGCGGGAGGACATGGACAAGGGCGTCTTCGACCGGTTCCGTTCGCTACCGATCGCCCGGATCAGCCCACTCGCCGGCGCCCTGCTCGCCGACGTCATCCGCTACTCCATCGCCACCGTACTGACCGTCGTGATGGGCGTGCTGATGGGCTGGCGCCCCGATGTTCTCGGTGTCATCGCCTCGGCCGCACTCATCATCGTGTGCAGCTTCGCGGTCTCGTGGATCTTCGCACTCATGGGCTGCCTCATGAGCAAAGCATCAGCCGTGCAGGGCATCTCGATGATGATCATGTTCCCCCTGACCTTCATGTCGAATGCCTTCGTCCCGGTCGACAGCATGCCCGGTTGGCTGCAGGGCTTCGTGAACGTCAACCCGGTCAGCCATCTGGTCACGGCGGTCCGCGAACTGACGAACTCCGGTCACGCCGGAATCCACGTCGTGTGGGCCCTGATCGGCGCCGCGGTGATCACCGCGGTGTTCGCACCACTCGCCGTGCGGGCCTATATGCGAAACGCCTGATCGTGCAGTAGTCGCTGCAGCTCCTCGACGGCCACGTGGCGCGGCACCGCAGGGTGTCGCGCCACCCCGTCCTTTCCGGCCTGCTCCTGTGTCCAGTGCCATGCCCAGTCCAGCGACGGGCAGTCTCGTCGTCCGGGCAGACTCACCGCCAACTCGACGAGGCGTCGGCCGACGGAATCCGTGGGGCGGCCGGCGTTCCACAGCACGGTGAAGGCCGATGCCACCGTGCCCGCCTGCGGCAGGTCCTGCCACCCCGGACCGAACGTCATGTCGTCGAGTCCCTTCACCATTTCCGGAACCAGCTCCCACGCGGCGTCGACATCTCCGCTGCGGACGAGGCCCGCGACGGCGGCGGACACCACCATGAGCACCGCGGGGTCGGCGACGCCGAAGGGGTGTTCCCGCAGCATGACCCGTGCGGCGCGCAGAAAACCCGCGGCCACCTCCGGATTCGACGCGCCGTCTGCGAAGGCGAGTTCGGCAACACCCAGCAGAGCGGGCCCGATCACCTCCGGATTGCCCTGTGGGTCCTCGGCCTCGAGGTCCCAGTCGTCGGTGATCACGTGGAGTTCGCGACGCGCGTCGTCCGGGAAGTCGCCGGCGAGCAAGGTGAGGACCAGCATGGTCCTGATCTGGCGGACGTCTTCGACGGCGCCCAGTGGTGCCAGCAAGTCGATTCCGGCTCGATAGGTCGCCGCGGCTTCGGAATACCTGCCCTGCTGTCCGTACAGACCGCCCGTGCTCGACTGCCGCATGCCCTGGAACCACGAGGCGTAGCGGCTGCCCGCGAGCCATCGGCCGGAAGCCGTCGAGTCCCGGAGTGCCGGACCGACCAGCCCGCGATTCTCTCGGAGATGTGACCGTAGCGTCAGGGCCAGTGCCCGGACCTCGTCGTCGACCGCGGTCTCGGCCGCCTCGCAGATGATCCGGTACGCGCCCGTCGACGTCGAGGCCAGCGCCACGGCCGACAGGAACTCGCTCGCCCGGTGGAATGTGAGGTGGGCACGATGGAGCGAGCGCAAGAGGAACCGGGCGGTGGCCTGCACTCGGAGTTCGCCCGTCATCATGCCGTGCACCGCACCGACGATGGCGGTCACCTGCCAGTTCTCGCGCAGGGCGTCGTCGGGTGCCGCGGGTGGGCGCGGTAACGCCATCAGGACCCGCGCGCCCCACGCGCGCGTCTCCCCGTGCAGACCACGAACCGTCCAGTGATACGCCAGTGCCGGGTACAGCGTCGTGAGTACCGCGACGATGTCGTCGGTGGGCGCCACGACCGCGGACTCGCAGGCCGACCGGAGAATCCAGGTCAGGTTGTCGGCCTCCCGGGCCAAACCGCCGGCACCGGCGGGGTGGTCGCCGTTCTCGGCCAGGTCGCGCATACGGGAAACGAATTCGATGGCCCAGCCACGCATTTGCGACTCGACCCGGGCCGCCAGGTCGGCGGCCATCCGGGTCTCGCCGAACTCACGAACCATCTCCAGCATGCGGAAACGGACCGAACCGTCGGTCTCCACGACCGACAGCAGCGACTGGTTGGTCAGACTCTCGAGGGTGTCGTCGAGAACCGTCCCGGAGGCCCCGGTCACCGCCCGGGCAGCCGATCGGCTGAACCCACCGGGAAAGCGGCACAGCTGCACCAGCGCTGCCCGGCCGGCGTCGTCGAGCAGTTCCCAGCTCCACTCGATCACCGCGTAGAGGGTGCGATGGCGATCCGGCGTCGTGCGGTCGGCGGACCGCAGGAGCGCGAACTTCTCCCCCAGGCGGTCGGCGATCTCCTCGACCGTCATCGTCCGGATCCGGGCCGCCGCCAGCTCGATGGCCAGCGGCAGTCCGTCGAGGTGGCGGCACAGCTCGACGACGCGCCCCGCGGGCAGCTCCGCGTCGGGACGCACAGCCCGAGCGCGGGTCCGGAACAATTGCACCGCAGATGAATTCACGTCCACCGCCGCAAGTACGGGTAGCTGATGCACCTGCTCGCCGACGATGGCCAGCGGCGTTCGGCTGGTGGACAGGACGCGGACGCCGGGCACGGCCGCGGTGAGTTCGGCGACGATCCGGGCGCACGCGCCGATGATCTGCTCGCAGTTGTCGAGGATCACCACCGACGCCCGCTCGCGCAGCGCGTCCTCGAGACGTGCGGTCAGGTCTCCGGGGGTCATGCGGGGACGGCCGGTTGCGGAGAGATCGGATTCGCCGACCCCGAGCGTCGCGGCGATCGCCGGGATCACGTCCTCGCCGGACCGCACCGAGGCGAGCGACACGAAGTAGACCGGGGCGCCCGCCGCATGCAGCCGATGGCCGATCTCGGTCGCGATCCGCGTCTTGCCGACGCCGCCGGGACCGAGCACGGTCACCACGCGCCCGGTGTCGAGCATGCTCGCCACGGCGTCGAGGTCGGCACCGCGTCCGATGAGTTCGGTGGTGGGCGAGCGCAATCCGACGGCACGCACCGGCCGTGGCGCGCTGATCTCAGGTGGTGATGTCGCGGTGAGGATCTCGGCGTGGACCCGCGCCATCTCGGTACCCGGGTCCGTCCCCAGCTCGGTCGACAACCGCCGTCGGAGCCGGTCGAACACCACGAGCGCGTCGGCGGCGCGGCCTTCCCCGGCGAGCGCCCGCATCAGGGCGGTGTGTGCCGGCTCGTCGAACGGGTCTCGCGCGCAGCGTTGTTCGGCGATGGATCGCGCGGTCGCGAAGTCACCCTCGGCGAGCGAGGCCGTCAGCTGCGCACCGTCGAGCGCGTCCTGGGTACGTCGAATGCGTGCGGACAGTGTCACCGTCACCGGGGACCCGTCCCCGAGATCGTCTCCGGGCACGCCGCGCCACCACTGCCGGGCCCGGTCGTGGGCATCCCGGCCGCCTTCGGCGAGCAGCGTGTCGACCACGTCGAGGTCGGTGCGGCTGTTGCGCAGTCGATAACCGTTCTCGGTGCCCTCCAGAACCCCCTCGGGCAGGAGCTTGCGCAGCCGGGACACCTGGGTGTGCAACGCACTGTGCGGCGAACGCGGCGGATCGTCAGCCCAGACGTGGTCGATGAGGCGGTCCGCCGAGATCACGCGCCCGTCGGCGAGGGCGAGCGACACGAGCAGGCGTCGGGCCCGCAGCCCCGGCACCGCGACGAGCCGATCGGGGCTCTCGGCGCCCACCGGGCACGCGCCGACCGCGATCGGGCCCAGCACACCGATCAGGGCGGGTCCGTCGGCAGCCACCCAGACAGGTTAGCGCCGACGTTCGCCCTCAGTCCCGCAGGAACCCCGCGTCGGCGAGGGCCCGCCGGACGTCGTGCTGGTGGTCGTGTCCGCGGGTCTCGACACTGACGGTCACCTGCACCTCGCCGAGATACAAATCGTCGGCGACGCGGGAATGGACGACGTCGAGCACACTCGCGCCGAGGTCGCGGAGCAGTTCCAGCAGTGCGACCAGTCCACCGGGCCGGTCGGAGACGGTCGCGGTCACGGTCAGGAATCGTCCGGCGGCGGTCAGGCCGTGGGTCGTCACATGGCGCAGCAGCAGCGGGTCGATGTTGCCGCCGGACAACACGACGCACACGGTCCCGGACAGCGCGAGCCGACCGCTCACCGCCGCCGCCACCGCCGCGGCCCCGGCAGGCTCGACCACCAGCTTCGCCCGCTCCAGCATGAGCAGCAGCGCGGTGCTCAACTCTTCCTCGCTGACCGTGACGATCCGGTCGACGAACTCGGAGACGTGCGCGAACGGGACCTTCCCGGGTGTCGCGACGGCGATGCCGTCGGCCATGGTGTTCATCGCCGCGACCGGCGTCGGTCGCTCCTCGGCGAGTGATGTCGGCCAGGCCGCGGCCTGCGCCGCCTGCACGCCGATCACCTCGACCTCCGGTCGTCGCAGACGCGCCGCCGCGGCGACGCCGGCGAGCAGCCCACCGCCGCCGAGTGGCACGAGAATCGTTGACACGTCCGGGATCTGCTCCAGGATCTCGACGCCGACCGTCGACTGTCCGGCAACGATGTCGAGATGATCGAACGGGTGGATCAGAGCCGCGCCCGTCGTACCGGCATGACGCTGCGCCTCGACGAGCGCCTCGTCGACGGTCGATCCGGCGAGCACCACCTCTGCGCCATAGGCTTTCGTCGCGGCGATCTTCGGCAGCGCGGCTCCGACCGGCATGTAGACCCGTGAGGCGATCCCCAGTTCCGATGCCGCCCAGGCGACTCCCTGCGCATGATTGCCCGCACTGGCCGCGACGACCCCACGGGCACGTTCCCCCGCCGACAACCGCGAGATACGCAGGTACGCGCCGCGTGGCTTGAAAGATCCGGTGCGTTGCAGGTTCTCGCACTTGAGCCACACCTGCGCACCGCTCCGCTCGGACACCACCCGCGACGCGATCGTCGGGGTCCGCCGGATCACGGACGCAAGCTCGTCGGTCGCGCGGTCGACGTCGTCGGCAGTCAGCAGCATGCGACCAGTATCGGCCATCTCCGCCCTGCAGGAGCCACCCGAGGAGACGTCATCGCGCCGCCGAGCTCCCGCGGTCGTCCGATGACGTCGACTCCCTGATCTCTCGGAGTTCGCGCATCGCCCGGTCGAGCACGACTTCGGTGTCGGCGTGGACCGTGTTGTCGGCGTGCACCAGGTCCCCGAAAGCACGGTCCGCGGCACCTCTGCGTGTGTCGAAGGCCGCGGCGGGGTCGAGATCGGCACACTCGACGAGCACGTCGGCCACGTCGATCCGGCCCCGGACGCGCAGCAGTGCGGCGGCGTCGCGCGCCGTGGTCCACAGCTGCGTCGGCTGACCGCTGTCGCGCCATGCCCCGAGCAGGACGACGTAGGCCTCCGCGGCACGCGCTACATCGCCGACGCGGACGAGACACGCCGCCGCGCCGACACGAGCGACCCCGACGATGAACGTCGCCCCGACGCCGGCGGCCCGTTCGTGGGCGCGTTCGTAGAGGGCGAGCGCGCTGGACGGGTCGTGCGCGGACAGCAGCTCGCCGTGGACGTAGTCAAGGAAGGCGTGCTGCGACGGCCCCGCCGACGGGTCCAGCGTCGACCGGGCCTCGGCCAACAGCCGGGCAGCCCCGCTCGAGTCACCGGAGTACGACGCGGCGAGCGCCGCAGACGCGAGGAACGCCGACCCCAGGGACGGGTGTGTGCCGCAGCGGGTCCATTCCCGTACCGCCACCGCGAAGTCGCCACGGAAGTGCGCGACCGCCGCCCTGGCCGCCCGCGCGCCGACCAACGCGGGCGCATCCGGATCCGGTGGTGCCCCGGAGGCATCGGGACGTAGGGCGGAGGTCGCGAAGTCGACGGCGAGGTCGAACTCGCCGACGAGCCGCGCGGCCTCGGCCGCCGCGGACAGCATCTCGGCGCGATCGGGATGACCATCGAGCCACGCCGAACGCGCCGATTCGACGGCCCACGTCCACAATTCGTTGAGGTTGCGCCATGTGCTGATCAGCGACAGCGATGTCGTGATCGCCACGAGTACGTCGACGCGTCCGCGCGCCAGTGCCAGGTCCCGCGCCGACCGCAGGTTGTCCATCTCGGCATGGAGACGCTCATTCGCCTCGAACTCCGCGACGCCGAGCCACTCGTCGCCGATGTCCCGCACCGTTGCGACACATTCGTCGAGGAACCGGTCCTCGGCCGCGGCGAGCACGCCCGCACGGTCGAGGTGATCAAGCAGATGGGTGCGGATGAGATGCACGAGACGGTATCTGCCGCCCGACGCGTCGGCGACGAGCAACGAGCTGTCGATCAGACGGTGCAGGGTCTCCACCGGGTCGAGCCCGCCGTCACCTCGCGTGCCGATGCCCGCTGCGCCGACGACCTCCGCTTCGACGCTCAGTGCGACGGATTCGAACGTGCGCAGCGACACACCGCCGGGAAACGGTGCGAGGGCGGCGAGTACGGCTTGATCGACCACGCTCAGCCGTCGGAATGACATGTCGATGCTGCTGCGGAGCGTCAGCCGCCGCTGGTCGTCGGCTCCGGTTCCCGTCGCGAGATCGAGTGCACCATCGAGCATTCGGGCCACGGCCGACATCGGCATCACGGCGGCCTGACGCGCCGCCAGCTCGATGCCGAGCGGGAGCCCGTCGACACGGCGCACGACGTCGACGAGGTCCGTGAGCTCACGACTCGACACCGCGAAGGTCGGATTGCGTCGCAGCGCGTGCTCGACGAACGCGCGCACTGCAGGCTGCCGAACGACCGCGTCGACGTCGTCGACGCGGGTGGGAAAGGTCAGGGGCTGCAGACGCAGGACGTACTCGGCGGAGAGTGAGAGCACGACTCGGGAGGTGGCCAGGATCCGCACTGCAGGAGCCAGTTCGACGATCGCCGCGACCAATTCGCGGCAGGACGACAACACATGTTCGCAGTTGTCGAGGACGAGCAGGAGCGACCCGTCGACGGCGCGCGCGATCGCGTCCACGGAAGCACCCACCCCGACCTCGAGACCCAGGGTGGACACCACCGACGGGAGGACGCGGTCGGCTCGCGCGACCGCGGCGAGGTTGACGACGGCAACGCCGTACCCGGGGAACACCGCGGGGTCGGCGGCGACGTCGAGCGCGAGACTGGTCTTGCCGACGCCGCCCGTACCGGTCAGGGTCACGACCCGATGCGCCGACAACAGCCGGATGATCTCGGCGCGTTCTCGCTCCCTCCCCACCAGAGGCCCGGCCGGCGCAGCAGGTCGACGCCGCGACGTCACGCCGGGCCCCGGATTCGTCTCGGCCTGCCCGTATTCGGAGCCCGCCGCCACCCGCTGCTCGAGCGACGCGAGGGCCGGGCTCGGATCGAGACCCGTCCGCTCGCGCAACCGGTCGCGGAACTCCATCGCGACCGCCATCGCGTCGCCGACACGCCCGTCGGCGGCGAGTGCGCGGATGAGCAGTCGTGCCGAACTCTCGCGGAGCGGCGCGGACGCGACACCGGCCCTCGCTGTCGCGGTCGCGCTCGGGTCGCGGCACTCCACCAGCGCTTCGACGTGGGTGTCGGCGAGCCGATTGTGGAGGTCCTCCAACGCAACGCGTTCGGTGTCCAGGTCCGGGATGCCGGCGAACTCGCCGAGCGGCTCGCCGCGCCAGAGTTCGCGGGCACGGACGGTCAGACGGAGACGCTCGGCGGGATCGGGCGTGTCGGCGGCGGATGCGAGCAGGTCGCGCACGATCGTCACATCGACGACGGACACCCGGAGCCGGTAGCCGTCGGGGCGTCGTTCCAACAGATCGGCGTGTCGGCCGAGATGGCGTCGCAGCCGGGACACCAGATTGTGCAGTGCGGCAATCGGTTCCCGCGGCAGATCGTCGCCCCACAGCGCGTCGACGAGCCGCCCGATACCCATGCCGTGCCGGCCGGCGACGGTCAACAGCGCGAGCAGGGCGCGTCGTCGTTCCCCGGGGACCGCGACCTCGGCACCGTCGACCCGCAACCTCAGTGCACCCAGCAGGCCGACCTCGACCGCGGGCGACACGTGCCCGTCTTCGGTTTCGCGCACCACCATCCCGATCGTCGCTCTCTGTTCTCCGACGGCCTATGCAGGATGAGCGTAGGTCTCCACCGACACCCATGTTCGATATCGCTCGAGGCCGATCGCCGCGGCCAGGTCCGCGGTCTGCGAGCGCTGAGCCAGCAGGGCTCGCACCTTACGGTCCAGTTCGGCCCCGTCGAGATCGATTCGCAACGCGACCATCTCCTTCGGACACTGGCGCGGCCCGCCCAGCGCCCACATGTCGAACTCACGGGCGAGGTCGAACTCGATCCCCCGCCCGGTGCCCACCGGGTGAAGGATTCGCGGGCAGGTCGACGAACGGTCGACGGCGAGGCGGACCCACCGGTTGACGGTGCGGTGGTCGGGGTGCCCGGTCACGCCGTCGGGACCGAAGGTCAGGACGGTGTCGGGTGACACGTCGTCGAGGAGGGCGGTGATGCGTCCGACCGGGCCGCTCTCGTCGATCGCCGCCAGTGAACCGTCGGGTAGGTCCAACCAGTGGTGCTCCTGGATGCCGAGCTCGATAAAAGCCTTCTCAAGCTCGCCGGTCCGGACCAGGGCGAGCTCCGAACGCTCTGCGGCGGTGGCATTCTCGTCGGCCGCTTCGCCGCGGGTCGCGGTCACGCACACCACGCGCCCACCCGCGTCGCGGACGGCGGCCATCACGCCGCCGGCGAGGTAGGTCTCGTCATCGGGGTGAGCCCAGATGGACATCACGGTGCCCAGGTCGCTGATCTGTGTTGTTCTCATGCGTCGACGGTCTCCGAGCCCGCTGTCACGGGGCTGTCACCATCGGCTCACCGCCCAGCGGGTCACGGTCCGGTCATGACAGCGCCGCGACAGGACGCCGGCGCACGCTCGGTGCACACGCCGCCCGGCGTGGTTACGACATCGCACACGAGAGGTTCATCCCATGACCACCACACACGCCGCCGGTTCCGGCACCGCGACCGACTTCGCTCGGGTCGAGGCCTTCGCCGGCCAGGTGAGCGCCGATCTCACCCATGCCTATCACTCGATCAGCACCTACCTCGGCGACCGCCTGGGACTGTGGCGGGCTCTGGCGCAACTCGGTTCGGCGACGAGCGCCGAGCTCGCCGAACGCTCGGGACTCGCCGAACGGTATGTGCACGAATGGTTGTGCGTGCAGGCCGCGGCCGGATACGTCCTGCTCCACGACGCCGGCGATGACGCCGCGAATGGCCCAGAGGTGTTCGTGTTCCCCGCCGAGCACGCGATGGTGCTCGCCGAGGACAACAGTCCGGCGGCGATCGTGGCCGGCTTCGAGGTCGCTGCCGCGGTGTGGTCCTCGGTCGACCAGCTCGCGCATGCGTACGCGACCGGCGACGGCGTGCCCTGGCACGCCCACGATTCCCGGCTGTTCTCCGGCGTCGAACGGTTCTACGGCACGATCTACCGCGCGTCGTTGCTCAGCGAGTGGGTTCCGGCGATCGACGGCCTCGGACAGCGCCTCACCGACGGCATCCGCGTTCTCGACGTCGGGTGCGGGTACGGGGTCCCCACGATCCTGCTCGCCGAGGCCTTCCCGAACTCCACGTTCGTCGGTGTGGACAGCCACGAGGAGTCCGTCCGGCGCGCCACCGCAGCCGCCCATGCGGCCGGGGTCGACGACCGGGTCCGCTTCGAGGTGGCCACGGCCCAGTCGTACGCCGGCGACCACGACGCGATCATGATCTTCGACGCCCTGCACGACTTCGGCGATCCGGTGGGTGCGCTCGCACACGCACGGTCGTCACTGCGTCCCGGCGGTCAGGTGATCGCCGTCGAACCGCTGGCGCACGACACACTGGCCGAGAATCTGACCAATCCCGTTGCACTGCTGTTCTATTCGGGTAGCTCATACCTCTGCGTACCGCACAGCATCGCCGACGGCACGACCTCGCTGGGCGCCCAGGCCGGCCCCACTCGACTGCTCGACACCTTCCGGGCGGCCGGTCTGACCTCGGCGCGTGTCGCGGCGACCACTGCGTCGAACCTGCTCCTCGAGGCGCGGGTCTGACGCCCACCCGACTCCTCAGCGCAGCGCGTTCTCCAGGTCCCCGAGGAGGTCGTCGATGTCCTCGATACCGACCGAGAGCCGGACGAGGTTGGCGGGGACCTCGAGGAGCGATCCGGCCGTCGAGGCGTGCGTCATCGCACCGGGGTGTTCGATCAGCGACTCGATGCCGCCGAGCGATTCGGCGAGCGTGAACACCTCGGTGCGGGCGCAGAACTCCTTGGCGGCGTCGAGCCCGCCCTTGACCAGCACCGACACCATGCCGCCGTAGCGCTTCATCTGTTTGCCCGCGACCTCGTGGCCCGGATGGTTCTCCAAGCCCGGGTACAGGACGGCGTCGATCTTGTCGTGGCCGCTCAGATAGTCGACGACCTTCTCCGCGTTGTCGCAGTGCCGGTCCATCCGGATGCCGAGGGTCTTGATGCCGCGCAGGGTGAGGAACCCGTCGAACGGTCCGGGGACCGCCCCGGCGCCGTTCTGCAGGAACGCGAACGCCTCGTCGAGCTCCTCGCTGTCGGTGACCAGTGCGCCGCCGACGACATCCGAGTGCCCGCCCAGGTATTTGGTCGTGGAGTGGAGCACCACGTCGGCGCCCAGGACGAGCGGCTGCTGCAGGTACGGCGAGGCGAAGGTGTTGTCGACCACGAGCTTCGCGCCGGCCTCGTGCGCGACGGCGGCGAGGGTCTCGATGTCGCCGACGTTGAGCAGCGGGTTGGTCGGCGTCTCGGTCCAGACCAGCTTGGTCTCCGGCCGGATGGCGTCGCGCACCGCGGCGACGTCGGACACCGGGGCCACCGAGTAGGTGATGCCCCACTGGCTGAACACCTTGTCGATGAGCCGGAAGGTGCCGCCGTAGGCGTCGTTGGGGATCACCAGATGATCGCCCGGCCGCAGCGTCGAACGCAGAACGCAGTCGGTGGCGGCCATACCGGAAGCGAAAGCCCGTCCGTAGGTGCCGCTCTCGAGCGCAGCGAGATTGGCTTCGAGGGCGCGTCGGGTCGGGTTGCCGGTGCGCGCGTACTCGAAGCCGTCGCGCAGTCCGCCGACGCCGTCCTGGGCGAAGGTCGAACTGGCGTAGATCGGGACGTTCACCGCCCCGGTCTGCGGATCCGGATCGTAGCCGGCGTGGATGGCGCGGGTCGAGAAGCCTTGCCAGCGAACCGAATCCGCGGCACTGCGTCGTTCACTCACGGTGATGCTCCTATCCGACGATCGGGTGGCTCGACACGAAGGCGAGCAGGTCGTGGCGCGTGATCACGCCGATGGGCTTGCCGTCCTCGACGACCATCAGCGCGTCGCAGTCGCCGAGCGCCTTGGTGGCCGCCGACACCGGTTCGCCGGAACCGATGAGCGGGAACGGCTCTCCCATGTGCGCCGACACCGGGTCGGCGAGGCTGGCACGACCTTCGAAGACCGCGCTGAGCAGGTCGCGCTCGGTGACCGCACCCGCGACCTCGCCGGCCATCACCGGTGGCTCGGCGCCGACGACCGGCATCTGCGAGACGCCGTACTCGCGCAGGATCTCGATCGCGTCGCGCAGGGTCTCCTGCGGGTGGGTGTGCACGAGGTCGGGCAGGGCGCCGGTCTTGCCGCGCAACACATCTCCGACGAGGGATTCCTTGGTGGTGGCGTCCAGCGGCGTCCGCAGGAAGCCGTAGCTGCTCATCCACTGGTCGTTGAAGATCTTGGCCATGTAGCCGCGGCCACCGTCGGGCAGCAGTACGACGACGACGGCGTCGGGTCCCTCGCGTTCGGCGACCTGCAGGGCCGCGACCACCGCCATCCCGCACGAGCCGCCGACGAGCAGCCCTTCCTCGCGGGCGAGACGCCGGGTCATGTCGAACGAGTCGGCGTCGGAGACCGCGATGATCTCGTCGGGGATGTCCGGGTCGTAGGCCGACGGCCAGAAGTCCTCCCCGACACCCTCGACGAGGTAGGGGCGCCCGGTCCCGCCGGAGTACACCGACCCCTCAGGGTCGACGCCGACGATCTTCACCGAGCCGCCGGACACCTCCTTGAGGTACCGGCCGGTGCCGGTGATGGTGCCGCCGGTGCCGACGCCGGCCACGAAGTGCGTCACCTTGCCGTCGGTGTCGGCCCAGATCTCGGGACCGGTGGTCTCGTAGTGACTCTGCGGACCGGCCGGGTTCGCGTACTGGTTGGGCTTCCACGCACCGTCGATCTCGGTGACCAGGCGGTCGGAGACGCTGTAGTAGCTGTCCGGGTGGGACGGCTCCACCGCGGTCGGGCAGACGACGACCTCGGCACCGTAGGCGCGCAGGACGTTGCGCTTGTCCTCACCGACCTTGTCCGGGCACACGAACACGCACTTGTAGCCGCGCTGCTGGGCGACGAGCGCCAGGCCGACGCCGGTGTTTCCCGACGTCGGTTCCACGATGGTCCCGCCCGGCTTCAGCTCACCCGAGGCCTCCGCCGCGTCGATCATCCGCACGGCGATGCGGTCCTTGCTGCTGCCACCGGGATTGAGGTACTCGACCTTGGCGGCGACCAGGCCCGATCCGGGTGAGGTCACCGAGTTCAGCTTGACCAGCGGGGTGTTGCCCACCAGGTCGACGACGTGATTGGCGATGCGCATGTGTCCATGGTCCCAGAGCCACCGCGAACAGCGACACCCGGCCGCTGCCCCAGTCAGCAGATCCCGCTGAACGCCTAAACTGGCACTCGTGTCCGGTTCGAGTCGTCGAGGAATCGTCCCCGCCAGGATCGTGCGCGACGTCGGCGCGACAGCGGTTGCGACCGCGGGCGCGGCCGGCGCCGGCTGGGCCGCCTACAACCTGTTGAACAGTCAGGCCGCCGAGGCCCGCGTGGTGATCCCGCACCGTACCGACAACGCCCCGGACGGCGACGGCGTGTACCGCCCCGACGGCACCAGCGCACGTTTCACCCGGGACACCGTGTACGACCTGTATCTCGTGGTGTTCGGGGACTCGACCGCGGCCGGACTGGGTGCCGAGACCGCGGACGAGACGCCAGGAGTCCAGATCGCCCGCCGCGTGGCCGCGGAGACCGATCGGGTGGTCCGCTACGCCAACAAGGCCATCGTCGGCGCGACGTCGAAGGGGCTCGCGGCCCAGATCGAGGCGATGTTCGTCCATCACGAGCGACCCGACGTGGCCGTCATCCTCGTCGGCGCCAACGACGTCACCGCCCGCAACAGTCCGCTCCCGTCGGCGCGCCGGCTCGGAGATGCCGTCCACGCACTCGTCGACGAAGGCGCGAAGGTCGTCGTCGGCACCTGCCCGGATTTCGGCGTGGTGACCGCGATCCCCCAGCCCCTGCGAATGGTGTTGCGACGCTGGGGACTCACGCTGGCGGCGGCGCAGCGATCGGCGGTCCGGGCCGCCGGGGGGCGGCCGGTCCCATTGGCCGACCTGCTGACCGAGGAGTTCCTCGCGCGCCCCGAGCACATGCTGTCGCCCGATCGATTCCACCCGTCGGCCGCGGGGTATGAGCTCGCCGCCGACATCCTGGTGCCCGAGGTGCTCGCCTCGATCGGCGAGTGGGGTCCGACGCCGCTGCCCGAACCGCCGAAGGTGTCCGAGGCCGTCGAAGAAACACGGTTCGTCACACGTCTCAGGAGACGCCTGACACGTCGGTGACCAGCCACGACCCGGGCTGACCGGCCTCGCGACCAAGCAGATGCTTGGTGCGGTAGTTTCGAGGTATGCCTGAAGCCGTCATCGTCGCCCACGCCCGTTCCCCGATCGGCCGCGCCGCCAAGGGATCCCTCAAAGACATCCGACCCGACGAACTGTCCCGTCAGATGGTCGAAGCCGCGCTCGCCAAGGTGCCGGAGCTCGACCCGGCGCTGATCGAGGACATCCACTGGGGCATCGGCCAGCCCGGCGGACAGGGCGGTTACAACATCGCCCGGGTCATCGCGGTCGAGCTGGGTCATGACCACATCCCGGGCGTCACGGTGAACCGCTACTGCTCGTCGTCGTTGCAGACCACCCGGATGGCGCTGCATGCCATCAAGGCCGGCGAGGCCGACGTCCTCATCTCCGGTGGCGTCGAGAGCGTGTCGAGCTTCGGCATCTCCGGCGGCGCCGACGGCGCACCGAATTCAAAGAACCCGCTGTTCGACGACGCGATGGCCCGCACGGAGAAGGCGGCCGCCGGTGACGCGGGCATCTGGCACGATCCGCGCAAGGACGGGGTCATCCCGGACGTGTACATCGCGATGGGCCAGACCGCCGAGAACGTCGCCTCGTTCACCGGCATCTCGCGCGAGGACCAGGACAAGTGGGGCGTCCTGAGCCAGAACCGCGCCGAGGAAGCCATCAAGTCCGGTTTCTTCGAGCGGGAGATCGACCCGGTCACCCTGCCCGACGGCACGCTCGTCACCGCCGACGACGGCCCCCGCGCGGGCACGACCTACGAGAAGATCTCGCAGCTCAAGCCGGTCTTCCGCCCGGACGGCACGATCACCGCGGGTAACGCATGCCCGCTCAACGACGGCGCCGCGGCGCTGGTCATCATGAGCGACACCAAGGCGAAGGAACTGGGCCTCACCCCGCTGGCGCGCGTTGTCGCCACCGCGGCCACCGGCCTGTCGCCGGAGATCATGGGGCTCGGTCCGATCGAGGCGATCCGAAAGGTGCTGCGGGTCTCGGGGATGTCGCTGTCGGACATCGACCTCGTCGAGATCAACGAGGCCTTCGCCGTGCAGGTCCTCGGTTCGGCCCGTGATCTCGGCATCGACCACGACAAGCTCAACGTGTCCGGCGGCGCCATCGCCCTGGGTCACCCGTTCGGGATGACCGGCGCCCGCATCACCACCACCCTGCTCAACAACCTGCAGACCCGCGACAAGACCTTCGGCATCGAGTCGATGTGCGTGGGTGGCGGTCAGGGCATGGCCATGGTCCTCGAGCGCCTCAGCTGATCAGTGCTGGAGCGCCTCAGCTGAGCGAGGCCGTCTCCGTCTCGTCGACATCCCTCGCCGCGTTCGGTCCCAGGACCGCGACGCTGCGGGGGGTCGTTCGCCGGTACACGAACCAGGCGATGACGACGGCACCGACGATGTAGATCTCGGCGGGGATCGCCCAGACGTTGTTCGTCGCGGTGTTGTCGTGGATGTAGTACTGCGAGATGTGACCGGCGAGGTCTCCCCCGTAGCTGATCGCCAGTGCCCACACGGCGGCGTCGAGCCATCCGCCACGATTGCGCACCCGGTAGCAGAGCACGCCGAGCACGCCCACGGCGATGTCGTTCCACCCCAGCTCCCACTGGAACATGGACGGGATGAAGTCCGGCCCGATGCCCTCGGCGATCTCGGGGGCGTTCGGGCCGACGTGGCCGACCCCGGCGAGGATGCCGAATGCGCCGCCGGGGACGAGTATCCAGAGCAGCACGAGTTCGGCTGCGCGGCCGACGGTGCGTCGTCGCGTCGATCGGTCCACCAGTATGTGTACGACGGCGCCGATGATCATCAGCGCCAGCTGGATCAGAAAGAACACCATGTCCGCACGGTAGAACCGCGGTGATTGGGTTGTTCCCGCAAACGCACCGGGTGGCACACTTTGTCGCCAACCGACCCTGACGCGACAGTGGCCCCGCACCTGCCGAGGTGCGGGGCCACTGTCACATGACTGACTAGTCGGAGTTGAAGTAGGTCAGCAGACGCAGGATCTCGACGTACAGCCAGACCAGGGTGACGGTCAGGCCGAGTGCCACGCCCCAGGCGGCCCGGTCGGGTGCGCCGGCGCGGATCAGGCGATCCGCGGCGTCGAAGTCCAGCAGGAAGCTGAACGCGGCGAGGGCGATGCAGACCAGCGAGAAGATGATGGCGATCGGGCCACCGTCGCGCAGGACTCCGGCCTCACCGGTGAACAGACCGATGACCAGGTTGCCGAGCATCAGGACCAGGACACCGATCATGCCGGCGAACAGCATGCGGGTGAATCGCGGCGTCACGCGGATGGCGCCGACCTTGTACACGAACAGCATGCCGAAGAACACACCGAAGGTGCCGAGGACTGCCTGTCCGATCAGCGCACCGGCCGAGGTGTCACCGGCGACCGCCCAGTTCGCGAACACGAACGAGATGGCACCGACGAAGAGGCCCTCGAACGCGGCGTAGGCCAGCACGATGGCCGGGTTGTCCTGCTTGCGACCGAAGCTCGCCACGAGGACGAGAACGAGACCGGCGATGGCGCCGACCAGCATCAGCGGCGTGGCGAGAGCCGCCTGGGCGGCCTCGGTGGCGCGGCTGCTGATCGCGAAGTACGTGGCAGCGGCGGCCAGCGTCAGCACTCCGAGCGTGATCGCGGTCTTGGTGACGACGTCGTCGATCGTGAGCTGACGAGTGGCCGGCGGTGCCGGCTGGGTGTAGGGGTCAGTGGCCTGACCGAACTGGTTGGCCGCGGCGCCGGCGCCGGCCATGCCGGCCCCGAAACCCGCGTATCCGGATTGATTGTCGCGGACCACGCCGCGCATCACCGGATTGCTGCTTTCTCGCACGAAGCGCTCCTTCATCGGTACGGATGTCTGCCGTCTCAACGTCGGGCCGTTTCTGAGAGTTCCCTGACGAGAGCTCGCAACGACCGAGTCGACGTCGACTTTACCGACTCTTGACCCTTCTGTCGTCAGACACCCGCCACCGGGTCAGTTCACCCGGTCGCGCAGCGACCTCAACCGGCGGCCCACTGCGGTCTGATCGATACCGCCGTCGGTCGCGAGCGAGGCCCGGCCCAGGCACATGGCGGTGAGCATGGCTTCCGCACGCGCGAAGTCGTCCCCCCAGGCGAGACCCGGTTTGGCGAGCATCAGCGACGCGATCCCGTGGGCGGCGGCCCAGAACTCGAGAACGATGTCGGCGATCTCGGCGTGATCGAACACCCCTTCGTCGGCCAGCTCGGTGACGGTTCCGGCGAACCGCGAGTACGCACTGGCGGCGAGTACCTCGTCGACCTTCGACGGATGCCCCGCGGAGGTGGGCTTGCCGAACGCCACCCGGTAGAGCACCGGGGTGGCGACGGCGAAGCGTACGTAGGCCATCCCCTGGTTGAGTGCGCGCCGGAAGGCGTCGTCGACGCCCTCCGACGCGGCCGCCATCTCGTCGTCGAGACGCTCGAAGTAGCGCGCGCACACGGCGTCGAGCAGGGCTTCCTTGTCGGCGAAGTGCAGGTAGATCGACGGCGGTGTGACACCGACCCGGTTGGCGACCGCACGGATCGACATCGCGGTGTCGTCACCGTTCTCCACCAGCAGCTCGCCGGCCGCCTCGATGATCTCCTCCGCGAGGTTCTCTCCGGACCCGCGCGGTGATCTCGCTCGTCTACGTGTCGTCACTGCACTCCTGCACCTGTCCCGCCGCCGTTCATCCGTCGCCATGACGTATTCGGTGTCAGACCCTCGTCGGCGCGGTGTCCGGCGCCGCTTTCTCGGGACGCCCGACCTCCGGGGCCTCCTCGGACAACCCGATCCGATCATGTAGCCGTCGCAGCGGACCCGGCGCCCACCAGTTCGCCCGCCCGGCCAGCCGCATGAAGGCGGGGACGAGGAACATGCGGATGATCGTCGCGTCCATCAGGACCGCCAGGGTGAGACCGACCCCGAACATCCGCATGAACGAGACCTCCGACGCCGCGATGGCGGCGAAGACGATGCTCATCAGCAGTGCCGCGGCCGTGATGACCCGGCCGGTCCGGGCCAAGCCCAGGGCCACGGCATGGTCGGTGGCCCCCCGCGTCCGGTCCGATCGCAACCACTCCTCGCGGATCCGTCCCAACAGGAACACCTCGTAGTCCATCGACAGGCCGAACGCCACGCAGAACAGCAGCACCGGCATGGTCGCGCTGAGGGTGCCCGTCGCGGTGGTCCCCAAACCTCCGAGGTGCCCTTCCTGGAAGAACCAGACCATCGCGCCAAACGTCGCCGACAGCGACAGGATGTTGAGGACGAGCGCCTTCAGCGGCAACACGACGCTCCCGGTGAACAGGAACAGCAGCACGAACGTCGCGATCGCGATCAGTCCGAGCACCCACGGCAGATGCGCGTAGATCGACCCGACGGTGTCGTCGGTGGCGGCGGCGAGCCCGCTGAACAGGGTCTCCGTTCCCGCCGGCGGCGGCACCGCCCGCAGCTCGTCGAGCTGGGCGATCCCCGACTCGCTCATCGGGTCGCGGTCGGTCGACACCTGCAGGACGTGTACGTCGCCCCGGGTGTCGTCCGGGCTGCCCGGTGCGGCCGGCGCACCCCGGACGAACGTCCCGGCCGACGACCCTACGGAGTTGACATCTCCGACCGTCGACAGGGCGCGGGTGTAGTCGGCCAGGGCCGCATCGTCCACCGGCCCCCGCACGACGACGGTGACCGCTGCGGACAGGTCGTCCTCGTAGTCGTCTCGGATCTCCTGCTGGATCGCGTGGGCGCTCGCCGACTCGGGGAGCACCCGGTCGTCGGGGAACCCCAGTTTCATCGACAGGAACGGCGCACCGAGTACCAGTAGGAAAACCGTGACGACCGCGGCGACCGGCAAGGCGTGGCGCAGCACCCACTGGACGAGCCGGTACCACCAGGTGTCCTCGGGTTCGACGGGCCGCGCCGGCGGCAGCCGAAGCAGGCGCCGGAGTGGCTTCCGGGCATCGAACGCGTCGATGCGATCACCGAGGAGCATGAGCACGGCCGGCGTGAGCACGAGCGCCGACACCGCGGCCACGACCACGACGCCGAGACCCGCGAAGGCGAAGCTGCGCAGGAAGTACTGCGGGAACAGCACGAGCGCGCTGAGCGACAGGGCGACGGTCACCGCGGAGAAGGCGACCGTCCGCCCGGCCGTGGCCAGGGTCCGGACGATCGCGTCGGGCCGGCTCAGACCGTGTCCGACCTCTTCCCGGTAGCGCGTCAGGATCAGCAGCGTGTAGTCGATCGCGAGCGCGAGACCCAGTGCGGTGGTGAGGTTGAGCGCGAAGACCGAGACGTCGGTGACCGATCCGATCGCCCGGAGCAGCGCGAAGGTGAGGATGATCGAGACGATGCCGATGCCGACCGGGACGGCCGCGGCGAGCAATCCGCCGAAGATGAAGATCAACACGATGAACGTGATCGGGATCGCGATGGCCTCGGCGACGAGGAGATCGGACGCGGTCTGATCGTTGACCTGTGCGAAGACCATTCCTTGACCGCCGACCTGCACGGTGATCCCGTCGCGGTCACCGGCCAGGGCCGCGGCGATCTCCTCGGCGTGCCCCGGCGCCGAATCCTCGCCACCGTCGAGCGAGGCGATGATCAGCGTCGACGTCCGGTCGCGACTGACGAGCGCGGAGTCGAGCGCCGGATTGGCCCACACCGACAAAATCTGGTCCTGCACGTACTGATTGCGATTCAGGTCGGCGACGATGTCCTCACCGACCGCCCGGGCCGTCGGGTCGCGGGAGACGTCGACTCCGTCGGGACCGTCCAGTTTGAGCACGACCTGGACCCCGCCGCGGTTGAACGTCTCGTCGAGCGTTCTCTCCGCCCGCGCCGACCCCGAGTTCGGATCGCTGTACCCTCCGGCCAGCAGATGTTCGGCCGCGGTGGCGCCGTACGCGCCGCACACCACCAGCAGGATGAGTGCACCCAGCAGCACTCGTTTGGGCATGGATATGACCAGCCGTGTCAATCTGACCAGCATGCGGACCCCTGTCGCGTCGGTCGACTTTACGGCGTTAAGTTATCAGCAGTAATTTAGGCGGTCAAGGACGATTCAGGGACGTGCGGCATGCCGAGTCCGCGTCGGACCGTTCGCAGTTCGCGCTCGATCACCGTCGACTCCGATCCGAGCAGTCCGGTCGCCCGCGCGATCTCGCGCAGCCTGACGGCGGGCCGTGCGACGTCGACGAGATGGTGCAACGGCGTCCGGCGCAGACCCATCCGCCGGGCGACCGGGCGCTCGACCCATCTGGTGCTGATGGCCGAGAACGACGACATGAGCAGGGGTCTGGTGATCGCATCCACCGCGGAGACCAGCAACCCCGGCACCGGAATCGGCGCGGCCCCGTGCACGACGCGCGGAAGGTCGTACCCCTCGCGAAGCAGCGCCTTGATCAGCACCTTCGACGAATCGTCGGGCTGCAGCTCGAATTCGCCTGCGATACGGAACAATTCGCTCGACGACTCGTAACTCGGCGGCAGGAGGTCGTCGTCGACCCCGATGACCCAGCCGATCCAGCGCCACAGATGCGTGATCGCCTCACATTCCGCACTGCTGTAGTGGATCCCGAAATCCCGTGCGACGACGAGAGGTAGAGCCAGGAAGCCGCACGAGATGGTCATCACGGCATACGTCTGGTTGATGGGTGCGCCCCACTCCCCTTCGTCCCAGGCCCCGGCGTCGTCCGTCGGATCGCCGCCGGGCGGGTGCCGCAGGACGTCGCGGATGTAGGCATGTAGCAGCCGAATACGAAGCGTTGCAACCCAACCGGGACGGCCCGGGAGCATCGATCCGGGCGTGGTCGCCTCGGCGACCCAGCGGGCCGTCGACTCGACTCGATCACGTGTCCCCGATCCCAGCCGGCCGGTGGCCACCAGCGGACGGACGAATCCCTGCGCCTTGAACCCGTAGATCAGCGACTGATACAGCGTCGACGACTGCAACGTGCCGAACCGCCACCAGGCGCGGGCGCCGGCCTCCGCCCAGGCCGGGTCGAACCACGGAGGTGGGGCGCTCGCGACCTGCAACAGATGCGTCATCGAGGCGGGCATCTCGAGGTGTTCGACATCGGTCTCCTCCTCGGCGGAGGTGTGCTCTTCCAAGAGCGCGACCAGTGTGGAGAAAGAGATTCCGCGTTCTCTGGCCTCGACGATCACCGTGTCGGCGAGCGGATCACCCTGCGTCAGACCCGCCTCGAGGCGCTCGACGATGGCGGGATGCCGTTCTCGGACGGCCTCCCAATTGCGTGCCCCGGTCACCGCTGCCGCGTCCATGCCCCATGATCACCCCGGCGACTGGGCCGGTCAAGGACGGCTGACTCCCAGACGTCGACTCGACTGCCAGACCTCGATCGAGGTCTGGCGGTCGAGTTGACGTCTGTCGGTGGCAACGCCGGACGAATTCGGACACGCTGCCGCGGCTGACTATGCTCACCGTGGGGACCGTCGTCGAGCGGACCCTTCGCCCCCATAGCCCAATTGGCAGAGGCAGCCGACTTAAAATCGGCACAGTGTCGGTTCGAGTCCGACTGGGGGCACCGCATCGCCGCAGGTAGATTGACTATTGCCGTTCCCTCGCGTCATCCGAACGATTACAGTGCCACCCCCGTGCTACCCAAGCTGCCGCATCAGCGCGACACGCGGGATCAGATGTCAGACGCAATGAGTTGCGTACGTGCGATGCTTACAGGCTGTCCACGACGAGGCCGCGAAGTTCGAGCATGACAGGAGTCGAAGTGTGCCACCGGAAGACGATGAAGCCAAGACCAGTTTGGAAGACTGGATACGAAAGTTAGACGGACTGATCGCCAAGTTAGACGAATTCGACGGCGACAGCCCATTTGACTTCTGCGAACACTTCATGGACGCGTGGCGGGACCTAATCTCCAGGGAAAC